>JANOPP010000712.1:0-3936 GCA_031421915.1 Myxococcales bacterium | reverse complement strand
ATAGATCCACGACCGCAGCGTCTCCACCGGGACCGCACGTCGCTGCGCGAACGCCTCGTGCGTCAGCTTGCTGCGCTCGAACTCAGCGATAGCGGTGATCCAGAACTCACGTCCGCGACGATGCATCGCGCGAGGATCCGTTGCGCGCAGGCGAGGCGCCATGCGTCCTCCCCCGGACGGTTACAGCGCGTGCGTCAAGAGGTCTCGGATGGCATCGGTACGCGTGAACTGCACGCCACGTTCGTCTTTGGCGAGACGCTTCGCGTGGCGGTCGATCCGCGTGATCAAGCGATCGGACAACCGGATCGCGATCTGCGTCATCGGCTCAACAGGCATCCCACTTGGTATACACGCGCACCACCGATGTCAACTGCCGCGTGCCCGCTTGAACCGGCTGGCTACATCGGCTGCGCGTTCTCGCAACTCGAGATCCTCCAAGGAGTTGCCATTCTCGGCATTCGCGGCGATCGCGTCCGGTCGGATCAGACGGCGAATTTCTTCGCGGATGAGTGATCGGATCATCGCATCGAGTTCCGTCACGACGCGAACCTCGCCTCGAGATCGTCGAGGTGGGCACGGATCCACAGGACCGCATCTGCCGGCTGCATCGCCAGTAGTGTCATGAACATCTCGGCGACTTGATCGTCGCGTTCCAGGCGCTGCTCCACGATCGGTCCGAGCATCTTCAGGCGATGCAGATCGTCAGGACTGAACAGGGGCGCCATCACACGAAACCTTGCGTGGATGTCGCTCGCTAGTGCTCGCATGTAGCGCGAGATCAGCTTCGGCGGATCCGGAAGCGGGCGCCCCATTTCGAGCGCGAGGGCACATTCGGCCGTGTATGCATTGGACGCGTAGAAGTCGGCCGCAAGCCGCATCGCATCGATCGGATCCGCCGTAGCCGCTTGCAGTCCTTCAATCGTTTGGTTGGTCACGGGCTGAAACTCTGTCTTGTTTCCGAGCATGGACTGATTCCTGTGTTCTTCGATTGGGGGTTAGCGAGACGCGGGGTTCGGCGCATCCGGCGCCGACTGCTCGCGGATCGATTTCACGAGGTCGCGGCACAACTCAGCAGCGCCTTCGACGGGAAGCGCCTTGATCGCGTCGATGAACTTGAGCTGTTCGCCCTCCGAAGCCTGGGCGACCGCACCCATCAGCGTCTCGATCTCGTCCGCCGCGAGCTGCTGCTTGATCGCGAACAGATGCTGCACGACAGCCGGGTCGGCCATGATGCGTGCCTGCATCGAAGCCATAGCGGTTGCACGAGCCTCCTGTTGCTCTCTCGCAGCCCGCTTCGCATCGCCTTTCCGCTTTGCGTATCCAAGGTCCACGTCGTCGCGGAGCTCGAAGCCGGGGCGATTCGCGAGATCGCCGTCGACATGCGGCGAGTCAGCCGGAGCGAGCGCCTTGGTAACTCCCTGCCCATTGTTCGCCTGCATCACCTTGCCCATGACGAGACCCGGAACGATCTCTGCGACCTTCTCTGCGAACGGCATCAACAGCTCCACCAGATGCCGTGGCCTCTCCTCGCTTTCATCGTCCTCGTCCTCGGCGTCTCCGAGAGTCATCGCCGGAGCAAGGAACGCGCCGTTGCGCAAAGGAAGTCCCTTCGACGTGGCGAGCGTCTTGGCCAGGTCGACGTGCGACTCCGCGACGATGCGAAGTGCATCGCTGTTCGTGCGCATCATCTGCGTCATCGCTTCGAGAGCGAAGCGCAAGTCGGTCACGCTGCCGGTGGGTGCGCTCGGTCGCAACGATGCCAGCAATGGCGCGTCGGGGGCGGCGCCGTTGCGCAGCTCGCGCGGCGCGCCAGGGGTGAGGTCCCACTTGGCGACGTGTTCGTCGGCAAGCTGCGCTCCGACCTCATCGAGGGCATAGACCCGATAGACAGCGGCCCCGCAAAGGTCAACGAGCTCGTCCGTCGTGATGTCCAACGGAAATCGGACGGGCTGCTTGTCGGGGCCGCGGATCTCCCGCGGTCGACCGGTGGTCTCGCGACAAATTCGCCAGGCGCTCGTCCCTTCGGGGATCGCGAGCAAGTTGCCAAAGGGGTCGCGTGCAAGTGGGGGATGCTGAATCTCGATCTTCGATGCCGTGTTGGTCGTCATGCGTTCACCCTACGCGCGGCACTCCGCAATCCTTGCGGGATGGGAGATCCCTGGCAGAATAAGCTCGGTGAAAAGCCCACTTAGAACCTTCGTCGAAGTGAGCGTGGATGCCCCGATCGAAGGCTTCCCGAACCCGTTCCGGCCCGCTTCCTGGGCTGGATCGCGGACCTCCTTGATGGGAGTTCGACGTGTATCGGCGCGGTGATTACGGCCAGGTCTCGCGCGCGTTTCGCGTGCTGGACGGCCTTCGTGGGTTCAAACAGGGACGTTGGGTCAACGAGCTCGCGGAATCCGTCGGTGCAAGCGAGCGAACCGTGCGGCGTGACCTCTCCGAGCTTCAGGATGCAGGCGTCGACGTCGAGATCGAGAAGCGCGCGAATCGGATCTACGCCTTCCTCACCGCTGAGCGGAACTACTCGCCTGTGTCGATCACGAAGCGCGAGCGCTTCACATTGCTCGCGGTGCGCCGCGTGTTCGATGTGTTCAAGCGCACGCCGTTTCTAGAGGATGTGTTGAGCGTCCTCGCGAAGCTCGAGCAGCGCATGAGTGAACGTGAGCGCGCCGAACATGCCGCCTTCGGCGAACAGTTCGTGTACATGCCCGACCACGGTACAAAGTCGTACGAGGGCAAGGACGATGTCATCGATGTTGTTCAGAGCGGAATCATCAACCGCAAGCTCGTTCGTTACCGTTATGCGGACGCGCGCCGGCGCGTGGTTTCCGGCTACCTCGCACCCTTCCGGATGGCGATGTATCGTCACGGGCTTTATGCGGTCGGTGCGAAGCTGCGGAGAGTCAGTGACGACGTAGCGACTGCCTCACTCGGCGTGTTTGCGATCGAGCGATTCACCGAAGCCGAGTACGAACGAGCGCACGCCTTCCAGATCCCCGAGCATTCGGGCGTCGCGAGGTGCTCGAGGGTGCATTTGGACCACACCTGCCTGATCGAGACGGCCCTCACGAGGTGATCGTCGAGTTCACCGCCGCGAAGGCGCAGCTCGTGTCGTCCCGTGAGTGGCATCCGAGCCAGCACGTGACCGCGTTGGCTGATGGGAGCGTACGCGTCGGCTTCCGGGTGCCGAGCCTCGCGCCGATCATCTCGTGGGTGCTCGAATGGGGACCGCACGCTCGTGCGATCGCACCAGACACTCTAGTGGCTCACGTCGTCCGCGAGCTTGACGAGGCGAGGGCTCGATACCGGATGCAACGGTCGTCCGAGGGAGCGCGGAATCGATCGCCAAGTAGGTGATCGCGACAACCGTCCCCGGATGGATGCGGGAGAGTCGCGCTTGTACCGCGTGCTGAACGTCAACTTCATCCACCCATCGGGGAGATGTAACTGTCGCTCAGCAACCGCGAGCTCAAGACCCATTCGGTGATGCGTCTTGCGCCACCCCGCACAGGCAACGGTGGGAATTTCGCTTCGGCGAATCGCGCGATGGCCCGGCATGTCGAGCGATCCGAGGATTAGGTGATGCGTTTTGCACCAGCACGCGTACTCCCGATTCCCTACTCCCGCATTCTGTTCAAAACGACTCGTCGATGTACTCCGAAAGTAAGCCTTCATCCGATTCCGTCAGATTGTTGTTCCCAGGAAATTTCGGCGGTGGCAGTCCAGTCGGGTGCAGACTCCGGCATCGAGAACTCGAACTCCGCACAGCCAGCGGGGCCACGCCTAGCATCCGGCCGGTGTGCGTCCCATCGCGACGAGCATCGTTGTGTGGAGCGTTTCGCTCCACACAAAGATGCAAAGACATCAATCGGAGAGCCGGTGGTGGCGCAGATTTCACCAGGAAGCTTCGCGGTCAGGGAACCAGTTTCCAAGTTT
>JANOPP010000711.1:0-2827 GCA_031421915.1 Myxococcales bacterium | reverse complement strand
GTCGGCGAGTCCGCACGCCTGTGGATCCCGCAGGAGCTCGCCTATGCCGGTGGCGGAGGCCCGCAGGGGATGCTCGTGTTCGACGTCGAGCTGTTCGAGATCGTCAAGCAGTGAGCGCGCCGCCGGCGGATGTGCTCGCGGCGTGGGGCTGGGAGCCCACGAACGCGACGCCGCTCGCCGGTGGTCTGATCAACGCGACGTATGCCGTGCGGGTTGACGGCGTCGCGGTCGCTGTCGTGCAGCGGCTGCACCCGGTCTTCGCCGCGACGGTCAACCTCGATCTCGAAGCGGTCACCGCTCACCTCGCCAGGCGTGGTCTCGTCACGCCGCGTCTCCTGCGCACCGCCGGCGGGATGGCATGGGTCGAGCACGAGGATCGCGTCTGGCGCGCGCTGTCGTGGGTCGACGGGACGACCGTCCACCGCGTTCCCGATCCCGCGTGGGCCGAAGCCGGCGGTGCGCTCGTCGGCCGGTTCCATCGCGCCGTCGCGGATCTCGAGCACGACTACGCGTTCGCGCGCGCCGGCGTGCACGACACCGCGGCGCACCTCGCACGCCTGGCGGAGCACGCGGCCGATCGCAGCAACCCCGAAGCAGCCGAGCTCGCGGCGCAGATTCTCGATGCCGCGGCGCGGTTGCCGCCGATGCCGGTGACCCCGCGTCGCCACTGCCACGGCGATCTCAAGATCTCGAACCTCCTGTTCGCGACGGATCCCGTGCGCGGCCTCGCGCTTGTCGATCTCGACACGCTCGGGCTGGGAACGATGGCGTTCGAGCTCGGCGATGCGATGCGGTCGTGGTGCAACCCGCACGGCGAGGACGCGGGCAGCGTGACGTTCGATCTGCCGATCTTCCGCGCGGCGATTCGCGGCTTTCGCGCGGTGGCCGATGATCTCGTCACCGCGGACGAGCGGACGTCGATCGTGGTGGGCCTCGAGACAGTGTGCATCGAGCTCGCCGCGCGGTTCGCCGTCGACGTGTTCCGTGACGAGTACTTTGGATGGGATGCGTCGCGGTTCCCGAGCCGGCGCGCCCACAACCTGGTCCGCGCCCGCGGTCAGCTCGCGCTCGGCCTCGCCGTCCGCGCGGCGCGCGACGAGGCCCTCGCCGCCGTCCACGGATAAAGCACTCCGACCCCCTTTTCCCCGCCGCGCGCGACGAGGCCCTCGCCGCCGTCCACGGATGAAGCACTCCGACCCCCTTTTCCCCGTTCCGAGTTGGGGTCGGAGTGCATTTCCGAGAAGTCGCTCCGACCCCTCTATCGAGAAGTCGCTCCGACCCCTATCGAGGACGCGGGTCTCCGGTGGCCGGCGTCATGTGACGGGCCTGACGGGTACGAGTGACGGTTGGTCGTGGATCGAGGCGGGGACCCGGGTCAGGTCGCAAAACGTTCAAGAGTTGAGGTCAGCGAGACTCGGAGCCCCATCTGGCGGTCAGGCTGAACCAGTGGAAACGCTTCGCCTCGCGCCTGGGATGCGCTCTAATCGGCTCATGCGTTCTCGTGGGTCGGCGGCACTCGCCGGCAGCTTGTTTGTCGCCGCCGCCACCGCGCACGCGGTCGTTCCGCGGACGGCTCCTCGGATCGCCGCCGACAGCCTGACCGCGCGGCCCGCGGCCGGGATCACGAAGCCGCTGCGTGCGAATTCAGACGTTCGGTGGGGCGCGGTGCCGAGTGCAGCGTGGTCGGCATTCACCTCCGCTGCCGGTGGTCGATGGACCGCGTCGCACGATCGCGCGACCGGTGTGCCGTCCCGGATCTGGGGCACGGGTATCGCGGTGCCGGGCTCGAGCGCGTCGCCGCAGATCGCGGAGCAGTTCGCGCGCCAGCTCCTCGCGGCCCACCTCGCGCTGCTCGCGCCGGGCGCGTCGGTCGCCGACTTCGAGCTCGTTGCGAATCACTCCGACGGCGAGATTCGCTCCATCGGCTTCGTGCAGAAGCTCGGCACGCGCCGGGTCGTCGGCGGGCAGCTCAGCTTCCGGTTCAAGCACGATCGCATGGTCGTGATCGGCAGCGAGGCGCTTCCCGACGTGCAGGTCAGCGTGCCGAAGTCGCGGCTGTCAAAGGCTGCGGTGCAGGGCCGTGCGACGACCGAGCTACGTCGCGATCTCGCGCTCTCGAACGCGCCGGTCTCCGAGCCCGGCGACGAGGTTATCCTCCCGCTCATCGGCGACGATGCCGTGCTCGGATATCGCGTCGCGCGCCCGCTCACGATCGACGGTGGTGCCGACGGGCGTTACCTCGCGTATGCGGATGTCGCGACGGGGGCAATCCTCGCGGTGCACCAGCAGAACGCGTACGCGAGCGGCACCGTTCGCTACAAGTCGGTCGATCGGCACCCGGCGCGTGCTCGCGTCGATCGCCCGGCGTCACGCACGCAACTGATGGTCCAGGGCACCCCGCAGACGACCGGGATGGACGGCACCGTGACCTGGGGCGCTAACGTCAATCAGGCGATCACGACCGCTGTCATTGGCGACCTCGTCAAGATCGTCAACAAAGCCTCGACCGACGGTCCGCTCGCCGTCGCGAGCATCGTGCTCGCTCCCGGGGGCGTGGCCGTGTGGGACGCGTCTGCGGATGCGCTCGAAGATGCGCAGGTCAACGTGTTCATCGCGACGAACGTCGTGAAGGACTTCGTAGCTCTCCACATCGATCCGAACATGCCCAAGCTCGGCGAGCAGATGGTGGCGAACGTCAACATCGGGCAGGAGTGCAACGCGTTCTTCGACGGCAAGTCGATCAACTTCTTCCAGTCGAGCGAGAAGTGCCAGAACACGGGCCTGCTCCAGGACGTCGTGTTCCACGAGTTCGGTCACGCGCTCCACA
>JANOPP010000710.1:0-8863 GCA_031421915.1 Myxococcales bacterium | reverse complement strand
TCCAGCTCGGCAACACCGTCGAGAGTGACGCTGCGGTGTGCAAGGCACCGGTCATGCCTCCGGGCAGTGGCAGTGGCAGTGGCTCGGGCAGCTCGGATGGTTCGGGGTCAGGTTCGGACTACTCCCTTCCGCCTCCTCCGCCACCCGGGGATCCGGGCGCGTCCATGAAGCTCGCCGGCATGATCGGCGCGGGCGCGGGTCTCGTGACGCTGGGCCTCGGCTTCTACTTCGGTTCGCAGGCCCAGAAGATCAACGACGACATCGAAGATCAGGGCATGAACGAGATGTGGCGCAACGACATCCGCGAGTACATGGACAAGGGCCAGCGCTACGAATACATGCAGATCGGCTTCCTCGTCGGCGGCGGCCTGCTCGTCGTCGGCGGCACCGCGGTCTACATGATCGGACGCGGCAAGACGAACGAGGCGCAGTCGCAGACAATGGCGATCACGCCGAGCGTGACGCCCAGCGGTGGCAGCGTGACGTTCTCGGGCCGCTTCTAGCGGCCGGATCAGCTCACAGGATCGTGTCGAGGAGGATCTGGACGTTGTCGGCCGGCAGCTTGACGCGCGCCGTACCGACGATGTCGCCGGCTTCCTTCGACAGCGCGTCGCCGTCCTGATCGTAACGAGCCGTGACGATGACCTCGCCGGTCAGCTCGGTGCCGCCGACCATCGCCTGCTTCTCGGTGAGCTCGAACATCAGATCGCCGTTGTTCCACGTCAGCTTGTCGACGGCGAGAGCCGTGCCGGTCGCCTGGCCCGACGCATCGACGCGCTTGACCACGATGAACAGCGGGATGCCCGCCTTCGCGCGCGCCTTCGCCTTCTCGTGGATCTTGATCACGCCCTTCACGTAGCGGGTCGGATCGATCGAGCGGTTCGGATCCGGAGACGGCAGGCCCATCGCGGCGACGTCGGGGCTGCCGCCACCGCCACCGCCGCCGCCCATGCCGCCGTGGGGATCCGTAGGATCGATGCCGAGGCCCGCGTGCGGATCGTTCGGATCGCCGCCGTGAGGATTTCCACCTGCGGCCGCCATACCAGGCGGCGGTGCCGGTTGCTTCGCGCCAGGGCTCATCTGCACCATCGCGCCGGTGGAGTCCTGCTTCCACTCCTGCGCAGGAGGCAGACCATCCTGGCTCTTCTTGTCACGGCTACAGGCGGAGAGGACCGAGAGGACCGAGATGAACAGGAGCGCGCGCATGGGAGGCTAATGTAGCAGGTCAAACCCATCGCGCCGTGGTCGTGATCGTCGCGAGAACATGGGCTCCAGGGTGCTGCTCGCCGAGCCACGCCTGGTAGCGACTTGCTGCCGCACCCGGATCGGCGATCCCCGTGATCTCGTAGCGAGTCGGGGGTGCCGCCGCGAGGACCAGTGGCAGCTCGAGGAGGCGGTGGCGCCGGAACACCGAGATCCGGACCTCGTCCCCGGGCTTGCGTGCCCCCAGCAGGCTGCGCAGATCGGCCTCCCCGATGGCGCGGAAGCCGTCGAGCGCGACCAGCTCGTCGCCGGGGGAGATGCCCGCGCCGTGGGCCGGACTATCGTCGAACACCGCCGTGATCTTGTTGCCCGAGACGGTCGCGCCGAGCCACACGGCCGCTGCTCCGTCCGTGACCTGCGCAGGATCGGCGCTCGTGCGCAGCTCGAGACCCATGTAGCGCAGCTCCTCCACGAGCTCGGGATCCTCGGTGCCGCGGACTTGACGATCGAACACCTCACCGAGCGCGAGCCCGGTCGCTTCCTCGAACACCGGCTGGAGGTTGTCGGGGTGCGGCTCGCGCTTGGCACCGTAGCGCTGCCACAGCATGCGCAGCACGTCGTCGAGGCTGCGGGCACCCTCGGTGCGGCGGCGGATCTGGAGATCCAGCGCGAACATCGCGAGCCCACCCTTGAGGTAGTAGCTGACGGTCGTGTTGAGGTTCGACTCGTCCGGCTTGTAGAGCTTGATCCACGCATCGAACGACGACGCCTCGAGGGACTGCCGCGCGCGTCCCGGCGTCGCCATCAGGCGCGCCCAGTCATCGAGCACCTTGTCGAGAAAGCTCTTCGCGGTGATCCGCAACGACGTTCGCAGCGCGAACCGATCGTAGTGACTCGTCAAGCCTTCCATCACCCACAGGCACGGCGTGTACGCCTCGCGCGTGTAGTCGAACTCGAGCAGCGGGCGCGCCGCGATCCGCTTGCCGTTCCACGCATGGAACAGCTCGTGCGAGAGCAGCTCCAGCAAGCCCTCGTACGCCTTGCGGCTCGTCCCGAAGTGCGGGTGATAGAGGTTGATACTCGACGCACGGTGCTCGAGGCCGCCGTACGCGTCGTGCGCGAGCATCAGGACGAACGTGTAGTGATCGAACGGGACCTCGCCCATGCGGGCGATGTGGTCGTCGACAATCGCGCCGAGATCCTCGGCGAGCTTGGCCTCGGAGAACATGCCGCCCGGCGCGCGGTCGCCCCAGAGGACGAGGCGGACCGGGACCTTCGCGGGTACCGCGAGCGAGCGCGTGACGCCGGCATGGATCGGATGATCGTAGAGCTCGTCGATGTTCGCCGCGTGGAGCGTCGATGCCGGATCCCACGCCATCGCGGTCGTCACGCTCCACTCCGCCGGCACGGTGAGCTCGACCTCGGTCGGCACCGTGCGGTGCGTGGTCGGATACATGAACGTAGCGGGCCCGTGGAGGAACGCATGCGTCGTGTCGATGTGGTTCGTACGCACCGTCAGGTCATGGCCGTAGAGCGCATAGCGAACCGTCAGCTCGCGCGTCCCCGCGGAGTCAACCCGCCAGGTCGACTTGTCGATCTTGGTCGCGGGGCGATGCGCACCGTCGTCACCGCGGACGACGAGATCGCGGACGAACCGGGCGTAGTCGCGAATGAGGTAGCTGCCCGGGCACCAGGCAGGCATCGTGAGGTCGGTGGTGTCGCCTGTCGGGGCAAATCGCAGCGTGACCTCGGCAAGATGCTTGCCCGGGGCGTCGATGCGGACGGCGTAACGCAGAGACGACATGGGACGTGGGTAGCACAGCTGCTATGCTGGAGGCGTGACGCGGCTCGTCGTCTTGGCCTGGGTTGTCGGCGCGTTCGCGCTGCCGGCAGCGGCGGCTCCGCGCGCCAAGGGCAAGGTCATCCGGGTCGAGCGTCAGCGCGGGACCGCGGTGACCCCGCGCGTCTGCGACGTCCGCGCCGACAAGGCCGGGACGTGCCTGGGGCCGGAGCCGCAGCTCGGCGAGGTGATCATTGTCCTCGACGAGAACGGGGTGATCGCCGAGGTCCGGATCACCGAAGCCATCGCGTTCTCCACGGGTGGATCGAACGCGTGTCAGAGCCTGTGGAACATCAAGACCGAGGTCGTTCGTGGTGACCTCACCTCGATCCCGCTGCGCACGATCGGGGTGGTCGACCCCGAGGTCCACCCTCGCAAGGGCCGGATGCTCCCCAAGGAGCAGTTCCCGCCGCCGCCGAGCGGCCGCAGTGACGAGCAGGTCGTGGTCGCCGTCGATCGCGATGGCGATCGCACCGCGGACATCGTGCTGACGCAGAACGCGTGCGACGGCACGACCGCGGTCCAGGGCGGTTCGTGCATCGACGAGTGGGCGCGGGTGAACGGTCGGCTGATCAAGGTCCAGCAGACCAACTTCGCGACCTGCGGCTTCTGATGGGCGCACCGATGGATCGCCTCGCACTGCTCGCCGACGAGCGCGGCACGCTCTACAAGGAGGCCGAGCTGCGCGTCGCGCTCGTCTATCCGAGCCCGTACCGCGCCGCGATGTCGTCGCTCGGCTATCAGCAGATCTATCGCACGCTCCACTCGATGCCGGGCGTCGCCGCCGATCGAGCGATGCTCCCCGACGAGGGCTGGACCGAGCGTGGCCTCGTCACGCTCGAGACCGGCCAGCCGGTCGGTGGCTATCCGCTGCTCGCGTACTCTGTCGCCTACGAGCTCGAGATCGCGGGCGTCGTCGACACGCTCGAGCGCGCGAACATCCCGGTCCTGGTCGCCGATCGCGATCATCGTCACCCCCTCGTGATCGCGGGTGGTCCGCTCACGTTCTCGAACCCTGCCCCGCTCGCCCCGTTCTTCGATGTGGTGATCCTCGGCGAGGGCGAGGAGCTGATCCAGGAGCTCGTCACGATCGGTCGCGACGTTGGCTTTGATCGCGAGCGTGTATGGGCCGCCCTCGCCGGCCGCCCCGGCTACTACCTGCCCCACGTCCACGGTGAGGTCATCCCGCCGGTCGCCGCTGTCGACGATCTGCTGCTGCCTGCGCGCTCCGTGATCTTCACGCCACACACCGAGCTCGCCGACATGTTCATGACCGAGGCCGCGCGCGGCTGTTCGCGTGGCTGCACGTACTGCGTGATGCGCCGCTCGACCAACGGCGGGATGCGGATCGTGCCGCGCGAGAAGATCATCGCTGGGATCCCGCCGGGCACGCGCAAGGTCGGGCTCGTCGGAGCTGCCGTCACCGACCACCCCGACATCGCCGCGATCGTGCGTGACGTCGTCGACGGAGACCGCAAGGTCGGCATCTCGAGCCTGCGTGCCGACAAGTTGACCGACGAGCTCGTCGGCCTCCTCGCGAAGGGCGGCTATCGCACGTTGACGGTCGCCGCCGATGGCGCGAGCGAGCGGATGCGGCGTGTCGTCGAGCGCTCGACCCGTGCGGAGCACCTGATCAACTCCGCCCGGTACGCGGCGACCCACCGGCTGCACACGCTCAAGGTCTACATGATGCTCGGTGTCCCGACCGAGACCGACGCCGACGTCGACGAGCTCGTCCTGCTCTCGAAGGAGCTCGCCGCGATCCATCCACGCGTCGCCTACGGCCTCGCGCCGTTCGTCGCCAAGCGCAACACGCCGCTCGACGGCACGCCGTTCGCGGGGATCAAGCTCGTCGAGGATCGGCTCGCCCGGCTCGACAAAGGCCTGCGCGCGGCGGGCCTCGCCGACAAGGTCAAGGTCCGCCCGACCTCGGCGCGCTGGGCGTGGGTCGAGTACATGCTCGCGCAGGGCGAGACCAAGGCCGGCCTCGCCGTCATGGACGCCCACCGCGCCGGCGGCTCGTTCGCCGCATACAAGAAGGCATTCATCGCCCGCGGCGTCGAGCCGACTGGGCCGCGCGCCCGCGTGCCGTCGAGCCAGGAGCTGATCGCGCTCAAGCGCCAGCGCCTCGCCGTCGTGGCACAATAGAGTCTTGCGCGCGTGCGTCCTGATCCTCGGGCTGGTGGTGGGCTGCGGCCGCGTCGGCTTCGACTCACCGACCGACCTTCCCGTCGACTCGTTTATTGACAGGCTCCCCGGCCTCCTCGCGTTCTTCCCCTTCGACGACGATCCGAGGGACGGCGTCGACAACCGCGCGATCGGCGCAGGGCTCGCCGGGTGCCTGACGACGTGCCCGACGCTCGTGCAAGGCGTGAGCGGATCGGCCTATCAGTTCAACGGGACCACCGACGTGATCCGCTATCGCGACCAGCCCGCGCTCCACACGCAGGCCGGGACCGTGGCGCTGTGGGCGAACCATGCCAGGTTGCCGGCTGTCGACGCCTACCTGGTGTTTGCCTCCAAGCCGTTCGGGACGCTCGATGCGAACAGCTGGGAGGTGTTTCTCTCTCAGCGAACGATGCTGAGCGTCTTCGGCGGTGGCGACTCTACCGGGGTCGACGCCTATGCGCTCACGACGTGGTCGACGCCGAACAACACCTGGGTCCATCTCGCCTTCACCTGGGGCTCCAAGGTCCGACTCTACGCTGACGGCATCATGATCGCCGAGGCCGTCGGGGCCGCAACCAGCTACGACAGCAACGATGTCTTCATCGGAGCCGACTTCGACAGCGGCAGCGCCATCAACCACGTCAAGGGCGCGATCGACAACGTGTACATCTTCTCGGCCGAGCTCTCTGCCGCCGACATCGAGATGCTCGCGACACCCTGATCCAGCGGCCCTCTGCCGTACCTCGCAAGCTACCGCCACGTACCGTGACGACGCACCGAGCTACCGCACCGAGGGGGCCCGGCCGGCGGCCCGAGCCACGCCGTCAGCCGAGCAGCCGGGCTCGGAGCGCGAACATCGACGAGCTCGTCGGTGGTGGCAGGCTCCACCATTGCCCAGGCTAGCGCCGGGGAGCGATCTGCGCGAGCACGAACGCCTGCACGTCGGTAGCCTGCTCGATCATCTCGCTCGTCGACGTCCCCATCCCGTGGCCCGCAGTGGCCGACGTGCGGAGAAGGATCGGCGCCGACCCAGTCTGCGCGGCCTGGAGCGCCGCAGTCATCTTGCGCGAGTGCCACGACTCGACGCGCGCATCGTTGTCACCGGTCACCATCAGCGTCGCCGGGTACGCGCGTGGCGTGACGTGGTGATACGGAGAGTACGCGTGGATCGCCGCGAACTGCGTCGGGTCTTTCACCGTGCCGAACTCGACCTTGTTGTACTCGCCGTTCGCCGACAGCTCGGAGCGGACCATGTCTTGAATCCCGACCTCCGCGATCACGGCGTTCACGAGCTCGGGGTGCTGGGTCAGGATCGCGCCCATCAACAGGCCGCCGTTCGAGCCACCGATGATCGCGAGACGCTCGCGCGCGGTGTACTTCTTCTCGACGAGGAAGGCGAGCACGGCCGCGAAATCGTCGAACACGTTCTGCTTGGCCGTCAGCCGGCCCGCGTGATGCCACGCCTCGCCGAACTCGCCACCGCCGCGCAGGTTTGCCACCACGATGCACACACCACGCATCAGCAACGGCGCCATCTCCACGAGGTAATAGGGTGCGAGGCTGATCGCGTAGCCGCCGTAGCCAGTCGCGAGGCAGGGGACCGAGCCGTCGCGCGGTGCGCCCTTGGGCCACACGATGTTGAGTGGGACCTGCGTGCCGTCCTTCGACGTCGCGAACTGACGCTCGACCTCGAAGCTGGAGAGATCGACCGGGACGTTCGCGGTCAGCGCCTCGAGTTTGGTGAGCTCGCCGGTCTTCCCCGAGAACCGGTACCAGGTCCACGGTCGCGTGTACCCCGCGGCACCGACGATCACGCCGTCCTTCCACGGTACCGGATTGCTCGTCGCCGACACGGGGGGCAGCCCAGGTGGCGTCCGGGGCCCGCCGACCCGGGTGAACACGCGCATCTCGCTGGGGCCGCCGGTCTGGTAGCTGGCGTAGAGGTTCTCACCGGTGTCGGCGACGCCCTGGCCCGAATAGAAGTCGCTGATGAGGGCGTCCTTGCCTTCGGGCACGACCACCTTGGCCTCGGCGAGGCTCTTCGCCGCGAACGGCAGCCGCAAGATCTTGCCGCGCGGCGCGTCCTTGCGGGAGATCAGCCACAGATCGTTGGGGTGGTGCGAGAACCCGACGAACGCGATCTGATCGGTCCAGTCGGTGAGCTGACGCCACACGCCGCGGGTATCGCGCAGGTGATGCTGGAACGTGCCGCCGTCGCCGTTCTGGATCGAGCAGATCACGCGGCCGAGCGCGTCGACCTCGAGGAGAAACTCGGCGATCTTGGGCGCGCCCTTGCCGAGCTCGTAGCGGTCACTCGCGATCGGCGTGCCGAGCTCGTGGAAGTAGAGCTGGATCCAGAAGTCGCGCTCCTCCTCGGGTTTCTCGCCGGCCGATGGATAGCGCGTGTAGTAGAAGCCCTTGCCATTCGGCGTCCACGCGGCGTCGCCGAGCCCCGTCGCGCGCTGAACGTTCGGGATCACGGGCTCGACGTCCTTGCCGTCGAGGTCGACGATGTGGAGGTCGCCCTTCTCGCTGCCCCCGGAGGACAGCGAGACCGCGACGCGCTTGCCATCGGGCGATGGCACGAACCAGTCGATCGCCTGCAGTGCACCGCCCCTCGCGGTCGGATCGAGGATCAGCTTGAGGCCTGCGAGGCTGTCGGGACCGTCGAGGACGATCAGCTCCGATTGCTCCTTCGTCGGCTCCTTTCGCATCGCGAACAGCCGCCCCGCAGCGACCTGAAAGCTGTAGTAGTAGGTCGTCGGCGCCTTGTAGATCGCGGTCAGCTCGGCGCGCAGCTTGTCGCGCTCCGGCGAGGCGTCGAGGATCGTGCGGGAGTGCGCATTCTGCCCGGCCGTCCACGCCTTCACATCGGCCGTGGCGTCCTCGAGCCAGCGGTACGGATCCGCGACGGCGACGCCGTGCATCGTGTCGGTCACGACCTTCACGGCAGCGACCGGTGGCCTGCTCGGAGGAGCCGCTGTCAGCACCGCGCCGCCCGGATCGACCGGCTTCGACGACCCACCACATGCGGCCAGCAGCACCAGCGCGACTCGCTTCATGCCGAGAGTCTTACCGCGAACCGGCTAGCGCAGCAGGCCGGTGGCGTCGACCTTCGCGATCGCGACGTCATCGAGACCGCGATTGGGCCGGCCGTCGAGGGATCCGTTGGTTATCAGGGACAGGAACAGCATTCCCGTATTCCCGACGTCGAGCGCACACGATGACGAAGCGTCGCCCCCCGCCCCGCCGACGATGCGAGTCCAACGATGATTGCCATCAGGCTCGAGCGAGATCACGCAGAAGTCGTTGGATCCAGCGTTGGTCTGGCCGTGGAACGACCCACTCGTGGTGCACGCGAGGTAGATCGCCCCCCCTGCGGCACTGACTCCGAACACGGTCTCGTTGGCAGCCGATCCGTACTGCCGGGTGAACGCCCAGGTCCCGGTGGCCCCATAGCGCATCACAAACACGTCGGCGGCGCCGAGGTACGCGTTGCCGTCGAGAGCGGCGTTGGTGTAGCCCGTGATCCAGAGGTCGCCGTTGGCGTCGACTGTCGCGTCTGTGGCGAGGTCGTCGCCGGTCGATCCGCGCTGTCGAATCCAGGTGCGCGTTCCGTCCGTTTCGAAGCGGGCGACGATCATGTCGTCG
>JANOPP010000709.1:0-1866 GCA_031421915.1 Myxococcales bacterium | reverse complement strand
GCAGTCCGCGCCGATCTCCATGACCTTCGGATCGAGGTCGAGGCGAAGATCGACGCTGCGGTGACTGCCTCCGAGCACCGGCTCGAGAGCCGGCTGGAGAAGAAGATCGAGGCGGCGGTGACTGCTTCCGAGCGCCGGCTCGTGGCGTTCGTGGCAGACACCCTCGAGCGCGTGGTCGCGGGCTCCGAAGGCCGGATCCTGGCAACGGTGGAGGCTTCTGAACGCCGAATGATCAACGAGCTTGCTCGGCACACGCGGTCGAGCGAGGAAGAGTTGACGACCCGGATCGACGTCGTCGACGAGAAGTACGAGGGTCTGCCGGCGCGGGTCACGCGGCTCGAAGACAAGGTCTTCCCCGAGGGTTAGATCGAGTTACGCGAGGGCCTCGGCGATCGCGGCGGCGACCTGCGGCACGCGGCGACCCGCGGTGTCGACCGTGTGCTCGGCACGCGCGTACAGCTTTTCTCTCGCGGTCATCAGTGCTCGGAGCTCGGAGAACGCGTGCGGGTTCTCGGCCATCGGTCGCTGATCGCCCTGGGCGACGACGCGGTTCCAGTGATCCTCGGCGGTCGCGCGCAACCACACGGTGCGGCAGCGCGAGCGGAGCAGGGCGAAGTTCGTGGGGTCATTGACGATCGAGCCCCCGGTCGCGAGCACCATGGCCGACGGAATCGCGAGTACGCGCGTCAGCACCTCGCGCTCGATGCGGCGGTAGTACGCCTCGCCGTGCAGCGCGAACACCTCGCCGAGCGGCAGGCCGGCTGCCTCCTCGATCTGCTGATCGAGCTCGACGAACGCGATCCCGAGCTTCTTCGCGAGCGCCTCGCCGACCGCGGACTTGCCGGCGCCGCGCACGCCGAGCAGCGCGATCGGCTTGTCCGCGCCGGGCGCGTCGGCGGCGGCGAGCAGGACCGACGGCGTGGTGCCGAGCGCGTGGGCGACCTCCGCGAACCGCAGCAGCGAGATGTTGCCGGCGCCGGTCTCGAGCTGGGCGAGGAACCGCTCCGAGACTCCGCTATGAGTCGCGAGCTCGCGGCGCGACCATCCCCGGCGCTCCCGGTGCGCGCGGACGGCGCCGCCGACCGTCCCGAGATAGCTCGTCGACATACAGGCACTATAGTGCAGCGTGATGATGGGTGACAAGCAGTAAATTGCCTGGTACTCGATCGGGGATGGATCCGACCCAGTTCGAGACTCACCCGAGTCGCTACAAGCACTGGAAGCTCACGGTCTCGGGTGACACCGCGAAGATGGTGATGGCGGTGGACGCCGAGCACCCGCATCGCCCCGGCTACGAGCTCAAGCTCAACTCGTACGATCTCTCGGTCGACATCGAGCTCGCGGATGCGGTCCAGCGGCTGCGATTCGAGCACCCCGAAGTCAAGGTCGTGGTCTTCACGGCCGAGCTCGACAAGGTGTTCTGCTCGGGCGCCAACATCTACATGCTCGGGTTGTCGACCCACTCGTTCAAGGTGAACTTCTGCAAGTTCACGAACGAGACGCGGCTCTACCTCGAGGATGCGTCGCAGGTCTCGGGCCTCGGTTCGCTCGCCGCGTGCAAGGGCACCACGGCCGGTGGTGGTTACGAGCTCGCACTCGCCTGTGACGAGACTGTCCTCGTCGATGACGGCAACTCCGCGGTCAGCTTCCCGGAGACGCCGCTCCTCGCAGTGCTCCCTGGCACGGGTGGGCTCACGCGCCTCGTCGACAAGCGCAAGGTGCGCCGCGATCGCGCCGACGTGTTCTGCACGACGGCCGAGGGCATCAAGGGCAAGCGCGCGAAGGACTGGGGGCTCGTCGAGGATGTGGTGTCGCGCAGCAAGTGGGACGAGGCTGTCGCGGCTCGCGCGAAGGCGATCGCCGCGA
>JANOPP010000708.1:0-13137 GCA_031421915.1 Myxococcales bacterium | reverse complement strand
CGACCTGCTCGATCCGCGCCCCGAGAGGATGCGCTACACGCTGCGCGCCGGGTTCCTGGTGTGGATCTATGCGTGGGGCATCGCGAGTGATGTTGTCGCAAAGGGCGGCGCGCCGAAGCCTGAAGCGGACGCGGTGACCCGCGGGATGACCGCGAGTGTCGTCGCGTGCACGCTGTGGGTCGTCGCGTGGGAGCTGTTCACGGTGCTCGTGGTGTTCCAGGGATGAAGTCCCTCGCGGGCCTCGCGATCGTCGCTGCGCACGCGATCGCGTTCCTCATGCTCACGGGGCGTTGCAACGGCACCCAGCTCACCGTCGACGTTCGGTCGCCGCTCGCCTCCCCCGTCCTCGCGATCGAAGGCATCGTCCCATCAGCGCTCGCCGAGCGCGTGACCACGGATCTCGACGACGGCGCTCCGCCCGGCCCCGGCCTTCATCGCAAGCGATGGAGCGTGCGCTACCGCGGCGGCTTCGAGCGCTCGGTCGGCGCGGCACAGCTCGTCGGCCCGTTCCAGGATCCCGCGACACGCACGTGCACCGGGCGCGTCGTCGTCGGCCAGCGGCTCCTCGATGACGGCACCGCCGGTCCGGGCACCATCGCGGCGTTGCTGCACGCACAGATCACCGCGGAGCTCACGGGGCAGTCGGTGTTCCCCGCGGGCGGGTTCCGCCGGATCGCCAGATTGTCCGTACGATGGGCGCGGCTCGAGTGGCACCCGTACGAGCGCAGCATCGTCGGGGAGGCGCCGCACGGCTACATCCGCGCGGCGTTCGACGTCGTCATGGATCGAGTCACCGTGCCGGTCGTCGTCGCGCTGATCCCTTCACCGGCGACCACCGAGCTGACGTTCCGCATCGCCGCGCGCGCCGAGCTGGCGTTCGACAACCGCGTCGCGCAGTGGATCAGCGACAAGCTCGGAGGCAACGCGTTCGCGACGAAGATCGCGCGCGGCCAGATCGATGGCGTCCTGATCAGCGCACTCGCCCCACCGCCGCCGTTCGAGCTCCCCGGTGGCCAGCAGCTCCGGTTCACCTATTGCAGCGAGCCCCCGGAGATCTTCGAAGGCGTGTCCGGCGCGCTCCCGTTCGCGATCGAGATCGGAACGGTCACCGGGGATCCGAGCGTGCTGCCGCCCCGGTTCGGTACGACGCCTCGCCTCGCCCTGGCACCAGGGGCCAGCGTCGCGATCGACCTCGATCTCGACGCACTCAATGCGCTGCTCTACGAGCTGTGGCGCGGCGGCTTTCTCGATCGCGAGCTCGCGGCCGCTGGTCTCGACCACCGGTTCAACACGGACCCGATCGTCACCGAGTTCCTGTCGCTGCGGATCTCGCCGCTGCGCCTCGCACTACCGCCGGTCCTCGCTCCCTCCGCGAAGGGACTGCGGATGTCGGCCGAGGCGCGAGTGGCGATCGCCGACGGTGCCGCGGTCACGACGGGCCGCGTGTGGGGTGGCATCGACTTCTCGTTCGCGGGGACGCAGGCGCCGGTCGGCGTCGACCTCGGGGTCCTCGAGCTGTCGTGCGAGGCCCAGAAGAGCCGCCTCACACCCTGCTATGCCGATCTCGTCGCGGCGCTGCGCGATCGCAAGGACGACTTCCACGGAGCGCTGACGTCCGCGTTCGCCCGCATCCTCTCGGAGATCTTTGTCGAGCGCCGGCTCGGGGCCGAGGGGCTGCCGGCGGACCTCGTGATCCGGTCCGCCGTGCCGCGGCTCACGATGAGCCCAACCAATTCATCGCTCCACTTCGATCTCGACGCTACACTCGTACCGTGACCCGCGATGAGTTTCGGGAGGCGCTCCTGTCGATCATGGAGCGTAAGAAGCACTGGGCATGGCAGCACTTCACCTCCGGGCGTGTCCCGAAGGACCGCATGCATGTCCACTTCAAGCAGGAGTACGAGACGTACGTTCGCGACTTCCCGGTGATGATCGGGTGGGCGTACGTCCAGTGCCCCGTCGCCGAGGCGCGCCGCGATCTCGCCGAGAACCTCTACGAGGAGGAGACCGGCGGCATCATCGCAGGCCGGCCTCACCCGGAGCTGTTCCTCGAGTATCCGCGCGGGCTCGGGTTCGATCTCGGTCGGTTCGACCGCATCCAGCTCGCACCCGCGGCCCGCGAGTTCCGGCACACGCTCGACGATCGCACCCAGAAGCGCGGCTGGGCCCAGGCCTGCGCGGTGACGACGATCTTCCTCGAAGGGACCGACCACGAACGCGGCGAGCTCGACCCCGATGCGCCGAAGCGCCCAGCCCCGCCCCTCGAACAGCACCCTCTCGTCGTCCACTACGGCCTGCCGATCGAGGCGCTCGCACTGACCAAGGCTCACCGCAAGGTCGAGGGAAGCCACCGCGCGGCCGCGTGGAGGATCGTCCTCGACCACATCCCGCCCGCCGAGTACGACGGGGTGCTCGCGGCGATGGAGGCGACGCTGAACGCATGGCTCGCGTATCGCGACGAGGTCGCAGCCACCTGCGGCCTCCAGCGCTGACCCCGCTGATCGTGTAGATTGGACGGATGCGAAGGGTCCTGGTGGTCGTCGGTGTGCTCGGCTGCGGAGGCAAGGCGCCCGTGACCACGCCCGCGCAGACGGTCACCACGCCGGTGATGGCCCCCGCGGCGAGCGCGGCCGCCGCGTGCATCCAGCCGCCCGAGGCGGACGCCAGGATCACTCGCGCGACCGGCATCGAGGGAGGCGTCCAGTTCTGCCTCGGTGACTCGACCACCGAGTGCTTCGCGTTCGACTTCGGCACCGCGACGCTGACGCGGATGAGGAAGGCACCGGTCGCTGGCGAGACGAGCGGCGCACGGATCGAGACGATCAACCCCAAGCTCGAGGTCTGTACGGGCGACGACTGCACGTCGCTGACACCGAAAGTGCTCGCCGGCGTTACTCCGCTCCACGCGACGACGAACCCGACCGGAACGATCGCCGTGGTTCTCTTCGGCGACGCGGCCGCTGGCAAGGGCTACGCCGAGGTCTGGGACGTCGCGAAGACCAAGCGGCTGTCGTCGTTCAAGTACGCACGCGGCGAGTTCAAGTGCGGCGAGGTCGCGATGACAGGTGACACGATCTACCTGAGCGCGAGCACCTGCAGTGGTCCCGGCGCGCGTGGTGCGCTGTACACGCTCAAGGGCAAGAAGATCGCGAACGTCGGCAACAAGGACTTCGGCACCTACGGCAATGCGTTCACGCTGATCGAGGGCTCGACGTGGGGCTTTCTCGAGGAGAATGGCAACCGCGTCGCGATCCAGGACGTCGCGAAGGGCAAGGTGATCCGGACGATCGATCTGAGCCAGCTGTGGAGTCCCGACGGGACAAAGCAGAAGGATGCGATCGGGAGCCCCGGCGAGTCGGCGATCGTCAGCCTCGGCAACGGCAAGCTCGCGGTCGTCGCGGGATCGCCGGCGACGGGCAAGCTCGCGGTCGTCGACGTGACGACCGGCGAGGTCACGCTGGCCCAAGCGCCGGTGTGTAGCGCGAGCTCGACCTAGTTACTGAAGCCACCGAGCTGGGCTCCCTGGGATGCGCGCACGGCGGATTGCGAGAACACCGCGAACGCGCGCCGGATCTCGGACGCGCTGTTGCCCGGCGTCAAGATCCAGCGATCGGGAATGCCCATCGCGCGGAACACGGCCTTGAAGTCGGTCGTGCCGTCGCTGATCCCCATCGCCGCGACGATGTGGTTCTCCTGCGCGAGCATGTCGGCGACGAGCGCCTTGACGTCGGCGGCCTTGCACCGCATCGAGCCGTAGTCGCCACCGTCGGTGATGATCAGCGTGACCGTGCGGACAGCGATGCCGGCCTGCGCGAGCTCCTGCGACTTCGCGATCACGGTCCCGAGCACCACGACCGCCTGATCGAACAGCGGCGTGCCGAGGTGCGGGTTGTAGTTCGAACGGTCCATCTTCACCGCGTGCTCGAGCGCGGTGTACGGCGTCAGCACGAAGCCGTTGAGGTAGCGCGTGTGCGCGAGGACCTCACCGGACTGCTTGCTGCCGCCGAGCGCATCGAGGACGAAGTTGTGGCCGTCGCGCACCGCATCGGTGTTGCCGGCGCCCGCGATCGACTGCGAATCGTCCGGCATCATCGTGACGAGCACGACCTCGCTCGCGGTGATGTCGTCGATCGTGACGCCGAGCCCGGCCTGGATCTGCGCTCCGACATCGCGGATGTCGAGCGATGCGAGCGCCTTCGCGGACAGCGCGCCCTGGGCGTGTGCTTCCTCGAGGAGCTTGGAGACCTTGTTCTTGTCATCGTCGTCGTTGTTGTTTGCCATGTGCGTGTCCTCTAGAGCCGGATGCCCGGCCAGCTGGTGATCGGATCGGTGGAGCGGACGAGGTTCATGCCGGCGTTCGCGAACTTCGCGAGCGCGGCGTCGGCCTGGTCGGTGAAGTCGACGGCGTAGCCGCCGATGCCGTCGGGAACCGTCACGGCCGACATGCAGTCGGTCACGAGGTAGACCTTCTTCGCGAGGGCGGGATCCTGCGCCGCGATCTCGCCGAGGAGGTCATCGATCGTGCTCTTGACGCAGTGGCTGGCGGCCTGTCCAGCGATCACGACCGCGTCCGCGGCGAGCAGCGTCTGTACGAACTGCGTGTTGCGCTGCGCGAGTGCAGCGCCGTCGAATCGGGACAGCACCTCGGGCCGCAGCACCGAGTAGTTCTCGGTCAGCGGATTGCCGCCCTTGACCTCGACGCTCGACTGCGACGTGCGTGCGAACGCGTGGAACAACCGAGCCTCGTGGACGATGCCGGCGAGCGCGTGCCCGTCCGAGCCGAGCAAGCAGTGCGGCGGCCACAGGTAGAGCTGGTACTTGCCGGCCTTCTCGAGCTCCTTCGTGTAGTGCAGCGCCTGCTTGCACAGCCAGGTGTAGTTGCCGCCGCACAGCCACTTCGCCATCGCCGGGTTCGGTCGGACCTCGCCTGCCGCGATCTGATCCGACGTCACGACGCGGTGCGCAGTCAGCGGGGCGTCGGTCTTGTCGAGCCAGAAGCTCGGGAAGAAGATCTGATACGCGAGGTGCGTGTCCATCGTCGTCGTGATCTCGGTGAGCACCCCGAGGTTGCGATAGACGAGCTCGGCGATCCGCCGCGAGTCATCGATCGCGCCGGTGCCGGAGCGGCCGGCGACGTACAGCGAGCCCTCGGGGAAGCAGAAGTCCTTCTGGACGTCGATCAACAGGAGGTGGATCCGCGTCTCGTCGGCGGCGGACGGTCGGATTGCGTGCTGCGCGCGCCACGTCGCCGAGGCTTCAGCGATCACGGCCGCATCGGGCCGATACGCGTACTCCGCCGCACGGCGCGGTTCGTAGAAGGTGGGGAGAGGGAGTGGAGTGGTCGCTCGAGCTTGCTTGGACAAGGTCATTTCCTTTCAGGTGAGCTGCATGCGGATCGCGTCACGACGACGGATCGCGTCGATGCCGCCCGAAGACAGGGCCAACCGATCACCGGGGCCGACCACGCGGGCGGTCTCGGCGAACGTTCGGGTCTGGGTGATCACGCCCTGGACGATCTCGATCCGGGCGAGGCCTTCGTCGGTGGGCACGAACAGGTGCGGGCCGGCAGCGCACGCACCGCCGATACCGGCGAGCCACGGCGCATCGGCGAGCGTCGCGGTCGCGAGAACCTGGGCGTTCGCGTCGATCACGACGCAGGTCGTCACGAGGCGGCCCGCATCGACGCAGGTCAGCCACAGCCACGCGCGGTCGTCGCCGATCGTCGCGTGCGCGTCGACGAGCTGACCGCGGATCTTCGGCAGCGCGACACCGTCGTCGAGGACGCCGCGGTCCGGGCGGAACGTGAAGCCGACCGCGTAGCCGCCAGCGCGATAGAAGCCGACGCCGAACCGCGCGCCGCACCACGCGCGCGTCTGCCCGGCGAGCACGCCACCGATCCGCTCGGGGCCGAGCCGCGTCATCCGCCACAGGGCGCCCGCGTCGAGCCAGACGTGACCGCGGGTACCGCCACCGACCGTTCCGCCGCCGACCGCGCTCGCGCCGCCGAACAACGCAGCGCTGCTGCACGCTGCGCCGCCGACCGCGCTCGCGCCGCCGAACAACGCCGCGCTGCCGACCCGCACCGACGCGGGGCCGCGCACTTCGTACGTGGCGAGCTCGACCTCGGCGGCGCCGATCGTCGTCCACCGCAGGCGGCCATGCACGATCGCGGGCGGCAGGTGCGCCGCGGTCTGGCACGTCGGGCACTTCACCCGGCCGTGCTCCTCGCCGCACGTCGAGCACGCTCGCAGCCGCAGGCGCTCGAGGGCAACGCGCGGGAACACGACGCGCTGATCGCGATCGAAGACGGTGCGCAGAGCATCGGTCATCTCGTCGGGGAGGATCGCGAGCGGACGCGCCGCGCGCGGATACAGGATGTCGGCCGCGAACACGCTGAGCCGGCGCAGCGCACGCATCAGCGGCGGGCAGCGCCGCGCTGGATCCGCCGGCTGATGCACGCCGCCCCAGGGCCCGACGCCGAGCAAGGATCGGATCGTCATCACCGCGAAGGCGAACCAGTCGCTCGCAGAGTCATGCGGGCGAACGGGCACGAGCTGCTGTGGATCACACAGCCGCGGATCGACGAAGCGCTCGCTGAACATCGGGCACGTGAAGCCGCCGAACTGGTAGCTGTCGACGTCGATCAGGTGGACGCGCCGCTCCTCGACGAGGACGTTGAGATCGTTGCAGTCCCCGATCACGACGTTCGCTGCGTGAAGCGCGGAGATCGCATCGTGCAAGGACAGCAGCGCGGCGACGACGGTGTCGCCATCGATCGGGTGCTCTCGCCGCCACTTTGGCTCGCCGAACGAGTGCAGCGGCACACCCGCGACCTTCGGCATCAAGTAGCCGACGACCTGCGCGGCCTTCTTGCCAGCGAGTGCGAGCCCGACGGGCGCGACCACGGCGGCGGGCAACCGACTCGGCAGTGCGCGCAGCTTCGCCGGATTCTCGTCGAGACGACGGCGTGCGGCGGCCTGCGCGTCGGGCATCCCGTCGTAGTCGGGGTGGTCCGCGGGCTTCCACCACTTGAGGACGCGGCCGTCCGCGAGATCATAGACCTCCGCCTCTCCGCCCTGCCCGATCAACGCGGCGGGTGTCAGCGTGTGCTGCGTGCCGTCGATCCAGACCTTGCGATTCATGATGGCTCCTCCGTCGTCCAGCGCAGCACCGCGAGCGCACCATCGTCCTGGAGCGCCGCGGGCGTGCGGAGCGTACGGCGCTCGGCCCACTCGACACGCTCGGTACCACGCGCGAGGACCGCGAGCTGGCGCCGGAGCGCGTCGGGGTGCCGTAGATAGCGCGCAACCCCGGCGTCGCCTGCGAACGTCTCGAGGCCGAGCTCGGCGACCCCATCGGTCGCCACGAGCACGGTGCCAGCGCGAGCGTGCGCCGTCTCGAGATGCGCGGGCGCTGCCGCGTCGAGCAGATCGTAAGCGAGGTACGGCGGCTGGTTGTCGGAGAACGGGCCGAGCACGCGCGGTGGCGCTTCGTAGATCCCGGTGCCGGCGATCGCGTACGCGCCGTCGCCGATCGCCCACACGCCGACCTCCGCGCCCGCGACCGCGGCCGCGACGATCGTGAACAGGAAGTGCTCGTGGACGACCTGCGCGCGATCACCGGGCATCGCGTCGACGAGCCGCGCGAGCACACCGACGATCTCGCCTCGGACCTCGGCCCACAGCGCCGGATCGGCCGGGCGTGCACCTGCGGCCAGCCGCGGCGCGAGTGCTGCGATCACGAGCTGGGCGCCGAGCCGGGCGCCGACCTCGGAGCTCGCACCGGAGCCACAGCCGTCGCACACGACGATCGCGCCGGCGCGATCCAGACCGATGCCAGCGCCGATCGAACCGAGCCGGGACGGGCCGACGGCGCCGGTCCACGTCGCGGCGGCGTCCTGACCGTTGCGGGCACTCCGCAGATGGCGGGCACCCGTCACGGCGGCAGCGGCCGTCCGGATCTGCGAGTTCGTGTTCATCTGACACCATATTGGTGTCCGATATACACTATGTCAAGACGTGCCTGTAAACCTTCGCCACGCCTCGAAAACAAATGGGGCCGGACCCCATCTGTTTCACCTAGCGCAGGTGGCGGAAGTCGAGAAGGAAGCCGGCCTTGAGGTAAGCCACGCCCATGTCCCCTTCCGCGAGGCGCTCGGCGAGCTCGCGATCCGCGCGGTACTCGCGGGTGACGTCGTCGGCGCGCGCGAGCGTCGTGTAGTGGCGACGCGACCTCCGCGAGTCACGAGGGTCCACGCCAACACGACCGTAGTCGCCGGGCTCGCGATCCGTCTTGATCCGCTCGCCGATCACCTCCGCGAGCACGCGCTCGAGCGGTGTCGCGATGAAGAACACGGCGACCGCGAGGCACGCGACCCCCGCGAGCGCGCCGCACCATCCCATGGTTCGCGCGAACGACGTCGCTGCGATCACGCCGATCACGCCACCGCCCACGGTCAGCACGATGCCGAGCGCGACCATCAGCGGGGTCGACGACTTCGGCGTGTGGCGCATCGCGCGCGCGTACTCGGGATGCTCCTCGAGCTTCTCGAGCTGCGCGGTGCTCACGGTGCGAGCCGATCGCGGATCCAGCCACCCGCGGTGCGCTGGTAACGCACGCGATCGTGGAGCCGCGATGGCTGGCCCTGCCACAGCTCGACGCGCTCCGGGATGACGCGATAGCCACCCCACGTCGCGGGACGCGCGGGCTCGCGCTCCCCGAGCTCCTGCGTCAGCTGAGCGACCCTGTCCTCGAGCACGGAGCGCGTGGCGATGGGCTGCGACTGCGGCGATGCGATCGCGCCGAGCTGACTCTCGCGTGGGCGCGACGCGAAGTACGCGTCGGATTCCTCGGCCGTGATCTTCTCGATCGTGCCCTCGACCCGCACCTGCCGGTGCAGGGGCTCCCAGAACATCACGAGCGCGGCGTAGGGATGCGCCGCGAGATCGCGAGCCTTGCGGCTCTCGTAGTTCGTGAAGAACACGAAGCCGCGATCATCGACCTCCTTGAGGAGCACGATGCGAGCGGCCGGGCGACCGCGGTCGTCGACCGTCGCCAGCGTCATCGCGTTGACCGTCGGGATCTGTGCGCTGACCGCGACCGCGAACCACGCGCGAAACTCGGTGATCGGATCCGGATCACACTCCGCGGGATCCAGGGGCACGCCCGCGTATTGATCGCCGAGGCGCCACAGCAGGTCCTTGCCCATGACGGTGGTCTACCACGCTCCAGCGCGCGGCCCGCTCTGTCCCAGCGATCGACTGGGCGCTGTCACATCGTGTGGCCAGCGTGCTCGCCGCCGGCGTGGTCACCCTTGGCCTCGCCGAGCTCCATCACCGCGTGAAACACGGTGTGGACGCGCTCGAACGCGACCTCGAACTCGGTCTCGGTCGTCTTGCACGCGGCCTCGAGGGCGGTGACCGACGCGGTCAGCTCCGTGGTTGCGGTGCTCCAGCTCGCTGCCTCGGCGCTCGGGGGCACCGCGCTGCTCGCGAGCGCGGCCGCATTGCTCTGGAAGTCCGGGAGCGCGGCGCACGTGTCGGCCATCCGCTTGGGCCCCTTCTCGGCGTGCCAGCGCGGGGACAGGACGTCGTGGAACCGGGCCATCTCGGGACCCATGTTGGCGTGCTCGCCCCCGGCGGGCTTGGCGCCCGTGTCGGACGTTGTGGCGGGAGTCTGCTTGCCGCCGCACGCAGCGGCGAGAACGACGACGAACGTGAGCACAGTCTTCATGGGGGACGGCTTCGCACGAGCCGTCGAGGAGTGTCAATCGCGGTAGGATCCTGCCATGCAGCTGTTCGTGATCCGTCATGCGATCGCCGAGGACGCCGCCCCCGAGCAGGAGGATCCGACCCGCGAGCTCACCGACGACGGGATCCGGAAGCTGCGACAGGTCGTGAAGGGTCTGCGCGCCCTCGATATCTCGTTCGATCGGGTCCTGACGAGCCCGTGGGCGCGCGCCGTCCAGACCGCCGAACGCCTCGCCCCGATCAGCGACAGCGAGCCGATCCAGACCGAGCTCCTCTGCCACCGGCCCCACGCCGAGCTGCTCGCCATGATCGCGGAGCGCAACGAGGATACGGCCGTCGTCGGTCATGAACCGTGGCTCGGCGAGTTGGTCGCGTGGCTCGCGTTCGGCGACACGCGTCATGGCGAACAACTCCAGCTCAAGAAGGGCGGCGTGGTCTGGCTCGATGGGAGTGCGGTCCCCGGCGGGATGACGGTGCGCGCGATCCTCCCTCCCCGCATCATCCGCGCGGCCCGGTAAGGCCTGGCAAGCCTCCAGGATCTGAGGCTCCACGACGGCGATGTCACAGCTACAGCGTTCTCGACGCGCGTACCCGGGCGTAACCTGGTTTGGTCCACGTCGTGCAGTCACGGGAACACCCATGCGTCGACTCCTTGGCTTGCTCGTCCTCCTGGCTCCCGCCCTCGGTCACGCCCAGCCCGGCGCGACAGAGCCAGTACCCCCCGGCGCGCCGCCGCCGAGCACCGACCCGATGCCGAGCGCAGACATCGCGGCCCCCCCGAGCGAAGCGCCGCTGCTGTTCCAGACCGATCCGGCGGTGCTGTCACTCGCGCGCGGAACGCGTGCCGCGGCAATCCGCGGTGACTGCGTCGGAGCGCGCGTGCTCGGCAGCCGGATCGCGCGCCTCGATCCCGAGTTTCATCGCACCGTGATCCGCACCGATCCGGTGATCACGCAGTGCCGGCAGACCGCGCGCACCTCGCCGATCGTCGCGCGCCAAGAACCTGGCGGCGTGATGCAACGTCGCATCGGCACACCCCCGATCGACGGTGGCCGGATCTTTGGCGAGCTCATCGTCGGCGGTCTGTTCACGATCGGCGGTGCATTCGGTGGCGCGTTCCTCGGCGTCGCGGCGTCAGGCGGGTGCGACAACGGCGACGACTGCATCACGGGCGGCATCGTGGGCGCATTCCTCGGCGGCACCGTGCTTGCCGCCGTCGGCGTCAACTTCGTCGGCGACACCGACGACGTCGAAGGGTCGCTCGGCGTCACGATCGCCGGCTCGATGGTCGCCTCGCTGCTCTCGATCGGTCTCGCCGCGAAGGCCGGCGACGAGGATACGGCTGTTCTGATCATTCTGGCGGGACCGACGATCGGCGCGATCGTCGGCTTCAACATGTCACGTCAGTACAAGGACGTGCGCGTCTCGCTGCAACCGACTCCGATGAAGATGGGCGAAGGCGGCGTTGGCCTGTCGCTCGCGACCGGGACGTTCTAGCGCAGCGGGCGCATGCCCTTGGCGCGCCGCAGGTCGTTGACGACGCGCGCGACCTGATCGTCGTGGAGTAGCTGCTTCGAGAGCGCTCCGGTCGTGAGGCCGAGGATCTGCGCCGTCGTCCCGATCTCGAGGTTGTTGCCGACGAGGAGATCGAGCAGCTCTGCGATCGCGGCCCAGTACTCACCGGTCAGCTTGGTCTTCGCGCCCTGCGGTGCAGTCCCGGCACCGACGAACGCCGCGAGCCGCGCTGACGGAACGTAGCCGTCGAGCCGCACTGGCTCGCGGACCTCGAGCGCGATCGCGGAACGTAGACGCCGCACCGCGTGCAGCTTGTTCTCGCTCTGCGAGCGGCTGTCCTCGCCGATCGCGCTGACGCCGGTGAGCTTGTGGCGCAGCCGCACCGCGCTCTCGGTCTTGTTGCGATGCTGACCACCCGGACCTGAGGCCCGATAGCGATCGACCTCGCACTGCGCGATCAGCGCATCGTCGCTGACGAGCAGGTGATCGATCCGCGGCACTAGTTCGCTTGCGTCGGTGGCGGCGGCGGCGAGGGATTGCCCTGCGCGAGCTCGCCCGGCTCGAGGTAGATGTCGACGCCCGCCTTGTCACCGGCGCGGCCGTACTCGACGCGCGCGATCCCATCGCCGAGCGCGCCGACGAGCTTGGGCAGCTTCGGATCGACGCCTACCTTGGCGTCGGCGCACAGCTTCTCGATGTCCGCGAGCGCGATCCCCGGTGCGAGAGCCCCGATCCGCGTGATCTTGCCGCCGCGGATCCGGACCGAGAGGGAGAACTGCGGCGCAACGACTCCGCGGAGACGCTCGACGAGCGCTGCCTCGAGCGGCGCGCCCGTGAAGTGCGTGAACGCGTTAGACAGCCCGATCACTTGCTCGGCGACGGTCTCGCCCGGCATCGCGACCTCGATCTCGCTGTACGGCGCGTCTCCGATCGACTGCGAGAACCGATCGATGCGCTCGATCTTGGAGTCCTCGACGAACTTCTTGAGCTGGTACTTCGCCTCGTGCGTACCGAACAGGCCCTCGATCGTGGTCCACGGGTGCGGATCCCAGATGTGCCAGCCCGTGGTCACCTTGCCGCCCCAAACGCCGATCCACGAGCCGACGAGCTTGGGCTCGAGGGTCTCGCCGATACCGTCGAGGATCGCGGCATCGCTCTTGGCGATGTTGCAGAGCTTGAAGTAGTCGGCCATCTTCGGGACGAACCCGCGCGGGTCACCCCACGCGCCCCACCAGACGCGGCGCAGGTCGCTGCCGAGCATCGCGAGGTAGCTGACGCCGTCGCCGTCGGGCGGCATATCGGGCGGCATCGGGTTGTGCTCGAGCCACCGGTCGAGGTGGATATCCATCCATTCCTCGACGATCGCGAGCTGCGACAGGCTGATCTGGAGATTCAACCGGACGGCGAGCGCGCGTTGCAGCGCGAGATCCAGCGAGGACATTCCGTCGACGTTATCACTAGTTCAGGACGAGGCGCGCGGTCAGGAACACCGAGCGCGCTCCGGTCGTCATGGTCTCCCCGCTGATCTGCTGCGCGAAGATCGACCCGCGCAGGGCCACGGCGAAACTAGCCGCGTCCAGTCGGCTCGTTCTTGATTCGCGGCAACAGCATCACGAAGTTGCACGGCTTGAACCGGTGATCGAGCTGCGGGATCAAGATCTTCTCCAGCCCGGTACGCACGCCATTCGTCGAGCCCGGTAGCAGGAACACGTAGGTCGATCCACACAGCGCGGCCTCCGCGCGACTCTGGATCGTCGAGGTCCCGATCTCCTCGTACGACAGCCAGCGGAACAGCTCGCCAAAGCCGGGGATCGCCTTGGTGACGAGCGGCGCGAGCGCCTCCGGGGTGACATCGCGCGGCGTGACGCCGGTG
>JANOPP010000707.1:0-27441 GCA_031421915.1 Myxococcales bacterium | reverse complement strand
CCCTTCTTTTTGAAGTCGTGGCCCTCCTGGAGAGGACCCGTTTCAAGCGGGTCGGGAGGGTCGAGCGGCCTTTCGCTTGGGCAGTTTCGAAGGCTTCCTCTTGGTCTTCGCCTTTGCGGTGGGATGTCGCTTCGGCGATGGCGTCTTCTTCGGCGCGGGTCCGACCGTGACCCCTGATCTGGAAGCACGGGTCAGCGCTTCGACGAGGCCGGTGTCGACCTCCTTCTCCAGGTGCACACTCACGCTGCGCTGGATCATCTCGCCGATGCGCCTCGTGGTTCCCGCGATGAAGTATTGCCCGCTGTCACCGGCGAACAGCCAAGCGTCGTAGCGACGCTTGGCGTCCGCGAGCACGCGCCACTCGCACACGCCTCCGAACGAGGCGTCGTCGTCGCCTTCTTCATCGAGCCGGCGCTGCGGAGGGCGGCGCTTGCCCTCCCACAGATCACCCGCGATTCGGAGCTGCTTCGTGCGCATGGCGTCGAGCTCGGTGACGCTGGTCGGGCGCAGGATGCTCTCGACGCGGAGAACGATCGGCTCGCGCGGTTTGCTCACCGCACTCGGTGCTCCGCGCTTCATTGCAACGAGCGTTCGCTCGCACTTCACGACTTCGCCCTTGACGTGCGAGTCCTTCGTCTTCTTTCGCTCCTTGGCGTACGCGAGCGCCGCGTCGATCACGTCGGGCATCGGCTCCTTCTCGAGAATGGCGACGACGCTCAGGAGGACATCACTCGCTCGACCGTCACTGCGTTGCATCGATCCGATCACGGCGGCTTCTCGTCGGCCGGGCGGGATTGCTGCCGCGATCTCGACGACCCACTCTGGTGGGACCGGAAGCTGTCCGTGCCGCGCGATCGGGAACAGGCGATCGGCCGCCTCTGGGATCGTCGTCTTGCTGCGCGCGAGCGCGAGGAACAGCGCCGGAGCGACCTTGTCGATGACGTACGAGTCCTCGTGTCCGAGCGTCGGAAGGACGCGGGCGGCGTACGGGCCCGCATTCTTCGCGTGCGTGGCGACGACGTCGCCCAGTAACTCGTGCCATTGACCGGGGTATTCGCCGAGCATTCCCTCGACGCACGCCTCGAGGTGCCGGTCGGCGGGCAATCCTGAGAGTGGATCGGCAGATTCGTAGCGAGGTCGCCCGCTCGCGTCGAGCTCGTCAATGACGCTCGGCGGATCGATGCCCAACCAGCGGCGGCGCCACCGTGCGGCCTTGTAGATCCGCGACCAGCCGGCTTGGAAGGGTATCTCGTCCTCGGAGAGCATGATGACGACGTTGCGTTGCTCGGGGGTGAGCTCGTCGACTCGTTCGATCCGCGGCTTCTCGGGCGTGTTCGGTTCGCGCTCGAGCTCGACGAGAGCAAGCGCCTTGCACATCGCCGCGTGGGCGGGTTTCGACTTCGCGTGTTCGTAACCCTTGATGGCGCCCGATGCGCGGCCGGCCCAGTACGTTTTGTACTCGCGGATCGTGAGCTCGCACGCGAGCCGCACCGGCTTCGACAATGCGTTCCGCGCCCTTTCGAAGTCGCTCATCAAGCCCCCTGCCGGAAACGTACGTCGGAGCGATGGCCATTTGAACCTGTGAGCCCACGATCTTGATCGTGGGCTCGCTCTGCGTCTTTCTCTGCACGTCATCGCGGTCGAATCGCTAGGAGGCTCACGGCTACGGTCCCGATTGCGTGTCGTCCCGTCGGGGTCGCTTTCATTACCGCAACCGCAACGAGCGGTTGCACACGTTCACGGCGAGCGCGATCAGTGCGGTGCCCACCCAGTGCCCGATCGCGTCCGATTTCGGTGGTCGGCTTGAGCCAGCGACTCGCGCCGCAGTTCGGCATCGGAACGAGCACGCCCTCGCGCAGGCTGAGTTTGAGCTTTCCGACTTCGGCGCAGAGCGCGGTCCACGGCGGCGAGCTGTAGACGTCCATCATGTCGGTCGTCGGTCCGTGCGTGACCCACCGAAGCAAGCCATCGATGGCGCCGTCGGTACGCGCCAGCGTGATGAAGGTGCGGCGCATGTCGTGACCGCGACGGTTCTGCTACTTGCCGGCCTTCGTGCGCAGTCCGAGCACCTCGAGATCCGCGATCAGTTGCCGCTGTGCTTAGAGGTTGGGCCATCGATGACCTCTGCGTGGTCGCCAACATCCATTCGATCTGCGGCGACGGCGTGCAAGCTCTGACCGATGGCGCCGGCAATGCGAACCGCGCGGATGCATGCAGAACCTTCTGTAAGCTGCCGACCTGCGGGGACAGGATTATCGACGAGAATGAAGTCTGCGACCGCGGCCTGAGGGGCGATGCAACGTCCACGGCCGAGTGCAAGTCGGCCGAGGTTGCACCGGCAGGGTGCTGCTCCGCGAACGGAGGGCCCTCCTGTTTGGGACGCGGCGGCGTCGCCGAGTCCGTTGACCGAGCTCAGCGGCGCCAGGTTCCAGCGAACAGCGAGCCGACGACGCCACCGGCAGCCGGGGCCGTGGTCGGGCTCGAGCAACCGCAGGCTGCACAGCCACCGGTGACGTTGTCGAGCTCGATGGTCTCGATGCTCTCGATCGCGTCCGTGTTCGTGGTCTCGGTGCGGCTCGGGCTGGTCTCGATGTTCTTGTTCATGGGGAGACGGAGTGCAGCGCGCGTGCCGCACGCCTGCCCGAACGAGAACAAGAGGTTGCGAGTGGGACCCGCTGGGGGGGGCCGACTATCACAGGATACAACGCGGGCGACCCTGCACCTCGTGACCGAACGGGTCACTGTTCGATGCAAAGCAGGGCCAGGTAGTTCGAACAGAGCAGGGGCGCATTCATCACCCAGCCCTCGCCCTCGACATCGACGCGCCCTACCGTTGCGCTCGCGGGCCGGTTGTAGACCGTCCAGTCGGAGCAGTTGTCTGTACTGCGCGTGCCGTCGAGGCGAGTTCCTGACCAGAACATCATCGGTTCGGAGTCGGGCGTAGCCTCGATCGTCGCGCGTGGTCCTTCCGTCAGCTCCTGCTTCGAGGCGAACAACAGCGTCTCGCGGTCAACGCGATACCAGGGAGCGGCGTCATCGATGCGATCGAATGCGTCGATCCGTGACGAGGACAGCCAGGCGCGCCACGAGCCGCCCAGCTCGCGATCGGCAGCTGCCTTCGTGCAGTCCGCATCCGCGGTCTCGATGCCCGTGCGCGTGTCCGCGGAGTCCATGATCTTACCAAGCGTCCCGTTGCGCAGATAGAACACGCGGTGCCGCTCCGATGGCGGCGTGGTGTCGACGAAGTCGTCGAGGCTTGGATCCACGCATCCGAACGCGAACAGCAACACGCAGGAGGCGATTCGGCGCATACCTTCAGTCTAGGCGCGCGACCGCGAGGACGTGGCCGGCTATCACGAGCTCGAACTCGTCCGCGTTCCGCATCCCATCAAGCTGACACGTGCCGCTCGAACGATGGAAGACATGCGGGCCGAGATGAATCGGCACCGCGACGGCATGACGCCGATGATGTCAGCCATCGACATGGCGATGGAGGGGATGGCCTCCCATTGCGGCGGAGACGGCCTCGACGACATGCGCGCGATGCACGGCAACCTCGACGGCGAGATGGCACTGCACGGATCGGCGATCGACGCGATCACCGATCCGGCCGCAGGCGTGGTCGAGACCGAGCGCCATGCCACGACGATGATGGCGACGATGGAAGGGATGGATGGGGCAATGCAACAAATGCGCTGTCACTAGATCTCGACCTCGAAGAGGGCGTGCCGTACCTACTGTGACCTCCGCGATCACGATCTGCATTGGACACGCAAACGTTGCGAGGTGGGTGTCGGCACGCGCAGCGATTTCGCACGCTGCCCGCGCGTCGGGCGGCCGCGTGATCGCGGCGGCCGGGTTCGTCTCCGCACTCGAAGCCGCGAGCATCCCAGCAGAGAAAGAAAGATTGCGTCGTGACTGTCTACGTGTCCGGCGCTGGGCGCACGTCGAACGGCGCGCTATTCACGATCGAATGACGAGCTCGGAACTCGTCACTTCAGCTCTTTGATCTCCTGGTAGTCGCCTTCGGTCTTGAGCGTGACGGTGATGACGCCGTCGGTGCGGTTGCGCCAGAACCAGCCGTGCCGGCCCTCGAAGGCGGCCACGAGCACGCCCTCGTGGGTGGCCAGGCCCTTGCCCTTGCCGTACCCGTGGTACGCGCCGGTCGTAGGGTGGTCACTGTGCAGGTCGTAGTTCACCACGCCCTTGTCGGTCGCCCACGAGAACGACACGCGTGCACCCTCGCGCATCGTCAGCTTGACCTCCTTGCCCTCACCCGGCGCCAGGGTCACCTGGGTGACGTCACTCGGCGCCTTCGCGACCACCGGCGGGGCCTTCACGTCCGGGGTTGCGACCGTTGCTGCAGGCGGCGGAGCGCACGGAACCGCTGCGACCGTGGGGCGCTGTTCGGCTTGCACTGCTTCTTTCTCGAGAGCGAGCTTGGTCTCGCCCATCTCGGTGAGCCCGAGCACGCCACCGATGCCGGTGGGATCGACGCCGTACTCTGCCGGAAGCACGACGGTGACGAGAAGCGCGGTTGCAACCGCTGCCGCGATCGCGGTCGAACGGAGCAACGTACGCGTCGAGGGGAGGGCGCTGGCCGGTGGAATTTGTTCGGTCATGTGATGAAGAGCCCCACGAGTTGATAGCCCATGAGTACGAATCCAGCGCTCATCAGCCAGACGTTGGCGGCATAGGCATGTCGCGCGAAGCTGAGCGTGCGACGCCAGAAGCCCATCGCGATCAGGATCGTGCTCAGCGCGAGAAGCTGCCCGATCTCGACCCCGACGTTGAACGCGATGAGGTTCGGGATCAGGCCGTCGGGCGAGATCTCGAACTCGAGGATCTTCGTCGCGAGGCCGAAGCCGTGAAACAGGCCAAAGATCAATGTCGCAACTTTCGTATTCGGCTGGACACCGAACCACCGCCGAAATGCGCCGAGATTGTCGAGCGCCTTGTAGACAACGGACAGGCCGATGATCGCATCGACAAGGTACGAGCTGACGCTGACCTCGATGAGGACACCGAGCAGCAGCGTCGACGAGTGACCGAGCGCGAACAACGTGACGTAGATGCCGATGTCCCTGAGCCGGTACAGGTAGAAAATCACGCCCAGCAAGAACAGCAGGTGGTCGTATCCGGTCACCATGTGCTTGGCGCCGAGGTACGCGAACGCGATCAAGCGAACGCCGGTGCTCTCCTGAATGTAGCCCTTGTCGCCTTCGGCGACGCCGTGGGCGAGAGCCTCGATCGGAGCCCCGAGCAGGACGCCTACCGCGATTCCAAGAACCAGGACCGTCCCGAGCCGGTGGCGGGCAAGGAACCTCACCCGTTGGAATTACTATCGCCGGTAGAGGATGTCAATCGTCGTCGGTCAGCCTGCCAGCGCGGCGGTTCGACGAGTGCTGTCGCTCTGACGACCATTCTCGATCGCAAGAAGTCCCAGCCCAGTCGCGGCGACGATCAGTCCGAGGTCCAGGATGACGCCCAGTTTGAGGATTCCGAAGACGCCATAGAATGTCGTCCAGATCGCGAGCACGACCTGCTCGAAGTAACGATTCGCCGCATCGAGCAGCTCGACGATCGTCGCCGCGGCATCGTCGGGCAGGAACGCATCCAGGGTTCTCGTTGGCGGCCCTTCGGCATCGGGGCTACCGGTCAGACAATCGCTACATCGTGTTCCAGGTGTTGCCTCAGATCATCGGCCTAACGAATGCCGAGTGGCGAGTGCTCGATTCCGTGTACCTATGAAGATTCGTCGTCTCAATACCGCCGAGAAACCTGCGCTCGACCGCCTCCAACGTGTTCGCGATGACCATAGGAGACGGCGCTCGAAGCCGAGCTCCGCTAGCTGTGCATGCAGCTTCCGGAGATTGAGAAGCTCGTTGCGGAGCAAGAGGATCGGCGCGACTGCGGTGACGATACGAGGAGAGCCGTCGATCAACGCGAGGTTCCGCTCACGCCGTGAGTAAGAACCCGTTATCGCTCGAAGCAGTACAGCCGCATCAGGGCCGTGCTGCACACACCATTCATGTCTCCAGCTTGTGAAGTACGCCGCAACGCCTGGCAAGCTCCACGCATACGTGACGGCAGATCCGGGGGACGGTAGTCGCCCACGGAACGATCGCGTACGTTGAACGGCGTGCCCCATCAGATCTGTGCGGTCGTCACGCCTTCGACCGCGCGCCGCCGAACGGCTCGGCACGACAGTCGTCGAGTTCACCGACGCGCTGCAGCTCGTACCGATCACAACCCAGCTCATCGCCGGTGACGAGAGGAGCCGCGATGCATAGCTCCGCCGGGCAGCTCCTCTCCTCGCTCAGCGATGTGGAGGTCGCCTACTTCCCAAGTTGCGAAACACACGAGCCACCCCGGTTCCCCTCGTGTTGAACGGCACCGAACGGACGTCCAGCCGTAGTCGCTGGCATCGGATGGGGCGAATCGGGACAAGTCACTCCTGGCGCGGCGAGCTTTTCCTGGAGCGGGGTTGGGTGCTCTACGACGGGCCCGTTGCTCCGACATCGGTGCACGCGCATCACGCCATCCAGATCATCCTGGCGTGCGCATCCCCACTCGAGATCTCGGACGGACAGGACCGGCGAGCTGTCGAGCTCGCGGTGATCCCTCCGGACCGGCCACACGCGTTCGTGACCGGAACGTCGTGGGCGACGATCCTGTACGTCACGCCGGAGTCGCGGATCGGCAGGTACCTCGCGGCTCGCGAGAACCGCAGCCGTTCCGTCGAAACCTGGGCGAGCTCCGGCGTCGACCTTCGCAGGGTCGTCCAGGCGCGGGTCACCGAATGGCCCTCCGCGAGAGCGGCCGTCGCGGAGATCACGCGGCGACTGGGCGCGCCGGCGACCGAATCAAGATCATGGCCCGCGGCCGTCGAGGCAGTGGTGAGCGCGTTGCCCGAGCGGCTCGACGGAACGCTCCGGCTAACGACGATCGCACGCGAGGTAGGCCTTTCCGCCTCACGCCTTTCGCATCTGCTCACGGAGAACCTCGGAATTCCATTCCGCGTCTACGTGCTGTGGCTCCGGCTGGAGCGCGCCGCGGGGGAGCTCTCGCAAGGGCGCACTCTGACGGAGGCCGCGCACGCCGCGGGGTTCGCGGACAGTGCGCACCTCTCGCGTGTGTTTCGCCGCATGTTTGGGATCGCGCCGTCGGACGTGACCGCCGTCGCGACGTGGCACGTCCCGGGCGAGCTCAGTCGCGTCGCGCCTTGAACGGCCATGCGAGCTGCCCCGTGTAGCTCGACGGAAGATCGGGCTCGTCATCCATGCCAACGTCAAGGGGCGCGTCTCCGTGCTGAGGTAGCGCAGTGCCGAACGCGTGGTCCCAGACCGCGAACACGGCGCCGTAGTTCCCCTGTACGTCCTCCCACTTGCGTTGGTGGTGCCATCGATGAGTCTCGGCGCCCGCGAACACGCGCACTAGTGGACCGAGCCGGTACTCGATGTTCGCGTGTTGCAGAAGCAGATGGACGGTCACGATCGCGATCGCGCTCGCGTACACGGCGACGGGCGCGCCGAGGACGAACAGCAGGAAAAGGCCCGGAGCTCCTTCGAGGAGCTCGTGCACGAGGTGCCGGCGTTGACCGTTCATCCAGTACACGCGACGCGCCGAGTGATGGATCGCGTGGAGGCGCCACAGCCATCCGACGCCGTGGCTCGCGCGATGGACCGTGTAGAGCCCGGCGTCCACGATCGCGAGTCCCAGAATCGCCTGCGTCCAGAACGGCCACGCCGTCGGCCACAAGCCGGTTCCATCCCAGATCGACCGCGTCGCCGCGTAGCCCACCAGCGACAGCTGGCTGACCGCCACGTTTCCGATCAAGTGCGCGACGTCGGTTCGCATGTCATCGGCGTCAGCATTCCAGGCCCGCGCGAATGGTACGGCGCGTTCGAGACCTGCGACGATCAGCGCGGCAAGGACGAGCGTGAGTGGAACGACGGGCCAGTACCCAACGCCCGTGTTCTGCACGAGGATCACGACCGCGGAAGCGGTGAACACGAGGGCGGGGTAGACCGCGCAGCGGAGCAGCATCTGGGCATCATGACCACGCGGCTCCGAACTGGCTTGAACGTTGCTGCTACCTAGGGCCGACCGTCCAGGACGCCAGCGGCAAGCTCATATACTTCGCGAGCGAAGATACGTTGCGACGGTACCGCGGGTAGGCGCGCGTGTTCGGCGACTACATCCTTCACTACCCGCTAACGGATTTCGCCGTCAGCTTGCTCGCTGTCGCAGCGCTGATCGAGATCGGTCGCCTGGTGTTGAAGCGTGCCGATTGGAGCACGGTGGTCGACGTGCTGCTGGTCGGTGGATTCATCGGTGCGCTCGTCGCAGTCGGTTCGGGTTTGTGGCTCGTGTCCGAGCAAGCCCATGCGCACGACGACCTGCTGTCAGTGCACCATTGGTTCGCGTACGGCACGCTCGCTGCTGCTTCCGCCAGTGTCGTCGCCCGGCTCCTTCAGAAGGGGTCACCCGTGTTCGCTAAGGTCAAGACGTTGACCCTCATGATCGCCGCAGCGTTGGTCTCGGGCGCTGGTCTACGGGGGCAAGATGGCGCATTGTTTTCCGGGCGAGGCAGCACACAACGATGTCATGCCCCACGATGAGTGGATTCCGCACGAAGGGATGACGCCAGCCCCGCACGGCTCGATGCCCATGGCAGACGCACCGACGACTGTCGAGCCCCTGTCGGATGCGACGATCACCATCGATACAGGGTCGCCCGACGCTAAACCCGCGCACAGCACGACGCCGCACAGCCACTGATCAGGTGAGCTTCGCTTCACCAGCGGGATGGGGCTGCGACGGCGCGTATCTTGTAACGGAGCGCCACTGGAGGAGACACATCATGAAGCTCTGCATTGCGATCGTCTGCACGGTCCTTGGAGTCGTCGGCTGCAAGTCGAAGACGGAGAATGCGAACACTCGCGAGCCGGCGGGCTCGGCCGCGCCGACGCGGACCGTGGAACCCGCTGGCAGCGCTGCGCCGGCTCCAGACCCGCATGCCGGGCATCAGGGATCGGGATCCGCTGCGAACCCGCTGGCCGGTAACGGCCCGGATTGCGCCACCGAGTTCGACCACGGGAAGAACGCGAGTGCGCACATGGCATGCGTGGAGTGCGAGAAGCATCGCGGCATGAGTGCGATGGAAGCGGACTGCAAGAACGCGATCCCGAAGCCTTGGAAGTGACAGCGTTTGTGTGACCGCGCCGGTTACTGAGCCGGTCGTTTGCACGGTGTGACGACCGAGCGCAGCGTTTCCGGTTGAAGCGGGCAGGAGGGGCTTCGTCGACTGCGAAGACGTCGGAGCTTCGGGCATGAGGACTGCAGTGGCTGTCTGAGGATGTCCGTCGAGAGGAGCTCCGCCCCCAAGGGTTTCATCGTGGAGCTCGACGGGCTTCGCGGCATCGCGATCCTGCTGGTGATGGTCCATCGGTTCTGGCCGCGCTCGGGCGTGGGGGTGGCCGCCGATGCTGCCAGTGCGGGATGGATCGGCGTCGACCTGTTCTTCGTGATCAGCGGCTTTTTGATCGCGGGCATATTGCTCGACACCCGTGGGGACACCGGCTACTTCCGCAACTTCTACGCGCGGCGGGCACTGCGGATTTTTCCGCTGTACTACCTGTTCGTAATCGGCGTCTTCCTCGCGTTCTCGAGCAACCCAGCCTTCCTCGAACACGCGGGATCCCCGATCTGGTACCTCGTGCATCTCGGCAACGTGCCGGAGGGGCTGCTCGGTAACGACGTCCCGTACTGGCTCGCGCCGGTGTGGTCGCTCGCGATCGAAGAGCAGTTCTACATGACGTTTCCTTTGCTGGTTTTCTTCCTCGATCGGAGGAAGCTCACGATCGTTCTGGTCGCGCTGATCGTTGCTGCGCCTCTGATCCGGCTGGGGACGATGCTCGCGTTCCCGGATCGAGAGCGCATCCAGTACCTGTTCACGCTCTGTCGCCTCGACACGATTGCGATCGGGTGTCTTCTCGCAGTCGCGTCGCGCGGCCTGGACCTCGAGCGGCGGCGTGGTCAGATCGCCAAGCTGGCGTCTGGTGTCGTGATCGTCGCTACGGTCGTCGCCCTCGTGACGGGGCTGGATCGAACGACAGATTTCGGGCGAGTCGTCGGCTACAGCGCGGTCGCCTTCGGCTGTGCCGGTGTCGTCGCACTAGTGATGCTTGCACGCGGTTCGCGCGCGACGGCGCTGCTCCGTGTTTGGTCACTCCGCTACTTCGGCAAGCTGTGCTTCGGGCTGTATCTCCTCCACCGGCCGGCCGATACGATCGTGAGCGCCCTCGCTGCGCGCGCGGGCATCGATGCCGACCTCTGGATCATGCCGGCGAAGCTCGCGCTCGCGCTCGGTCTCGCGAGTATTTCCTGGTTCGCACTCGAGCGCCCTTTTTTGCATCTCAAGGGTCGCTTCGCATCGGCGCGGCATCCTTCGGCGACGGACCTGGCTATACCTCGACGTTCCCCGTTCGCATCTGTCCGCAAGGCACTGCGCACGCTGGGTGTGTTGTCCATCGTGATCGTGGTCGTCGTGGCGGGCTGCTCCGGTCGCTCGGGCAGCCTTCCCGCCGCGGGATCGGATGCCTCGCTCGGAAGCGATGCCGTGGCGAGCGGCGACGGCGGCCTCGGGCATGACGGTGGCATCGACGCCGCTGGTATTGACGCCGCTGACACCGACGCTCCAGGCACCGTCGACGGAGGTCAACCGGATGCGCCGCCTCCGGTCGATGCGCCCCCTCCGGTCGACGCCTCTCCTCCGCTCCCGCCGCCGCCCGCGGCGACGCTGCTGTATCCCGAAGGTCTTCGCCACTCGCCGCTCACGGCGTCGGTCGCGACGCGCCTGCAGACTCTCGCCGCGACCGCGCCACGCAACGATCGCGTGTTCGCAAAGGTCGGCGATTCAAACACCGCAGCGGCGGGGTTCGTTCGGTGTTTCGATGGTGGCGCGATCGACCTGGGGACCAACACTGGGCTTGCCGGAACGGTCGACTTCTTCCTGCATGGCGACGCAGCGGGCATGTCCCCGTATCAACGAACAAGCCTTGCGGCGGTCGGCGGCACGACTGCTGCGGACGTGATGGCAGGATCACCCCACCCGTTCGCGCGCGAGGTCACGGCGATCAATCCGCGGATCGCGGTCATCATGTTCGGGACCAACGACGTCCGGACCGGCCGCCCGCTCGATGACTTCGCATCCGACTTGTGGCGCCTCGTCGACGATGCAATCGCGCGCGGCATCGTGCCCGTCCTGTCTTCCATTCCCCCGATCAACGGCGATCCGGGAACGGACGCCCGGATCCCGACCTTCAACCGCGCGATCCGTGCGATCGCACAGGGGCGGTTGGTGCCGCTTGTTGACCTTCACCGCGAGCTGTTGCCTCTACCCGATCGCGGGATCTTGCCTGACGGTCTCCACCTGACGACCGACGCCGGGGGCGCGTGCAACCTCACGTCGAGCGGGCTCCAGTCGGGGCACAATCTCCGCAATCTGCAAACCATCGAGGCTCTCGACCGCGTGCGCAGCGCCCTCGCCGGAACACCGTCGGACGCCAGCGCGCCTGTGCGGACCGGGACCGGCCATGCAAATGACCCGATCGTCGGCTCGCTGCCCCTGGTGGACCTCCGCGACAGTCGAACGGGCGATACGCTGCTCACCGCAGGCTGCGGCGGGCCGGCGCAGCTGGGTCGCGAAGTCGTCTACCGCATCGAGCTCGCAACTCCGGTCACGCTCGTCGCGTCAGTGGTCGATCGCGGCGCGGTCGATGTGAACGTTCAGATCGTCGCTGGTTCACTCTCACCTGCATCCTGCGCCGCCTCGGGAGACAAGAGCGCGTCGGCCGTAGTCGGTCCGGGCACCGTGTTCGTGGTCGTCGACTCCGCGAGCGCGACGCTCGACGGGGAGTACGTCGTGATCATCGAAGCGCGATGACCCGACGTGGCGCCTGCGCACACTCGTGGGTCCGCGACGTGCCTGCACGGCCCGATCGGTGGGGTTCTGACAGGCACGACGGCTGCAGCACTCGAGGCCGTGGCGCACACGGTCCCAAGTCTGTCCCTACGACGCGCGCATTGGCTCGTGTGGGCAAGCCTGGCGTCGATGGCCGGGTGTCACGAAGCGTCGGTCGGGGGCGCGGATGACTCTGGCGATGAGGATCCTGGTCGCGACGGCGGACAAGATCTCGACGCTGCCGATGTCGTTCCGGTGGTCCGCACGCTCTACCCCGAAGGTCCGCGACACTCGCCGATCACGCCGGACGTTGTTGCACGCCTCGGAGCGATCGCATCGATCCAGGCTCGTGACGGCCGCGTGTTCGCCAAGGTCGGTGACTCGATCACCGTCGCTCCTGAGTTCCTGAACTGCTTCGCAGGGACCACGGTTGCGCTGGGATCCAACCAAGATCTCGCGACGACGCTCGAGCACTTCCGGGCGGGAGACGCGGAGGGAACCACGCCGTTCACGCGCGTGAGCCTTGCGGCGAAGGGAGGTACGACCGCCGCGTACATGACCTCCGGAAGTCCGTGCCCTCTACAGCACGAGCTCGACGCGATCAATCCCCGGATCTCCGTGCTCATGTTCGGCACCAACGAAGTTCGATTTGGTTGGACGCTCGATGCGTACGCCGAGGGTCTCTGGCAGCTCGTCGATGAAACGATCGACGTCGGCACGATTCCGATCGTGTCGACGATTCCTCCCATGAGGGATCCCGGCGCCGATGCGCGCATCCCGACGTTCAACCGAGTCGTGCGCGGGATCGCGCAGGGACGCGGTGTGCCGCTCATCGACCTTCATCGAGTCGTCAACCAACTCCCCAACCGTGGTCTCGCGCCAGACGGGATTCATCTGTCGGTGGCCGCGCAAGGTGGTTGCGATCTGACCGACGGAGGGCTGCAGGGCGGCTACAACGTCCGCAACCTCATGACGCTGGAGGCGCTCGCGCGAACCACGGGGGCCCTCGACGGAACCTCGGCCGATAGTTCAGCGACGCTTCGAGCCGGATCCGGAACCCTCGCGGATCCCTGGATCGGTGAGCTTCCGCTGGTCGATCTCGGTGACACCCGCGACGGCTCGCCGGTGAATGAGACTGGTTGCGGAGGTCGCATGCTGTCGGGGCGTGAGGTGATCTACCGCCTCGACCTCACCGCCGAGACAGCGATCTCGGCTCACGTCGTCGACCGTCCCGGAACGGAGGTCGACGTGCAGGTGTTCGCGGGCTCCGTGACACCCGCGAGCTGCGTTGCCTCCGGTGATCAGCTCGCTCGCGCGACGGTAGGGCCAGGCCCCGTCTTCGTCGTGGTGGATGGTCCCGATGTGTCGACGGATGGCGAGTACGTCCTCGTCGTCGAGCCACGTTGACTACGCATGTACCGGGCCATGCGTGGCACCATTGCCTGCGTGCGCGCCGAGCTAGCGGATGACCGTCGACGACGCACGATCCGCTTGGTGCGCGTGGCGCACGCCGGAGCGTGGGTCCTGCTTTCGGGGGCCGCCCAGGCAGATCCCGCCGACGGTCCGCCAGGCGACGCAGCAGCAGAACGCGTTCCGCCATCGCATCGGGTCAATCTGCGGATCGGCCTCGCGTCGAGCGACCAGGTTCAACGCCCGACAGTCTGTCTCGAGGTCATTGCGGTCCGTGCAATCTCGGCCGAAGCATGCGGCACCGGCAGTGGCATTCTCCACAGTCAGGTCGGTCGGCAGATCGCTCACTTTCGCCTGAACGTCCCGCTCGTCAGGCGAGCGACGTGGGGCGGCTGGGGAAGCGTCCGCGCGGGCGCTGGCTTCGCGGAGATGGAGGTCGGCGAAGACCGACCAGGTTTCGACTTCGGCGAACCCGACCAACCAGGATCGACCGCGGGGCCTGATGGAGCGCTCTCTATTCAATGGATGCGAACGATCGGCAAGGGCTTCGAGGTTGTCGGTACCGGCACGATCGGGCTTGCATGGTTCTCGGGCGCGGACCGACTCGCCCTTCCGCAGGATCGATTCCAGCCGTATGCGTCGTTCGAGCTCGGCGTCGGTTGGTGACAGCCTCAGCGCGCCGTGATGTCGAACCGGCTCCGTGCGAGGCCACGACCCTCGAACGAAGGCTGGACGCTGACGTGGTGCTTGCCCGACCGAGGAGTGAACGTGATCTGCGCGGCGCCCTGTGCATCGAGGACGACCGTGGCGCGATGTACGCGCTCGTGACGCGCGAAGTGTTCGATGGAGATCTGGACGTCGGCTCTCCCATCGGTCAATACAATCCGCTGGGCGGCATCGAGGCTGGACGCCACGATCACGATCGTCAGCGTCGTAGGCCGACCGGCGACCGGCGGGGTCGGTTCGACCTGCGCTTCCATGATGAACCCCCGCTCCACCTTGCGGATGACATCGCGGCGGTCGATGACGGTTGACGATGCATCCATCGGGGCTGCGGTCGCATCGGCGAGACTGGCAGCGAGTGCTGCGTCCGCAATCCCGTCCGCATCTACAGCGACCGTCGCGATCGCGGTGTCGCTTTGAAACATCGCATCGATAGGAGGCGTCGGTGCATCGGTCGCCGTCGCTACGAGCTCGGCATCCGGGAGGCTCGACCGTTCCTCGGAGGTGGTCGCGCGAACCACGATCACGATGCCCGCGATCAGAACGACCGTGGCAGCGCCGAGCGCCATCGCGATCCGGCGTGCGCGCCCGCTCCGCCGGAGAACGGCAAGATCATCGCGGCTGTCTCCTCCAGGCGCCTCGGTCGGGGCTCGACGAACCGTCAGAGTCGGTCCGCGCCCAGACACACTCGCGCTGGCGCCGCGAGCCCGCTCGATCGCTGCGCCGAGCTCTGCCGCGGTCTGGTAGCGCTCCAGAGGATCCTTCGCCATGCAGGTCATGGTGATCGTGTCGAGCTCACGGGAGATGCCGCGCTCGGGCGCGACCGCGGATGGGCTCGCCGCCATCCGAGCGGTGTGCTGATGGAGCACCGCGAGCGCCGTCTCGCCCTGGAAGGGAACGACACCGGCCAGCATCTCGTAGAGGATGATGCCCAGCGCATAGATGTCGGCGCGGTGGTCGACCTTCTCTCCGAGTGCCTGCTCGGGCGCCATGTAGTTGGGCGTGCCGATCACGACGCCGGTCGAGGTCAGCTGCGCTTGATCGGCACCGAGCTTGGCAATGCCGAAGTCGAGGATCTTCACTCGCAGCGCACCTACGCGATCGCGCGTGAGAAATAGATTCGCCGGCTTCAGATCGCGGTGGACCACGCCTTGCGTATGCGCCTCGGCGAGTCCCGCGCAGGCCTGCACCGCGACGTCGAGCGCGGTCTCAAGATCGACGCCACCGCGCTCCAGCCGGTCCTCGAGGTTCTCGCCCTCGAGCCACTCCATCACCAGGTAGACCTGTCCGTCGTCGGACATGCCGAAGTCGCTGCAGTCGACGATGTTGGGATGGCCGAGGCTACTCATCGCCTGTGCCTCGCGCCGCATCCGCTCTACGGCCTCACCGTTCTCAGCGAGCCTGCGCTGGAGCAGCTTGACTGCGACCTTGCGGTGGATGTGCACGTGTTCCGCCTCGAAGACGACCCCCATCGCGCCTTCACCGACACGCCGGATCAGTCGATAGCGTCCGCCCAGCAGCTGGCCTGCATCTGCGTCCGTCTCGAGGCGCGAGCCGTCCTTGGGGCAGAACGTCGCACCATCGAACCGTCCCTGGCACATCGGGCACGTCGCCACAGCGTCACCATACCCGATCGATCCCGATCTACTTCGCCAGCACGTGCTCGATCGCGGTCGAGAGATCCTTGTCTCCGTCGACGACTGCTCCCTCGCGCCGCCACCGAAGGACGCCCGCTGCATCGAACAACAGCGTCGTGGGCACCATGGCTACCCCGAGCGCGCTCGCTGCGGAGTCTTGCGGGTCGTGCCACACCTCGAGTCCTGGCGCCAAGCGGCCGGCGAGCGCGGCGATCTTGTCGCGCGTCGCTTCTCGATCGACGCTGAGTGCGACGACGCGCAGGCCGCGGTCACGATTCTTCTTCTGGACGACGGCGAGCACGGGAAGCTCGTGTCGGCACGGCTCGCACCACGTAGCCCACACGTTGACGAGGTCCGGGTGACCGCGCAGCGCAGAGAGCGTGGCCGCGGTGCCATCGAGCAGGCTCGCACCATAGTCGGGGGCTGCACTTCCGATCGCGAGTTGCTTCAACGCCGGCTGCGCGACGGTCGGTTGTTCGGCGGCCACGGCCGCAACCTCGTGACGAGCCAGGCGGACTGCGCGCACGTTCTGGGCAGACGGATCGGTCCACGCGATCAACAGGTCGCCACCGAGGAGCTCCATGCGGGGAAGCCCCGCTTCTCGTCCAGCTGCGGTCGACGCGACGGCGAGCTCGGGACCGCGCCGGCCATCGCGCGACACGCGACGCACCAGCAGTTGACCCACGTCGCGCTCGGAGGCGGTCCAGCTCACGATGGCTTCCCCTGGACGATCGATCACGACGTCGACCCGCCCGATCGGCGCACGGGCTCCAGCGGGGCCATCGATCTCGATCGGCGAAGCGAACGACGCGCCCCCATCGCTCGAGAACGCGATGCGCACCGTCGCGCGCTGCGCGGCATACGTGTACCAGGCTGTCACCACTTCGTCGCCGTTCGCGACGACCGTCGGCCCATTGACCGGGCAACCTGCGATCCGCCAGCCGTCGTGATGCACGGCGCTCGGCGCGGACCACCCACGCTCGGTGCGGCGTACGACATACGGATCACGCAGCTCGCGGCCATCCCGATCGCGGTACGCGACGACTGGTCCATCCGAGGTAATCGTGGCCGACGTGCTGCAGCAATCCCACACGCGCTCCTCGAGCACGTTCTCGGGGCCGATCGTCTCTCCGATCTGCGCCGTGCGTAGCATCGTCGGACCTCCTCCGCCGTTTGCCGACGCTCGGCCATCGAGCCAGATCGCGAGCACCGAGTCGCCGTCGGGCAGCAGCGAAACAAACCCATGCTCGGCAGCGGTCCCGTCGCGATGGGGCATGCCCAGACGCCGCCAGGTCTTTCCGTCGTCGGTCGAGCGGGCCAGCACGATATCGTACGCATGCGCGATGGGAGACTTCGCCTTCTCCGCCCAGTGCGTGACGAGTGTTCCGTTCGTTTGCGCGGCGACAGACGGCACGTCGGCCCAGTTCGCGACGATGTTCGGTCCCTCGGTGATCGTGGTCGGCGCGCTCCACGCCGCGCCGTCCAGCTTCGACAGGCGAAGCCGGTGACTCGCGCGCGATTCGCCGAGCGGCTCGAGCCAGGTCATCCAGATCCCGCCAGGCGTCGTCACCAGATTGGGCGACGTGCCACGAACCGAGGGCGGATCGATCGGACGGAGCTTTGTCGTGGTGGGCGTCACACCGGGCGGCGTCGCCACGACAGTCGGGGAGGGCGACGGCGAAGGTGGTGTCTTCGAGCTCTGGTCACACGCGGCGGCTGCGATCAGAAGGCTTGCAGCGAGCAACCGGGGAAGCATGACGGCTTATACGACGCACGTGAGGCAAGCGTCAGCGTGACCGGCCGGGCCACAGGTGAGCTTCCCCGTTGACCTGCCTCCCGTGCCCTGGCATGACGCTCCCGGATGCCTCGATTCAATGCCTTGCCGCTCGCACTCCTGGTCGGATGCGGTGGCTCGCCGTCCGCGCCCGATGCGGCGCCCGATGCGTGCGCTCCGACGGTCCCGGCCGCGAGCAACTGTTCTGACTCTTGTTACGACGCCGACGCTCCTCGGTTGGTGATGGACATTCCTCCTGCGGACCTCGCCATCGCACCGCCGGCCGCAGGTTCGCGCCCGATCCGCGTCGCCTTGTTCATGGGTATCGCGCCGCAGCCGCAGCAACCGCTGACCGCGTGGACGCGCGAGCAGGTGATCGGGCGGTGGGCCAAGCTCGTGACCGACACCAACACGATCTTCGCGCAGTGCCAGCTTCACCTCGAGCTCGAGGCAGTTCAGGTCGTGGCCCTTCCGTCTCGCCTGCTCGTTGATCTCCAGGCAAACGAGCCGAGCTCGTTCGGTGGCCATCCCCCGCCCGGAACGCCGAACCCCGACCTGTTCGACTATCAGCAGAACGAGCGCCTCACGGCCGAGTCCCTCGAGCTGTTCGGCTACGGCAAGGAGCACTCGTCGAAGAACAGCATCTCGGTGTTCAGTGTCGACGGCATCGTCTACTACTCGAACCAGATGCTGTCCGTCCCGGGTGGCCTGTCGAACCCGCCGAACATCTACCACCATCCCGACGACTATCCCTATCGCAACTCCGTGCTGGTCGTGCCCGAGTACGGAGTGTGCGGCGCGATTCCAGGACCCATGGCAGCTCCGACTCTGGGCCAGGAGATTGGCCACATGCTGATCAACACCGGCGGACACACCACGGTGAACCGCAACCTCATGAACAACGGAACTCAGGTCACGCCCGAGCAGTGCCAGATCATGAACGCGAACCTGACGCGGCTGTTCGGCGACGCCGAAGTCCCCGACCCCGGACCGCCAAGCTGACGTCGAAGCGTCGATCGGGCGCGTTCGAATCAACGCGTGATCGAGCGCTGCTTCCGGCGTCCTGGCAAGAGCAGCGCGAGTACCAGGGGAATCTCAGTTGCCGGCACACCGAACGTGCCGCAGCCACATCCCGACGCGGCGTCGTCGGTCACCCCACCGCAATCGGCGTCGGCATCGTCGAGCGTGCCGTCGCAATCGTTGTCCGCTCCGTCATCACAGACCTCGTCGACAGGCACGATCTATGGTCGGGCCTGCGCCAAGATCTAACGTGGCCCCGCGCGACTACTGCGCGCCCCAGCTACCTTCCCAGTGCACCGAGACCGTGTTTACCCCGGTCTTCTCGCTGAGGCGGACGTTGAAGGTCTGGCCGTCGTTGCCGGGATTGAGCAGGTCGAGGCCGGGTTCGATGCCGGTGAGCTTGTCACCTGGTCCAACGGCGCCATCGCCGTCGCTGTCGACCGTGAGCACGAAGTTGAGCGCGGTCATCGTGCCGCCGATCGGCTGAAACGTGAGCCTGACGTCCGCGAGGTCCACGTTCGCGTCGGCGCTACTCACTTCGACCTCGAAGAGCTTGTCACTGCCACCGGTGCTAAGCGCGTCGGTATGATCGGTGAGAGTGGCGTAGAACGCTGTCGGAACGCAGCCGACGAGAGAGAGGAGAGTCGCGAGAATGGATAGGCGCATGGCGGCTCCTTCAGCACCCGGCATGCCCCCTTCTGATCCCTAGTAATCAGATGTTTCCGTCGCCGATGTAGCTCCTTCACCGTACTTGCACGACATCGTTGTCGCGCCTCGCGACTACGGGGTGGCGCCGAAACCGAGCGGGGCACAGGGCCGATTCGAGTTGGCGCGGATGACGCAACGGCGCACTATCCGCCGCATGCGGACCTCGGCGTTCGAGACGGCCTTGCTCGTGCTCGCCATGGGACTTGGTGCCTGTGGCGACAATCTCGGTGGTTCCCCGGATGCCAATACTCCATCCGTGGACGGATCGACCGATGTCATCGATGCGGCCGAGCAGCGGCTCGTACTGGTGAACACATGGGGTGGTCTTGGGACCGCGCCGGGCCAGTTCATCGAACCGAGCAGCGTCGAGCTCGACAGCGCCGGGTTCGTCTATGTCGCCGGTCACGAGGATCGGGTGCAAAAGTTCACAGCGGATGGGCAGCTCGTGAAGATCTGGGGCACGACCGGCGCCGGCGACGGGCAGTTCTCTCACCCGCATGGCCTCGCGATCGATCGGGCGCGTGGAGATCTCGTGTACGTCGGCGACCAGGAGAACGGCCGCATGCAGGTGTTCACGTCGGAGGGCGCGTTCATCCGGTTATGGACCGATCCTCAGTTCCAACACATCCACGACGTCGGGATCGATCCGACGACCGGCGATGTCTTCATCGGGGACTACGAGCTCGACGTCCTGCAGCGGTTCACGGCGACCGGAGCTCCCGTCGTCGAGCTCGGCGGAACCGGTACCCAGCTCGGGCAGTTCGATGGGATCTGGGGTGTCTCCACCGACAGTGCCGGGAACATCTACGTGGCCGACACCTTCAATCGTCGCGTGCAGAAGCTCGCCGCGGACGGAACCGCGCTTGCCGAATGGCGCAGCTATGGTGGTGCCGAGTTCCAGAAGCCGACCGGCGTGTTCGTCGGAGCGAACGATGTCGTCTACGTCTGCGACTCGCTCGCCGAGACGGTCGTGTTGTTCGACCGCGACGGCGGTGTTCTCGAGCAGTGGTTCCTGCGTCCGATCCTCGGCGAGATCTCGGAGCCGGAGGACATCGTGCTCGATCCGACCGGCGAGCACGTCTACGTCGTCGAGGTGCGGAACCATCGCGTCCATCACCTTCAGCGCCGACCGAGCTCGTGACGTACGACGGGATCAGAACGCCGATTCGACGGTCCGACGTCCGGCGGCTGTCGCGGCAAGGACGCACGCGATGACCGGCAGCCGCACGCGACGCATTCTACGTGTCAACGACGGTCGCGCTCGTGCGTGTGCAGCTTCTTGCGTGTGACCGCGGGGGACACAGGGGAAAGCGGGGCAATTCGAGAACCGGCGTGCGGATTGAATCAGTTCTTGCGAAACACGAGACCGTTCGGCTTTGCCCCGACGGGGATCGTCTTGACGACGCGCTTGGTCGCGACGTCGATCGCCGTGACGGTGCCAGCGGCCTGGTTACTGACGTAGGCCTTCGCTCCATCCGCGGTGAATGCGATCGCGTGCGCGCCGGCCCCCGTCGCCAGCTCGCCGCGTTTCGTGCCGTTCGCGGCATCGAAGAACACGAGCTTGCCGCTGTCCGTGTCCGTCACCCAGAGCTCGCCGCTAGGGGCGATCGCCGCGAGTGCGGGCGTGAAGCCAAGGGCGAATGTGGCAGCGATCGAACGCGCGCTCGGGTCGATGACGGAGATGCTCTTGCCGGCCTCGTTGTCGACATACATGCGGCCGTCGGTTCCGGGCCACGCGCCGACCGGGGCATCGCCCACGGGGAGCGTATCGACGATCGCGCCCGTCGCCGCATCGAGGACCGTGACGCTGTCGGAGTCGGTATTCGCCACGAAGCCATAGGTACCGGACCGCGCGAACGTCACCTCCGCCGGACCGTCGTCGACCATCACTTCGCTGCCCGTCTCCAAGGTGGTCGGATCGAGGATCAGGACCTTTCCGGGAGACGAGATCTGGCTCGTCCACACCGTGCCGTCGGGGGCGAACACCGCATTGTGATTCGGAGACGGCAGGCGTCGCGCGAGCCGTAGCGCACCGGTGGTTGCCTCGAGAGCGAGTACAGCTCCGGCGGGTGCGCCGCCGTGTCCACCGCCACCACCGTGGCCGGCGCTGAGGTCCGAACCCGGTACGGCAACAAGCAGCGTCCCGCGGTCGGCACTGAGGTAGATGTGGTGCGGGTAGTCGACCTCGAGCAGCTCGATCGTGCCTCGGACCTCGTCGGTCGTCGTGTCGATCACCGCGATCGAGTTGTCGGTCCCGTTCACGACGAATACCGCGTCGTACGCGATGGGATCGATCGGTATGGTCCCGGGTTCGCCCGCTTCATGGCCGCACGCTGCCATCAGCGCTGCGATTCCGAAGGTCGTGACGCGCGTGGCCGTGATCGATAAGACCTTCATGCTCTTTAGATACGTACGAGCGGGCCGAAGTTACGGATCACGGCGGCGCGGCGGGGTGACGAGGTCGAGCCTGTGATGTCGTTCTCACCAGCTGGATCGGTCGAGCGTGCGTGGCAACCGTGATCGCGTACGTCACCCTGTATCCAGGTCTGTCACAGATCGGGGACGCAACGCCGCGCAGCTATTGAGGTGCCGCGCACGCGAGCCTTGGTCCGCCGCTTGCGCTAGTACGCCCGATCGAGATGCGCGACCGTCGAGATGACATGACGCAAATGAACGCGAGTAACTGGACCTAGATCTGCAGCAGCGCGCGTGGTGTGGTCCGGCGCATGAACCGATGGCTCGTCATTGCAATCGCCGCGAGCGCCTCGTGCCGCGGCACTCAGGCTGAACCGCACTGGTCGGCGAAGCCGCTCAAGCCGTATCAGAGCGTCGCTCAGGGGGTTGCATTTTCGATCGAGCTAACCGAGGGCATGGAGTCTCACGAGTTCGTGGCCAACGGCGGCCAGACCGTGACGTTCATGTTCCCGTTCGACCCCGACGAAGCGCCCTTTGCGAATGTCGCGCTGGTAAAGCGGCAGACGGTCCAGGACTTCGTGGATGACTTCGAGTCCTTTCGCAAAAAGTACGCGAACCTGCGCAAGGACGCCTTGCCCGACGGGTTCATCGTTACCTACGAGACGAACGATGTCGTTCGCAAGCGCTCGAAGTTCACGAGCACGTGCTCGCGGCGCGTCGACGATCAGCGCGCGCTGCAGGTCGCCGTCGAGGTGACGCCCATCAAGGACGGTGACAGGACACACGTCCTGGAGATCGAGAAGATGTGCATGAGCTTGAAGCCGGCTTCCGCCCCGGCAACGCCGAACGGTGGCTGAGTCAACGAGCTGTGACTGGGGAGTCGCGTCGATGATCAGTGCCGAGCCCTGGCTCCCGCACGAGGAGGCTAGAGAACGCTGCTGGCTAGGAGCTCGAAAGGTTCCACCCGCAGGCGGATCGCGAGCAGACCGTGGTCGAAGCGCGGCCGACGCACTGGCCGTCGATGCGACTGGCTACTCGGCTCGGCGTGCCGCAATCTGGCGTATCGTTCGCGTTCGCCGGACCTTGTTTCTGCGGCCAACCTCTCGCTCGAATCGAGATCGACCCATGCGATTCATCTTCCTGTTGGCGTCTTTGCTCGTTGGCTGCGGCTCGACCACCCCCACACCAGCGACAGAACCCAGCGGTGGCAGCGGTTCGAGTGTCACACGTCCCACCGACCCTCGCTGTCCTGATCCAGCCCCGACTCCCACCGCTACCTGTGTCCAGGATTGCGGACCGCCCGTCGTACGCGATGGTGACCCACCGCCGCCGTTTCGCTGGGCCACCGAGGAAGATGTCGCGAAGCGCGCGCAGTTCGGGTGCCCGCGCTGCCTCGATGCAACCGTGCGAATCGCGACGCCGACTGGCGAGCGCCTGGTCTCGACGCTCGGCCTCGGCGACGAAGTGTTCACCGAGGATGCTCGCGGCAATCGCGTGGTGGCACCCATCATTCGAGTGACGCGGGTCGGCGTGCCGGCAACGCACCGTGTGGTTGCCGTGACCCTCGAAGACGGTCGAACCGTGCGTGTCTCCGCTATGCATCCACTCGCGACTGACGGCGTGATCGGCAACCTCGGAGTCGGAGCGCTGCTCGATGGTAGCCTCGTCACCGAGCTTCGGCTCGTCGTGCCCGTCGGTGGCGCCACCTGGGACCTGTTGCCGGCCGGTGAGACCGGTCACTACTGGGCGAACGGCGTGCGGTTGGGCAGCACGCTGCAGTAGCTACGAGCTCGCCTGGTTCGCGCTACGCCGCTCGCTACGTCGCGGGAACGCACCGCTTCGCTTCGCTTCGCGAAGGCGGCGTCGGGCGCCTCCGTGGCGTCGCTGTTTCGGCGCATTCACTCGCTCCAGTGCTCGAGCGAATCGATCCGCGCGATCGTCACACCACGCGGCCGCGGGACCGGCCGCACCGAGCGCGCGAGCCCTTCCAGCCAGTCAGAGTGAACGTAGTCCGCCCCGAAATCGGCGCTGTCGTCGCCAGTCGTCTCATGGTGTAGGGTGTGGCGAGACATGGCCCGAACCGTCAAATGCGCGAAGCTGCAACGAGACCTTCCGGCCATGCCGTACAAGCCGTTCAACGACGCGCTCGGCGAGAAGATCTTCAACGAGATCTCGATGGAAGCCTGGAAGCTCTGGATCGAGCACTCGAAGATGGTCGTCAACGAGTACCGGCTCGACCTGACACAGGCCGAGTCGCACAAGAAGCTCAAGGAGCAGTGCGAGCAGTTCTTGTTCGGTGAGGGCGCCGCCCTGCCGCCCGACTTCGTGCAACCCGCCGCGAAGTAGATGCGGATCGCGCTGCTGTCCTGTTACGAGCTCGGCCATCAGCCACATGGGCTCGCGATGCCGCTCGCATTCCTCGAGCGCGCCGGGTATCAGCCGGTCGCCCAGGACCTCGCGATCGAACGGCTCGACGAGGAGCTGATCAGCACCGCGGACTTCGTCGGGATCTCGGTGCCGATGCACACGGCGCTACGGCTCGGCATCCGGGTCGCGGCTCGCGTGCGCGAGCTCAACCCGAGCGTGCACCTGTGCTTCTTCGGTCTATATGCACCACTCAACGAGGCGTACCTTCGGGCGAGCGGGGCGGACGCGGTCCTCGGTGGCGAGCAGGAAGCCGAGCTGGTCGCGCTGGTCGACCGGCTTCACACAGGAGCGCGCGCTGGTGTCGTCCCACCGGTGACACTCGCGAAGCTGGCGTTTCCACAGCCTCAACGCACGGGACTGCCGCAGATCGGCCGCTACGCCAAGCTGATCCGCGACGGCCGCGAGCATGTCGCCGGCTACACCGAGACGTCGCGTGGTTGCCTTCACATGTGCCGCCACTGCCCGATTCCACCGGTCTACGGCGGCCGGTTCTTCGTCGTCAACGCCGCGATCGTTCTCGCCGACATCGCGGTCCAGGTCGAGCAAGGCGCTGAACACGTCACGTTCGGTGACCCCGACTTCTTCAACGGACCGGGGCATGGTCTGGCGATCCTGCGTGAGCTGCATCGCCGCTGGCCGGCGCTCACTTTCGACGTGACGATCAAGATCAGTCACCTGATCTCGCACCGTGCGTTGCTGGTAGAGCTTGCGTCGCTCGGCTGCGCGTTCGTTGTCAGCGCCGTCGAGTCGCTGGATGACGGCGTTCTCTCACGCCTCGTTAAGGGTCACACCCGTGCGGACTTCGAGCACGCCCTCGCCCTCATGAGGAGCGCCGGACTCGTGTTGCGGCCGACGTTCGTTCCGTTCACGCCGTGGACGACGCTCGACCAGATCGCCGACTTGGTTGACTTCATCGCGGCTGAAGGTCTGATCGGGAACGTCGATCCGGTGCAGCTTTCAATACGGCTGCTGGTGCCCCCTGGCTCGCTGCTGCTCGGGGCCGAGACGCGCGATGCCTTCGGCGAGCTTGACAGCGCGGCGCTGTCCTATCAGTGGACGCATTCTGATCCGCGTGTTGATCGGCTTCAGCAGGAGATCTCCGCGATCGCCGCCGACGCCGCCGATACGAAGCTCGACTCGGCCATCGTGTTCGCGCGGATCCGCGCGCTCGTGCACAGCGCATGCGGTCGTCACGTTGTGCACACGGTCGCGAGCGCGCGACCGCCGGGCCCGCCGGCGCCGCGGCTGAGCGAGTCGTGGTTCTGTTGAAGTGAACCCCTCGCGAGCCAGTTTGGCTCGCTCGACACTCGACACCCTCTATAGAAGCGGCGCGATGCTGAACCGCAGCGCGAGTCCCGCGTGCCGAAGTGCTGCGATCACGGTCGGCGCTTGATCGCCCACAGCGAACACGAAACCGAGGTACTTGTTGCCCTCGGGGAGCGGCATCACTTCCTCGCCGACGCGCGCTGTGATCGTCACCTCGCGTACACCCGGCACGCGCGTAGCCTCATCGAGTCCGTCGATCGCGCGCAGCACGCCAGCTCGGGGAACCGGGAGCATCAGCACGCCGGTCGCTTCGGCCGTGCGTGGACTCGCCAGATCACGTCGCAGCGCATGCGAGATGATCACTTGTTCGAGAGAGAGCCCCGCGCCGAACCGAAGCGCGCGCCCGCACAACCCGCCGATCGAACGTGCGGCCACCTCGATTACGATCGGATGCCCGCGGCCGATCCGCAGTTCGGCGTGGATCGGCCCCTCGCGCAATCCGATCGCGGCCGCCGCTTCCGCAACGCGTGCAACGATCGCCTGCTGCATCGCGCGCGGCAGGCTCGATGGCGTCACGTAGATCGTCTCGGCAAAGAACGGACCATCGAGTGGGTCCGGCTTGTCAAACAGTGCCAGTGATTGCAGGCGTCCTTGGCGCAACAGGCCCTCGAAGGCGACCTCCGGCCCTGAAACGAACTCCTCGATCAGCGCCGAGCGAGCCGCTTCAGGATCGCGTGCGATCAGCTCGGGATCCGCGAGGAGGCGCGCCAGGCGAGCGAACCGATCGCAAAACTCGCGCGCGTCGTCGGCGCGCATCACACCGCGGCTGGTCGACAGGTGGCGCGGCTTGATCACGACCGGGAACTGCAGCTCCCGCGCCACCGCCATCGGATCGCTCTCCAGCGGCACGACGCGAAATGCGGGTTGCGCGACTCCCGCTTCCGCGAGCCGCTGTCGTAACCGGAGCTTGTCGCCGGTCGCGCGCGTTGCCTCGACTGGATTGAACGGTAGTCCGAGGAGCTCGGCGGCGAGTGCGCCGATCAGCGCGGTCCGCTCATCGGTCGCGATGATCCCCGCGATCTGTGCTGCGCCGTCTGCATCCGCGATCTGCGCTGCCGCGCCGGGTGGATCCCGGAAGTCGAGTGCCAGCGCACCTTCGGGCCACGTCTCGGCCAGGACATGGCAGCGATCGGTGCCGAGGGTGACCTCGACCCCCATGGCGTCGGCCGCTCGACGAAAGTCCGCCGTCTGATAGGCCGTTGTTGGCGCCAGCAGCAGGACCCGGTCCTTCGGCATGGCCTCCTATAACCTGCCGAGCCGTGGATAGCGCGACAGAGTGGTAGCTTGCCCCGATGAAAACCCGTCTCGAGGAATTACTCGGCCTTTCGTTGTCGCCCGTCGCGGTCGGCTTCCTTGCGAAGGCGCCCGCGGGACTCCCTCGGATCACCAAGGCTGCGCCCGCGAGCTGCAGCTACTGGCGTCGCGCCGCCGACGGTGAGTCGTTCTACACCGAGGCCTCCGATCACCTCGGCTGTGCGGTGGGGGCCCACACACACGGGGTCCCGACCACCGCCGATCAGAAGGCGGAGCTGATGCAGCTGATCCACACGATGGTGGGGCTCGAGTACCTGTCGATGGACGAGGTGGCGCAGATCCCACGCCGCGACATCGTCGAGTTCGGCGTGATCGCGTATGCGCCGCTCGGTGAGGCCACGTATGCGCCCGACATCGTGTTGGTGCGCGCCGACGTCCGCCAGTTGATGTTGCTCGCCGAAGCCGCGCAGGCCGCAGGCGTTGGCTCGGGTACGCCGACGCTAGGCCGGCCGACATGCGCGGTGTTGCCACAGGCGCAGCAGACCGCGCGCGCCTCGGCGAGCTTCGGTTGTGTCGGCAACCGCGTGTACACCGGGGCGAGCGAGCACGAGGGCTACTACGCGATCCCGGGTGGCGCGCTCGCCGCGATCGTTGCCAAGCTCGAGGTCATCGTTCGCGCGAACGCCGAACTGAAGAAGTTCCACGAGGCGCGCAATGCTTCATCGCGCCCGGCGGCGGCGCCGCCGGCGCAGTAGCCCGAGCCTGGTTTTCCTCGTTCT
>JANOPP010000706.1:0-3230 GCA_031421915.1 Myxococcales bacterium | reverse complement strand
ATCATCGGCGACCGCGGCACCGGCAAGACGGCGATCGCGATCGACACGATCATCAACCAGAAGGGGCAGAACATGTTCTGCTTCTACGTCGCGATCGGCCAGAAGCAGTCCACGGTGGCCACCGTCGTCGACCGCCTCACCAAGGCCGGCGCGATGGAGTACACGACGGTCGTCCTGGCCGGCGCGTCGGAGCCCGCTCCGCTGCAGTTCATCGCGCCGTACACCGGCGTCACGATGGCCGAGTACTTCCGCGACTCCGGTCGTCACGCGCTGATCATCTATGATGATCTCTCCAAGCAGGCCGTCGCGTACCGCCAGCTCTCGCTGCTCCTCCGCCGCCCGCCGGGCCGCGAGGCATACCCCGGCGACGTGTTCTACATCCACAGCCGCCTGCTCGAGCGCGCTGCCAAGCTCTCGGAGAAGGAGGGCGGCGGTTCGCTGACAGCGCTCCCGATCATCGAGACCCAGGCCGGCGACGTCTCGGCATACATCCCGACCAACGTCATCTCGATCACCGACGGCCAGATCTTCCTCGAGAGCGATCTGTTCTACCAGGGCGTTCGTCCCGCGGTGAACGTCGGCATCTCGGTGTCGCGCGTCGGTGGTGCAGCGCAGACCGGCTCGATGAAGAAGATCGCCGGCCGGCTCCGTCTCGAGCTCGCGAGCTATCGCGAGAAGGCCGCGTTCGCGCAGTTCGGCTCCGATCTCGACAAGGCGACGCTCGCGCAGATCAACCGCGGTCAGCGCATGGTCGAGCTGCTCAAGCAGGGCCAGTTCGAGCCGATGCCCGTCGAGGAGCAGGTCGTCGTGATCTACGCCGGCACCAACGGCTTCGTCGACGATTACCCGGTCGACATCCTCGGCCGCTACGAGAAGGAGCTGCTCTCCTTCATGAAGTCGCGCAAGGCGGACGTGCTCACCGAGCTCAAGAGCGTCGGCGAGCTCAAGGACGTCAAGGACGACTCCGGCAAGAAGTCGGCGGGTCCCCTCGAGAAGAAGCTCCGCGAGGCGCTCACCGAGTTCGCCAAGCAGTTCTCCGTCGAGGAGAAGAAGCCGGGCGAGAAATAGACCGACATGCCGTCGCTGAAGGCCATCCGCACTCGCATCACGAGTGTCAAGAACACGCGCAAGATCACGAAGGCGATGCAGCTCGTGTCGACCGCGAAGCTCAAGCGGGCACAGACCGCGTTGATCGCAGCGCGGCCGTACACGCAGGCGATCACCGACGTGGTGGCTCAGCTGTCGGCGGTGGCGGGAACCGATTCGCATCCGCTGTTCGGTCGATCTGACGCGGGGCCCGCTGCCAAGGCCGCCATCATCGTGATGACGAGCGACCGCGGTCAGGCCGGTGCGTTCAACGCGAACGTGACCAAGGCGGTCGAGCGTTACGCCGCGAGCGAGCTGTCGTCCGCGTCGGAAGTCTCGCTGCGGATCATCGGCAAGAAGGGCAACCAGTACTTCTCGCGCCGCCGCGCGACGATCACGAGCTTCGATGGTGCCCCGACGGGCCTCACCGCGCTCGACAGCGCTCGCGAGACCGCGAACCGCGTGATCGCCGACTTCACGGACGGCAAGGTCGACCGCGTGTTCGTGGTCTACAACGAGTTCAAGAACGCGGGCTCGCAGTCGGTCAAGGTCAAGCAGATCCTGCCCGTCGTCACCGAGAAGAGCACCGCGATCGTCAAGAAGGGCGAAGAGCCCGACAACGCCGACTACCTCTACGAGCCCGACAAGCAGATCCTGCTCGATCGGCTCGTGCCGCTCTACGTGCAGATCATGCTGTACCGCGCGGCGCTCGAGTCGATCACCTCGTTCTTCGCCGCGCAGATGACGGCGATGCAGAACGCGACCAAGAACGCCGGCGACATGATCTCGGCGCTCACGCTCCAGTTCAACCGCGCCCGTCAGGCATCGATCACCAAGGAGCTCGCCGAGATCGTCGGCGGCGCCGAGGCTCTCAAGGGTTAAAGGAACGACCGACCATGGCAACTACTGATATGTCTCCCAACTCGATGGGCCGCGTGGTCCAGGTGATCGGTCCCGTCGTGGACGTGGCCTTTGACTCTGCCGAGCTGCCCGAGATCAACACGGCGCTCCTCCTCACCAACCCGTCGATCGACAAGCGCACCGACAACCTGACCGTCGAGGTCGCTCAGCACCTCGGCGAGCACATGGTCCGCTGCGTCGCTATGGACACCACGGACGGCCTGATCCGCGGTCAGTCGGTCAAGAACACCGGCAACGCGATCGCGGTGCCCGTGGGCTCCGGCGTCCTCGGCCGCATTATCAATGTCATCGGCGAGCCGATCGACGAGGCCGGTCCGGTCAAGAGCGACATCAAGCGCCCGATTCACCGCTCTGCTCCACCGTTCGTCGATCAGTCGGTGACGGTCGAGCGCTTCGAGACGGGCATCAAGGTCATCGACCTTCTCGCTCCGTATCGCCGCGGTGGAAAGATCGGCCTGTTCGGCGGCGCCGGCGTCGGCAAGACGGTGCTCATCCAGGAGCTGATCAACAACGTCGCCAAGAAGTCTGGCTCGAACTCGGTGTTCGCCGGCGTCGGCGAGCGTACCCGCGAGGGCAACGACCTCTACCACGAGCTCGCGGAGGCCAAGCTGTTCGACGGCTCCTCGGTCCTCTCGAAGACCGCCATGGTGTTCGGCCAGATGAACGAGCCCCCGGGTGCCCGCGCCCGCGTCGCGCTCTCGGCGCTCACGATGGCCGAGTACTTCCGCGACGTCGAGAAGCAGGACCTCCTCCTCTTCATCGACAACATCTTCCGGTTCACGCAGGCCGGCTCCGAGATGTCTGCACTCCTCGGCCGCATCCCGAGCGCTGTCGGCTATCAGCCGACGCTCTCGACGGAGATGGGTGGTCTGCAGGAGCGCATCACCTCGACCAAGGACGGCTCGATCACCTCGGTGCAGGCTATCTACGTGCCCGCCGACGATCTCACCGACCCGGCGCCCGCGACGGCGTTCGCCCACCTCGATGCGACCACGGTGCTCAACCGCGCGATCACGGAGAAGGGCATCTACCCGGCCGTCGATCCGCTCGACTCGACGTCGACGATTCTCTCGGCCGCGGTGGTCGGCGAGCGTCACTACAAGGTCGCGCGCGAAGTGCAGCGCATCCTGCAGCGCTACAAGGATCTCCAGGACATCATCGCGATTCTCGGCATGGACGAGCTGTCGGAAGACGACAAGCAGACCGTGTCGCGCGCGCGCAAG
>JANOPP010000705.1:0-13118 GCA_031421915.1 Myxococcales bacterium | reverse complement strand
TCACGCTGAAGATGATCGTCACCGACTCCTCGGTCCCTGCGGGCTTCTGGACGCGGATCGTGACCCGGGTGCCCTTCGGCCCGCGGATCATCTTCACGACCTCGTCGATTCGCATGTCGACGACGTCGATCATCTCCTTGCCGTCCTGCGTGACCGCGAGGATCAGGTCGCCCTGGCTGACGCCGCCCTGGCGCCACGCGGCGCCCCCGGGGACGAGCTCGACGATCTCGATGTAGTGATCGCGCTCGCGGAGCACCGCACCGATGCCTTCGAGCGAACCGCTCATCGCGATGTCGAAGTTCGCCTTGTCGGAGGGCGGCAGGTACAGCGTGTGCGGATCGAGCGCGGCGTTCACGGCGTTGATCACGTCGGCGGCGGCGTCCAGCTTGGCCGGCGTGCGCAGGCGAGCGAAGCGACCGGAGTAGGTCTTGGCGAGATCCTCGCGTGCCTTCGCCTCGCGCAGCTCGGGCGTCTTGGGGATCTTGTCGATCGGCATCGCCGACTTGTCCTCGTCGACGGCGGCCGCGCCCTTCTTGGCCTTGGGATCCTTCTTCGGCGGATCGAGGCGCGCCTCCATCTGTGCGACACGCTCGAGAACCTCGAGCTCGAGGCGGCGGCGCCAGCGCTCCTCGAGCTCCTGTTCGGTCGCGGCGAGCTGCACCTTCTCCGAATCGATCTCGAGGAACTCCTCGTTCGTGAAGTCCATCGGTGCGGCGAGCACCTTGGTGACGACCTTGTCGACCACGGCGACGCGCGAGATGAAGATCTTGGCGCCGTCGTGTGCGAGATCGAGGGAGCCCGAGCGCAGCTGATCGTCGATCTTGTCGGCGTGCACGTTGAGTGCGTCGCGATCCGCGGTGAGGAGGAACATCTTTCCGCCATCGAGCCGGTCGAGGTACGTCTTGAAGGCCTCGCGGGAGACGTTGTCGTCGATCTTATTGCCGAGCAGGTGCTCCTGTTCGAGCAGGCGGAGGACGATCGCTGACAGTGCGGCCTCGCGCGGATCGGGTGGGGGCAGCGCAGCCGCGGGGACCGCCGGGGCCGATCCCTGGACGACCTCCGGAACGACCCGGTTCGGGGGCGGCTTGGGGGCCTCTCCCGAGGCGGGTGCCGTCGACGAGCAGCCGGCAAGTGCGAGGAACAGCACAACTCCGAGGCGGAAGCGTGTCACGCGTCCATGCTAGCTCGATCCGGCGCAGCGCGCCGGTTTGGAACACCGCGCTAACTGCGGGATGGTACTGGCCTGTGGACCCTGCCTCGGGGTGCTGATGCGAGACCTCAGCGACCGGCGTGCCGTTGATAGCGCCAGCGTGATGTTCGTCCTCGCCGGCAGACGGCATCGCCTCTACTGTTTCGGCCATGCGTAGCCTCAGGTGGGTTGTCCTCGGCGCCGCCCTCGTTGCCGTTCCTGCAGTCCCTCGGATCGCCGCCGCGGAGGTCTGGCAGGATCGCTACCTCCCGTGCCCCGAGCCGGACGGTGTGAACGCCCTCGCGCTCACCGCGTCCTCACACGTCCTCTACGTCAACGACTGTCTCCCCAACGGCTGCCAGGTCCGCTCGGGCTCCGATAGCTCGCTGACCAACACGTCGTCGATCGGCACGCAGGGCCAGACCGTGACGATGCAGCCGTACATGCACGGCGAGGCACACTTCACCGAGGTGATCGACTGTCTGAAGGACACGTTCGCTCCGTTCGACATCCAGATCGTCACGGAAGATCCGGGCCCGTCCGTCGCGCACTTCGAGGTGATGGCCGCTGGCACCTCGGCACAGCTCAACCCGAACATCATGGGCGCGGGCGGCATCGCGCCGTTCATCTCGTGCAACGCGCAGCGCAACAACCTCCTGGCCTTCGTGTTCGCGAACCAGACCGCGGGCATTCCGTACCTGTGCGGTGCGATCGCGCACGAGGCCGGTCACGTGTGGGGCCTCAGCCACTCGATGGATCCGCTCGATCCGATGACGTACATGGATCTCGGCAGCCTCAAGGTCTGGCAGAACAACGACCAGGTCTGCGGCACCGACGCGCCGCAGAACTGCCGCTGCTTCCCCGACACGCAGAACAGCTTCCGTTACCTCCGCGACACGTTCGGCCTCGCGCAGGGTCTCGCCGAACCGACGCTCGTGATCAACAACCCGAAGGACGGCGCGTGGGTCAAGCCGGGCTTCGGCATCAGCGCAGCATTTGTCTCCCCGCTCGAGACGCTTTCGGTCGCGATGACGCTCGATACCAGCACCGCGCTCCCTGCACCCAATGGCGTCCTCGCCTGGAACGCCCCGACGACCGTGGCGCCCGGACCGCACGCGGTGAAGGTCGACGCGACGGACTTCGCGGATCGCGCGGTCTCGCAGACGGTCAACGTCAAGGTCACCGCATCGTGTGCCAGCGGGAGCTCGTGCGATGACGGTTTCCACTGCCTCGGCGGGTTCTGCCTCCCTGGCGGCAACGTCGATGGCGGCCTCGGCGCCACCTGCGCCGACAACAACGAGTGCATCACCGGCACGTGCTCGTCAGACGGTACGGACTCGCTGTGCACCGGGACGTGCGATGCGAACGCGTCGTGCCCCTCGGGCTTCGACTGCATCGACGGCGCCAACGTGTGCTGGCCCGTCGAGGACACCGGTTGCAGCGCCACGGGCTCCTCGGGCAGCTCGTCGCTGGTCGTGATGCTCGGCGCGATGCTGTTCGGGCTGCGACGCCGCCAGCGTCGCGGGTAGCGCGGCCCCCAGTAACCCCTGCTCGACGGCTAGCAGAGTTGCCGCTGAGACTTTGTGGCCTCGTGTTTGTCGGGTTTGCCCACCCGGATCAGTGGCTTAGGTGGGTTTTCGAGAGGCCCTGATCTTGCTCAGGCGGCGGGCAACCTATGAAGCTCGTAACCTCGACTCTCCTTGCGTTCTCGGTAGCCAGTGTTGGTGCGTGTGTCGACGAGGCCGATCTCTACGACGGCGAGACCGTGAAGTCCGAAGACGGCAAGGCCGACTCGAGCGCTGTCGCGGTGTTCGTCGACGCCGAGTGGGACGGCACGCTGGTCACCGACAGCTCGTTCAACGATCTGTCGACCATCCAGAGCCAGCTGTTCTATACGGTCGGTCAGCTCAACGGCATGAACTCGGTCGGCCGCATCGACAAGGCGGTCGTCACCAACATCGTCAAGACCCAGGTCGGCGGTCGCACGCAGATCAAGTACAAGGCGAAGCTCCTCGTCGCGTGGGGCAAGCGCAACGCCGTCCCCGCGTCGATCCAGCTCAAGCTCCCGCTCGACGTCTCGAGCTCGGGCCAGACCGCGTTCGCGACCAAGTACGGCACCACTTGCATCGATGTCGGCGCGCACGATGTCGACGCCGGCTCGATGTTCTACTACTACCGCCCGGCTCGCTCGGGCTGCTCGCTCGCTCCGGCGGACCTCAACACCGTGACCGCGACGCTATCGCCGAGCCCGGTGCAGACGACCGGAAAGTTCCCCGAGTACAACAAGATCTGGGAAGACAATACGCTCAACGTCGTCGCGATCTTCGGCAAGAACGAGGACGGTGCAACGACGAATGACGTCGGCATCAACGCGTACAACAAGTTCGTTGGCGCGATGAAGACCGAGCTCGCGAACCGCGGCCTCACCACGATCCCGGCGAACGTATCGTCGGCGCCCGGCGTCGGAGCGCCCGACATCGAGATGAACGCGACCCTCCCCGGCGGTAAGAAGATCAAGGTCGTCGCGCTACTCACCGACAACGTGCGCATCGGCCTGACGCAGCCCGCGTTCCGCGCGCGCTACGAGAGCCTGTCGACCCGCGCCGACTACATCGTCTACAACGGTCACGCTGGCCTCGGCACCAACGTCCGCGCGCTCGCTGCCGCGGGCAAGTGGGTGGCCGGTCAGTACGTCGTCGTCCAGCTCAACGGCTGCGACACGTTCGCGTACATCGACGACGCGCTGAACCGCGCGCACAAGATCATCAACCCGGACGACACGACCGGCTACAAGTACATCGACCTCGTCAACAACGGCATGCCGGCGTTCTTCCACGAGCTGTCGAACACCACGATGGCGATGTTCCGCGGTCTGGTCGCGTATGACGCGCCGAAGACCTACGAGAAGATCTTCACCGGTATCGACACGAGCCAGGTCGTTCTCGTCTCCGGCGAGCAGGACAACGTCTACACCCCGGGTGGCGGCGGAACGCCGACGCCGTGGGCCGGCCTGACCGACACCGCGAGCGTCGCGAAGAGCGCCGAGAAGCGCTGGTCGACGCCGACCGTGGCCGCGGGCACCTACGAGTTCTCGATGACCGGCAACAACGACGCTGACCTCTACGTCCGCGTCGGTAGCGCGCCGACCACGACCGCATACGATTGCCGCCCGTACAAGAACGGCTCGGCGGAGTCCTGCAGCGTCACGCTCGCGCAGCCGGCCGCCATCCACGTGATGGTCCGCGGTTACTCGACGGCCGTCTCGACGGTTCAGCTCTCTGGCCGCAAGATCTAGTAGCTTGCAGGGATGCGGTACCTGCTCGCGTCGCTCGTGATCGCCGGGTGTGCGAGCGCGGGCGAGCCCGAGCCGGGCGGGATGGTCGACGCCAGGAAGGTGGAGGTCGACGCGGCGTTCGGCGCGTACAGCCTCAACGTCCGCATCCAGTAGCACTCACGGATCGATGTTGATCGTCTCGGTGTCGAGGAGCTCGCGCCAGCGCGCTTCTGCCCAGGTCGCGAGCGCACCCTCGTTCTTGAACGCGTCGGCCTTGTAGTCGCCGCCGGCCGGCTTGTCGTCGAGATCCTTGCCACGACCGGTGCCACGCAGCGCGTGCTTGGCCGTCCCCTCGAGGATGAGCAGCTTGCGCGGGGTCGGGCGCTCGGTGGCGTCGCAGTTGAGGTCGTACGCGAAGCTGACCTCGACCTTGCCGTCGCCGTCGACGTCCTCGAACGACACCGAGCCCTGGACGAAGCTCGCCACCAAGTCGAGCTCGCAATTGGTGACTCCGTCCTGGACCACCCGGATCTGCTTGGGCTTGATGCCCTCGTAGAGCTGGGCGAACAACTGCCGGCTCTCGCCGGTCTTGGCCGAGCGCGAGGTCGACGACAGCACGAGGTGGCCCGGGGCACCGGTCGGCCCGGCGTACTTCCACGCTCCGATCAGGACCTTGCCTTTGGCCTTGATCGAGGCGGGCAGGGCCTGCCCGGCAGCGAGTCGCTCGCTGGTGATCGGCTTGGCGTGGGCGACGCTGACGAGTGAGGTGAGGACGAGGATGAGGGTGGGAGAACGTGGCATCGCGAACACGATCGCACAGACCAACTCGCGGTACCGTGCTTCGGGTGCAGGGACTCGGCGTAGCGACGATGGTGCTGGCGTCGTGCCTGACGGGCTGTGGATCGCGCGAGCAGCGGACACCGATCACGCCGCCGAAGCCTGACGTGGTGCAGCCGTCAGCGCTGCGCCTCACAGAGGCCGGCCTCGACGGAGCCGACCTCACGGCGCCGGTGACGGCCGCCTCGCTCGCGGGGCGTGTGCCCGGCTACGTCGCGAGCGAGTCCGTCGAGTACTTCGAGAACAGCCCCGACACGGCGGTGCCGACGATCTGCCTGGTGCGGCGCGGCGGTGCCTGCGACCTGGTGCTGTTCGCCAACGAGGGGAAGGTCACGCGTATTCGCGTCTTCGACCCCGACGTCCTCGCGTCGGACGTGGTCGGCGTCGGGCGCGCGTATCTCGCCATCCGGGCGGGGCTCGAGAACTGCCAGGTCATCGACGGACCCGAGCGCGGTATGAACTGCTCGGTGCGCGGCGCCTCCAACATCGAAGCGTGGTTCGAGCTCGGAGACGACGTCAAGATCGCGGGCGAGACGCCGACGCCCGAGATCCTGGAGCGCGCCAAGGTGAGTCACCTGTGGTGGTGGTTGCCGGGAACATGACCACCCTGTTGTTCGGGGCGAGCTCGATGCTCGGGTTCTCGATCTGGCGCGCACGACCGAGCATCGCCGCGTACTGCAACACGAGCACCCGCCGGTATCCCGTTGGGGTGGCCGGTGGGATCGACCTCGACGACGAGCCCGCCGTGGCCGCGCTGTTCGCACGCGAGAGGCCGGCGCTGATCATCCAGTGCGCGGGCGTGTGTGATGTCGAGAACTGCGAGGAGTCGCCGGAGTTCGCGTGGGCGGTCAACGTCGACGCGATGCGGATCCTGATCGCGCACGCGCCACCCGAGGCGAGGATCGTCTACTGCTCGAGCGATCACGTCTTCAGTGGCGACACCGGGCCGTACCGCGAGGACTCGCCGACCGACCCGCTCAGCGTCTACGGCAAGACACGCGTCGCGGCCGAGGCGCTGATGGCGGCGCGGCCGAACACGGTGATCGTGCGCAGCGGCCCGTGGATCGGACCGTCGGCGAGCGGCAAGAACGGCCACCTCGACTGGCTGCGCTACCGGCATGGCAAGGGCCTGCCGATGACGGTCGTCGCCGACGAGGCGCGCTCGGTCGTCTGGGCCGAGGATGCCGCCCGCCGGGTCTGGGAGCTCGCGGAGTCGAGTGTCACCGGCATCCGGCACCTCGTCGCGACGCGCACCGTTTCGAGGCCAGAGCTCGCCGGTTACCTCAACGAGCGATTCGAGATCGGCGCGCAGTTCGGAGTGCAGCATCGCAGCGACAAGCGTGCACCACACCCCGGGCATGTCGAGCTGACGACGCTCCACTCCGACGAGCTCGCGCGGCCGCTGCCGTCGGTGGTGCCTCAGCCCTTGTCGACGTAGCGCTGATCGAGGTGGGTCGCGGCTTCGCGGGACAGCTCGAACATCACGCCGTCATCGTCGGCCTCGGGCGCGATCACGCGGGCCTCGAGGTAGAGCTCGAGTGCCTTGGTGTAGCGGCGCGTCGCGGTCACGGGATCGCGCTTGCCGGCATATGCGCGACCTTCTTCGATCAGCAGCTGAGCGGCAGCACGCATCTTTGCAGGATCGCGCAGCATGGCAGCCAGCGTTGGTGTGTCCGTCACGTCGACGAGCTCGCGCGGGACATCGAGGTAGTCGTCCCACGCGCGCGCGGCCTCGGAGAGCGCCTTGTCGTGCTCGCCTCTTCGGTTGTGTCCCGCGATCCTGGCGATGAAGTCGACGAGCTGGCGGATCAGGCGCATCAGGTAGTCGTCGCGTAACACGCGGCCAACCTAACCACGGCCGTGCCGAGCGCAAGCCTAGGTGCGGCGCGAGACGAACCAGCCGAACATGGCCGCGGTCACGAACATGATCAGGCTGTAGATCGCCGGTGGGATCGCCATCGTCGGGTTGTTGAGGAGCTGGGGGCTCGATGCGATCGCGATCGCGAGCGTGCCGTTGTGGATCCCGATCTCCATCCCGATCGCGATCGCCTGGCGGCGCTCGACGCGAAGCAAGCGGGGGATGAAGAAGCCGATCGCCATGCTCGTCAGGTTGAACGTGAGACACGCGAGGCCGACGTCGGCGAAGTGCGCGCCGATCCGGCTGCGCTCGGCGATGATCGCAGACACGATGATCAGGAGGAGGAACACCGCCGACAGGATGCGCACCGGCTTGTCCATGCGGTCCGCGATCAACGGCTTCTTCGCGCGGATCACCATGCCGATCGCGACCGGGATCAGGACCACGGCGACGACGGAGATCACCTTGCCGGCCTGCAGCGGAATCGACTTGCCTGCGCCGAGGAAGTGCTCGAGCGAGTAGTTGATGATCAGCGGCAGCGTGATCAACGACAGCACGCTGTTCACGGCGGTCAGCGTGATGTTGAGCGCGACGTCGCCCTTCGCGAGGTGGGAGAACAGATTTGCGGTCGCGCCGCCGGGCGAGGCCGCGAGCAGCATCAGGCCGATCGCCAGCTCGGGTCCGAGGTCGAACAGGTGCGCGATGCCGAGGCACGCCGCAGGGAGCAGCAGCATCTGGCATCCCAGGCCGATCGCGACCGCCTTGGGATAGACGATGACGCGCTTGAAGTCGGCGATCGTCAGGCTCAGGCCGAGCCCGAGCATGATCACGCCGAGCGCGATCGGTAACAGCACAGCAGTGGTGAAGTTCTGCTCCACGGGCCCCCCGAGCCCTTGGTAGCACGGCTACCCGATCAGCTTCTGCAGTCGCTCGGGATCATCGCTCTCGATCCAGTCGACCCCAAGCTCGACGAGCCGGTCGACCTCTTCCTCCGTGACCGCACTACGGGCGATCTGCTTGGTCCCCATCGAGCCGAGCGGGAACAGCGTGTGGGTACCGATCGCGACCCCGGCCTTGTGGAGGCGGCGCACGGTCTCTCGTCCGACCAGCGTGTGCTCGGCGCCGACGAGCCGGGTTCCGAGCAGGCGGCCGAACACGTTGGTCTCGAGAATCCGCATCAGCGTCGCTTGCGGGTTCCACATCGCGGGCAGGCGAGACAGGAGTGGGCTCGCGAAGTTCAGCATCGTGTCGTCGAAGCAGAAGCCGTGTGACACCGACGGCAGGGCACGAGCAATCGCGCGCAGCTTGCGCGGATCGAAGGAGGTGACGATCACGCGATCCGTCACCCCTGCAGCCGCGATCACCTTGGCGACGACGCCGGCGACCTCGATCTCCCACCACGCGGGCATGTCGAGCTTGAGCTCGACATTGATCGCGACCGAGCTCGCGACCTCGGCCAGGACCTCGGCGAGCAGGGGGATGCGCTCCTCCTTCTCGTACCGCATCACGACCTGGGCCCCGTTGACGTCGATGCCCATCGGCAGATCGCGCCGGATCCGCAGCTTGGCGATCTGGTCCCAGGTCAGGTTGTCGACGTCGTACGAGCTCCCCGTCAGGCGGCGGAGCGTGTGGTCGTGGAGGACGATCGCCTGGTGGTCCGCGGTGAGGCGGACGTCGAGCTCGACGGCCGGGATGCCGAGCGAGACGGCGCGCCGAAAGCCCGCGAGCGTGTTCTCCTGGTGCAGCATCGGCACGCCGCGATGACCGACCACCATCGGCTTCTGCTTGCCGACAAGGAACGGATTTGCCGACACGGCGCGCACGACCGGAGTGTCGCACGGCAGCGGTGATGTACGACCTGCTCCGGTGTCACGCGACGACGAAGATGTCATCGCGGGTGTGCAGCGCCGCGGCGATCGACGCCTCGTCATACGGGTCACCGATCGCAGGATCGATCGCGCGCCCGGAGCGGATCGCTCCGGCGGTCTCGTAGATCTCGAAGTTCGGCGCCGCATGCCGGTGGACGAGCTCGCCGATGCCACGCGAGCCCCAGAACGAGAACAGGTGATCCTTGCAACTCACGAGGGTCCCGACCCGCGCGGCGCCGAGGACATTTGTCGCGTAGTTGGTGCAGTTGCCATACAGCACGCCGGTGACGTCGAGGTCGCCGAACACGAGGAGCTCGGCCCCGGTGATGACGTGCTTGGCGCGCAGCGACCCGAAGACGACGAGCGCGTTGGACCGGAACGGCTGCACCAGGCGGCCGCTGATCGTGAGGTTCCCCAGGACGTAGAGGTTCGAGCCCTCCTGGTGCATGCGGAGCTCGTCGACCGTGACGTCGCCATCGATCACCTGGACGCTCGGGAGGAGCAGTGTCTCGATGTCGACCGCCCCGTCGATCTCACCGGACAGGTTGCGAAGGTCGTAGGCGTGGGGCTCGAACAGCTCGCGGGCCTCGGCGAGCGTGACGACGCGAGCGCCCGGATACCGCGGGCTCGCTGCAGCGTGTGTCGCGGCCCCCTGCTCGTCCTCGCGCTTTCCGCGAGCCACGGATGGATCGATCGGCGCAGGGCGCGTGGCGGTAGCCGCGGCCTTGGGCGTCGCGGCGAGGCCCTTCGCGAGCAGCTGGTCTTTGAGCGATCCCATGGCGCATCTTCGCTCAGCGCCCCGCGCCCGTCACGTCGCTCGCCGACGTCGTGAAGCGCGTGACCTCACCGAACCGAATGCGTTGATCTTGCGTGGACCAGCGCTCACACTGCGCGCGTGAACTCGACCACCTTCGTCAACGAGCTGGAAACGTTCAAGGCCGAGCGCCTCACGCCGATCGTCGGTGCGGGTCGAACGTCGCTTGCCGACGGTGCGATCGGCGATCCGCAGAAGCTCCTCGAGATCGCGCTGGTGAACGAGATCAGCGTCAGCGAGCTCGCGGCCGTGTGGATTCCGACGACCGCCGAGGTCGACGTGAAGCTCGCGTTTGCGCGTCAGGCGGGCGACGAGGCCGGGCACTTCCAGCTCGTCGCGGAGCGGCTCACGGCGCTCGGTGTCGACGTCACCGCGTTCCAGGTGCCGGCAAAGAACCCGCTGTTCCTGTATCTGGAGTCCCTCACGTCCACCGTCGAGCGGATCGCGGGCGGGCTCGTGACCCTCGAATCGATCGCCTACGGCGTCAACGAGAACTTCATGGCGCTGTGCGAGGCCCGCGGCGATCACGAGACGGTGCGGATCTATCGCGAGTACATCCAGCCCGACGAGCGGGCACACCAGGAGCTTGGCCAGAAGCTCCTCGCAAAGTACGCGACGACGCCCGAGCTCCAGGCGGCCGCGCGCGCGACGGTGGCGAAGGTCCTCGAGATCGCGACCTCGGCCCGAGCCCAGGCGGCGGCGCGCATCGGCACCGCCTGTTTCCCCGGCTGTTAGTACACTCGATGGGATGGGGTGGCTGGCGGTCCTCCTGAGCGGCGGGTGCGCGTTCGATCGCGGCGCAGCCGTCGGTCGACGCCGACCCTTTCCGGGTCCGTGTCTGGCTGGGACGGGCGGTGTGTCCCGGTGGCCACTGGTCGGCTAAGTCCGCGGGATAGGACGAGTTTTGTGTGGCACTGGCGGTGCATTTCTCGAGCGCCATGAAAGCACGAGGAACGGCGCTGATCGCCGGAGCGTTGATCGTCGCTGCCGGCGTGGCAGGTGCGGCGGGTGAGTCGTCGAGGCGGATGAGCCTGATCGAGGGCGAGAAGGAGCCCGCGGGCTCGCGCAGCGAGATCGACGAGACGGAGCTCGCGGCCCTGCGCGCGGCCGTCACCAAGGATCCGAAGGATCGCGCGGCACGGTTCGCGCTCGTGCGCGGTCTGCAGCGCGCGAAGAAGCTCGACGAGGCGCTGACCGCCGCGCAGGACTGGCGCACGGTCGATGCGTACAACCTCGTCGTCGTTCGCCTGCTCGGCGACATCTACAGCGAGCGTGGCGAGCGCGCGAAGGCGCGGCGTGCCTACTCCGCGGTCGTCGAGCTGCTCCCCAAGGATGCCGCGGCGCATCGCGCACTCGCGAGCGTGCTCAAGCAGGCCGGTGACCTCCGCGGTGCCTACGATCGTCTCGTCGCCGCGGGCGCGCAGTCCTCCAAAGATCGCCGCCTCGCATTCGAGCTCGCGGATGTCGCGCAGCGCCTCGGTCAGACCGCGGAGGCTCGCGAGCGGTTCGAGGCGATCATCGACGATCCCGAGACCAACGACGCCGTGCGCTACCCGGCGAAGCAGCGGCTCGCCCAGATCTACCAGCAGCTCCGCCGGGACGCGGAGACGGCGGGCAAGGCCGACGACGCGAAGAACTACGCGAAGTCGATCAACGAGCTCCAGCTCAAGGGCGGTACCGAGAACGACATCAAGGTCTATCTGACCTGGGATACCGATCACTCGGACGTCGACCTGTGGGTCACCAATCCCGCGGGCGAGAAGGTCTTCTACTCGCACCGCAACGGAAAGTTCGGCGAGGCGCTGTTCGACGACGTCACCACGGGCTACGGCCCCGAGAGCTTCACCGCTCCGAAGGCAGCGACCGGCGAGTACGTCGTGCAGGTCAACTACTTCGGCCGCGGCCGCTCGAACTTCAGCGAGGCGCGTGGCGAGGTCGTGGTCGTCCTCGACGAGGGCAAGCCGACCGAGAAGAAGCACGTGCTGCCCTACAAGCTGTTCGACGAGAAGCAGACCGTCACCGTCGCGCGCATCAAGATCGGAGCCAAGTCGTGAAGCTCACCACCTCTCTCCTCGCCACGTCGCTCCTCATCTCGTGCGGCTCTCCCGCCGCCCGCCCCGAGGACAAGCAAGCCAAGATCACGGCGGTCTCCGCGCAGCGCAAGGCGATGAGCCTCCCGCTGTCGGCGATCACGGTGCGCGGCGAGCTCGCAGTTCGGCAATCGGCCACGGGGTCGTGGCAGCCGCTCGCGCAGGGTGCGTCGCTCGCTGGTGTGATCGAGGTCAAGGCGGATCGCCGCGGCTCGATCGTCGCGCTCGGTGATGCCGCGAACGCTCCGCTTCTCTACCTGCGGGCGGGCTCGACGGCGCGCCTGACGCAGGACGCCAGTGGCGTTCACGTCAACGTGATGGAGGGCCGCGTTCGCCTCCGCCACGGCGCGAGCACGACCGCGTTCATCGATACGGAGGGTGGCGAGGTGCTCGTCAACGGTGACGTCCTCGTCGACAGCCAGCCGCAGAGCCGCAGCGACGTTGTCCCGACGGGCGCTCGCCCGCGCGCGGCCGACTGGAGCCTCGCGCTGCAGATGGCCGACACCGGCTCGGGCGTCGGCCGCATGGAGTCGCGTGCCTCGGCGGATCGCATGGATCCCGTCGCACTCCGCGCGCTGCATGTCGACGTGAAGACCGCTGGTGATCTCGCGATCACCGAGGTCACGCACATCTTCCACAACGCGGTCGCCGAGACTCGCGAAGGCACGTTCCGGTTCCCCGTTCCCGACGGCGCGATGCTGATCGGTCTCGCGATGGAGATCGACGGCAAGATGATGGAAGGCGAGATGGTCGAGCGCGAGAAGGCGCGCGCCGTCTACGAGAAGATCGTCGACGAGATGCTCGACCCCGCGCTCCTCGAATGGGAGCAGGGAAACTGGTTCAAGCTCCGCGTGTTCCCACTCGAGGCGAACAAGGACAAGAAGGTCGTGATCCGCTACGTCACACCGCTGACTCGCGGTGCGACGGGCTGGGAGTACGACTACGCGATCGCCGCCCCCGACCAGGGCACGATCGGTGAGCTCGCGATCAAGGTGGATGGTGTGAGCGTGCTCGCGCAGCGCAACGTCGCGCAGGGAGTCGATCTAATCGTTCCAGTCGCCGCAGCGAAGGTCCCGGCCGTGATGCGCGAAGCCCGCAAGGACGGCGTTTACACCGCGATCCGGATCGCGCCGAACCTCGGTACTGGTGTCATGTCGGCGGTCGCGAGCCGCAACGTCGCCGTCGTGT
>JANOPP010000704.1:0-5677 GCA_031421915.1 Myxococcales bacterium | reverse complement strand
CGCTGCGCTGTCGCCCGCGCCGCGACCTGCTCCGCCGCGCGCATCCGCCGACGCTGCGCTGTCGCCCGCGCCGGCGCCTGGACCGCCGCGACCCTCCGCGAACTCGCCGCCGTCGCCCGAGCCTGCGCCTGGACCGCCGCGGCCTTCCGCGAACTCGCCGCCCTTGCCCGAGCCCTTGTCCGGACCGCCGCGCGCATCCGCGAACTCGCCGCCCTTGCCCGAGCCCTTGCCGACGTCGTCGCTCGTGCGTGCGTCCACGAAGGCTCCGCCGCTACCGGCACCAGAGCCGGGATTGTTGCGTGCGGTGCCTGCCGCGCCGCTCGTGCCGGCGCCCTTGCCGACGTCGTCGCTGGTGCGTGCCTGCGTGAACGTGTTGCTCGACGCTGGGGCCGTGTTGCCCTTCGCGCCACTCGCGCGTGCCGGTGTATTCTCGGGAGCCTTCGTCGGCCACGGCATTGCGGCGCTCGGCGCTGCTGGAGCGATATCGTTGCCTCTGCTGGTGCCGGTGTAACCAGGCGCGCGACCACCACCGCCGCCGCTACCACCGCCGCCACCGCCGCCGGGTCCACCACTGCCACCGCCGCCACCGCCGCCGGGTCCGCCGCCCCCACCGCCGCCACCGCCGGCCGCGGCCTGCGCGGCAACCTGATCCTTCGACTTCTCCTCGGCGATCGAACCGATCTCACCCGCGCCCGCGCCCGTCACCTGGACGGCCGGCGCGTTCTGCACGTTCATCGTGATCGATGATCCGCTGACCGTGATGTCGGAGCCGGCCTTGAAGCCGAACGTCGCTGCCGAGTGGGCGAGCATCTGCTTGCCCTTGCTCTTGAACGTCTGACCGGTGCCCATCTTCAGCGTCTTGCTGTGGAAGATGACGTTGGTCTTCGCCTTGATCTCGATGTCGCCCGCGCACTCGATCTTGACGAGCTTCGCCTTGGTATCGAGGACGATCTGGTTCTTCTTCGTCTTGTCGACGATGATGACCTTCTCTTCACCCTCTTTGTCGTCGAAGATCACGCGGTGACCGGCGCGCGACTTGATCAACTTCGTGTTGTTCTTGCCGGTCTGGTTGGTCTCGACGCCCTCTTGCTTCTTGCTCCACAGCGCGCCGATCACGATCGGGCGACCGACGTCACCGTGCTCGAACACGCAGAGCAACTGGTCACCGACCTCGGGCAGGAAGTAGGTCCCGCGCTCGGCGCCGCCCATCGGGGTCGCGATGCGTGCCCACTGCGACTTCTCGGGCTCGTTGAGCCAGGGCAGCATGACCTTCACGCGCCCACCCGGATTGCCGTCGCCCTCGGTGTTCTCCGCGACGACCGCGAGATGCACGCCACGCACCTTATGAGCGCGAACCGCGCTCGGCATCATCTTGTCGATCGGGGAGAAGCTCACGACTGACTATCCAATCTTGATCATTGGTGCGTCGTAGTTGCTGGGCGAAGCGGACGTGACCTTGCCGGCGGAGCTGCCCTCCATCGAGACATCAGAGCCGCACTTGATGTCCATCGTCTCCTTGGAGTTCATCTTGATCGCGCCATCGACGGCCTCGACGAGGAGCTTGCCGTCCTTGCACGTGATCTCGAGCTTGCCGCCCGACTCCATCGAGGAGAACGAGATGCCCTCGGTGCCTGACATCGGCGGCTTGAAGACGGCGCAGATGTTTGGGCCGGCGCCATCCTTCTCGAAGTTGCCGACGCCGAGCATCAGCTTGCCCTTCTTGTCGACGAGCACGACCTTGGTCTTGGCAGTGTCGTCGAGAATCAGGCGTGCGCCCGTGCGGCTGCGGTAACCGCGGAAGTTGTTCTTGCCGTCCTCGTTGGGCTCCGGCGACGGATCCGGCGTGCTCCACGCACCACCGATGACGATCGGCTGGGAGATATCTCCGGCGATGAACATGACGAGCACGGCGTCCTCGACGTCGGGGAGCGTGTACCAGCCGAACTTCTGGCCGCACATCGGCGTGAGCAGCTGCGCCCAGTGCGACTGATCCGTGTCGCCCTGATCGAGCCACGGGAAGCGAACCTTGATCCGGTTGAGGTTCGCCGGATCTTTGTTCTGCGCGACGATGCCGTAGTACACGCCAAACTGTTGTTTGTCCTGTGACTCGCTCTCTGGGCCACCAGCGCGATCCGACAAACTCAGCCTCCTTCGGCGTCGCGAGCGAGCTTGAGGACGGTGACGTAGCCACCCTCGTTCGCGCGCGGGACGGTGTGACGGTGGGTGAGCCCCATGATGTAGTACTTGCCGTTGTACGGGTCGTTGCCCTGTGCGTTCGCCTTGATCTCGACGGTCTTGCCGAGATCGAACTTCTCGCTGCCGGAGCACTCGGCCTCGCCGGTCATGTACGTCAGCGACAGATCGCTCATCTTGCCCGCGGCGAGCGCATCCGCCTCTTCCTTGCTCCAGATCGGCGAGTCGACCGTGAACGAGTCTTCCTGGCCCTGACCGCCGGCCGCGTCGGCGGCCTTCGTCGAGCCGAGCGGCGAGTTCTTCGCGTCGGCCTCGCCGGTGATCAGCTCCTTGGTCTCGGGGTTCCAGCCCTTGACGGTCACCTTCTTGACGATCGCTGCCGTGTTGATGCGCGGCCCGAACGATCGCAGCTGCACATCGCCCTCCTCGTCGACCTTCAGCTTGACGCCCGTGCTGGCGTTGAGATCGGGCTGCTGGCAGAAGATGTCGGTACCGACGCACCACACGTGGCACCCGAGCCGCGCCGCGCGCATGCGGAGGAACTCGAGGTTGGTCTGGTTGTGCTGATAGACGTGCTTGTACGTGATCGTCTTGTCGTGCTTCCACTTGAGGGTGAGCCCAGCGCTCTGCACGACCTCCTTGAGGATCTGCTCGTCGGTCTTGTCCGTGAACGTCATCGACACACGCTTACGCAGCAGCATGTGCATCTTGTTGACGGCGCGGATCGTGATCGTGGTCTTGCCGCCGCCCTTGAAGTTCGGTTCGTTGCCGACGATCTCGCCCTTGAAGATCGACGCGCCGCTCTTGCCTACCTTGATCTCGACGGGGTCACCCGCCTTCTTGCTCGAGTACACATCGTTCTGGTTCGCCAGAATGATGGTCGCCATGTCCGGCTGGAACATGTCTCGCTCGACGGTGTAGGACTGCAGGTGGTCGTCGGGGACCTCCGCCCCGGCGAGCATGACGTCTACGTTTGGTGCGGCGGCTGGCATCGTCTACTTCGCCTTCGCCATCGAGGCCACGTCGGCCTCCTTGAGCTTCACCGTGCAGGTCGCGCGCAGCGCCACGCCGGTGGTGGAGAACATCGTGTACTTCGTCGAGACCTGCTCGATCACGCAGTTGAACTTCGGCATCCCACCGTCGCCCCAGGTGACCTGGCAGCGTGGCGGGCGGCGCTCGTTCTCGTCCTTGGACGACGGCTTCATCACCGACGACATCTTCTCCAGCTTGCCGACGAGCTGGGCGACGGTTCCGTCCTTGGTCTTGCCCCCGGTCTCGAAGCCGTCGAACAAGAGCTCGACGCTCATCGTGCGCCCTTCGGCGCCGGTGAACTCGAGGTGGATGCCCGTCTCGCCCTCTTGCCCCGATTTGTTGGCCTGGTTCACCTTGGTCCAGGGCACGGTCTTGTCGATCTGCAGCTCCTTGGGGTTGTACTGAGCTGGCACCTCGATCTTGGGACCATCGAGCGTGGCGATCGTGAGCTTGGATTTTGCGCTTTCAAAAGGCATCGGTTTTTAGCTCCCCTTACTGACCGTTACGTAGCCGTGCAGAGTCCATCATCGACAGAATCTGGCGGTAGACCTCGTTCGCGGTCTTGTCGATGTCGATCGGCGACTTGTCTTGATCCTCCTTGGAGGTCTTCGACTGAACCGCCTGGGGCGTTTGCGACGAGTGGCCGCGCGTCGACGCGGCGACGTGGCTTGCCGGGGCCGCGTTGACGAGCGTCATCTCGGCCATCGAGATGCCGTCCGAGTTGCCGCTGCGATCCTCGAGCATCTTGCGCGCCGCGGACTCGAACCACGACGGGATCTCGACCTCGCCGCCACCGTGACGACCCGAAGGCCGACCGGTACGAACGAGCTCCTGCGCGGCGGTCGGCGCGCGTGCGGCGGGCGATGCCGAGTACGAAGACGACGACGACGATGACGACGACGACGACGACGACGACGGCGATGCATACGCACCAGGCGCATAGGCCGCCGGCGAGACGTACGAGCCGAGCGCTTCACCCGCCCGCGCAGACAGCGCGCCGAGCCCGGGGCGACCATCGACCGAGATCATCGGCTCGACAAAGTCGGTCGGTACGCCGGGACGGCCTGCAGCGCTGCGACCGTTCGAGCCACTCGTTGCGTTCGCTGCGCGCGCCATCGCATAGACGTGCGCCTGGCCGGTCGACATCGTCTCGGACTCGGCGGGCGACGACATCGACATGCCGTCGGTGGCGTAGACCACGGGCAGCACGTCCCACGCCGTCGCGGCGCGCTCGTACGACGAGGTCGGCTCGTCACCGCGGCCCGCGAGCGCGAGTGCCCGCGCCGCGCGCGATGCTGGCGACCAGCTCTTGCCCGACGACGACTGGCTGAGCGCAACGTAGAGCGCATCGAACCGAGCACGGCGCGACGACGGAACCAGCGCGGCGGCAGCACCGAGCACGTCGGCCTCGCCGGGCTCGCCGCTCGCCTCGCTCATGCTACCGACGCTCGGCATCGCCATCGGCATTGCGGAGCCACGAGCGCTCGACGTGAACGTCGTGCTCGAGGAACCCTGTTCGTCGGTACCAAACGCGCCGAACGCGCCGGATGCACCAATCTGGGCGCTGCCGCCATGCGCGAACGAGTGCTCGCCGAGCGCCGCGTACGTTCCGATCTCCGCGACCGCCTGGGCGGCGAGGAGCTCGAGTGCCGCGAGCGGCATCGACTGGTGACCATCGGGCGACGCCGCGTTGAGGCCGAGCGCGGCGACAGTCGCCGAAGGCCAGAGGAACGCACCGCGCGGTGCACGCCGCTCGACACCGAACGCTGCGCCGGGCGCCGCGTACCGCGTGGGCGAGCCCGTCTCCAACGCAGCGATGTCCCCCGATGACGTCGGATACGCGGTCGTTGGATACGCCGCCGTCGAATACGAGGTGGACCCGCGCATCGCGGCCGACATCGGCTCGCTCGTCGCGGCCGTCGTCGTCCCGCCATACGAGCCCGTGCCGTACGGAGTCATCCGGCCTTCGCGGCGATCCGCCTCGATCGCCATCGCCTGGACGAACGTGCGATCGACCGCACCCGCCATGGCAGTGAGGTGACCGGGACCCGCGATCGCGAGGCGCGCGGCCTGTGCTGCCTCTGCCGGGCCGAGGCCATAGACGCGCGCCGCGAGCACGAGCTCGGGCGTCACGAAGTCGAGCGACAGATCCGACGCTGACCGCTCCTGCGCGACCGACCAGCCCTGCGCACGCTCGGCGAGCATGCCGGGTGCACCCCACGAGGCCGTGCGATCCGCGAGGCTCGCGCCGTCGCCGAGCATCGGCAGGCTCATCGACTCGATCATCGCGCGCGCTGCGGCGGTGGTGATCGGAGCGCTCTGGCTCGTCGCGATCGATGGAGCGTCGACCATGCTCGCGTGCGTCCCGCCACCCTCGACCGCCATCGTCCACGACAGGAGCGCGGTGCGTAGCGTCGTCAGCGGCTCCAGCTGCGCGGCCATCTCGGCGGCT
>JANOPP010000703.1:0-4429 GCA_031421915.1 Myxococcales bacterium | reverse complement strand
GTCGATCGCCCGAGCCAGCAAGAGCCGCTGCACCGCGTGACGATCGCGCCGGGCTTGACCGAGAGCCACATCCGCCAGCGCATCCAGGCGTCGACCGGCGACTTCATGCCGGAGCGCCAGCAGTCCGACGAGAAGGTGCTGCGCCGCGACTACGAACGTCTGCGCATCGGCCACGAGCTGGCGCGCGCGGTCGGCAGCGAGCTCGATCTCGAGAAGCTGCTGCCGAAGATTCTCGACAAGGCGTTCGAGCTAGTTGGCGCCGATCGCGGCGTGATCCTGCTCAACGACGACAAGACCTAAGAGATGTCGCCGCGGTTCGTGAAGACGCGCTCGGGCAAGAGCGATCCGAAAATCGTGCTGTCGAAGACGGTGATGAACGAGGTCATCAACAACAAGGCCGCCGTCCTGTCGTCCGACGCCACGATGGATGCCCGGTTCTCCGGCGCACACTCGATCATCATGCAGGGCATCCGCTCGACGATGACCCTGCCGCTCCTGCACGCGAACGAGCTGCTCGGGCTCATGCACCTCGATTCGCTGTTCACGTCAAATGCGTTTACCGAGAAGGATCTGCAGATCTGCACCGGCATGGCCTCGCAGGCCGCGATCTCGATCCAGAACGCCCGGCTCGCGACCCGGATCAAGAGCGAAGAGCAGACGCGCGCTCAGATCTCGCGACTGATTCCGCCGAGCGTCGTCGAGCAGGTCCTCAAGGGCGAGCTCGTGATCGAGAAGGGCGGCCGCGTCACCGAGGTGACGATGCTGTTCTCCGATATTCGCGGGTTCACGACGATGTCCGACGGTCGCCCTCCGCAGGAGATCGTCAACACGCTCAACGAGTACTTCGAGGTGATGGTCGACATCCTCTTCCAGTACTCCGGCACCCTCGACAAGTTCGTCGGCGACGAGATCATCGGCCTGTTCGGCGCCCCGATCGCGATCGAGGATGCACCGTTCAAGGCGGTCGCGTGCGGTATCGGCATGATGCAGGCGCTCGAGGAGTTCAATCGCACGCGCGCCTCCGAGGGTCAGACGCCAATCCGGATCGGCATCGGCATCAACACCGGTAACGTGATTACCGGGTCGATCGGCTCGACCCGCGCGCTGCAGTACACCGCGATCGGTGACGCGATGAACGTTGCCTCTCGCCTCGTCAACGTCGCCGGCTCTGGCGACATCATCGTCTCCGAAGACACGATGAAGCACATCGTCGGTCGCGTCGAGGCGACGCAGCTGCCGCCCGTGAAGGTCAAGGGCAAGGCAGAAGAGCTCAAGGTGTTCCGCGTCACCGGTCTGCGGAACGTAGCGACGCCCGCGCCCGGCGAGTGGTCGGGTCCGACCAACGGCTGAGTCTTCACCCCGCGGTTGTCGGCGGCGAAAGCCATGCACGAATCGTCGCGTAGACCGGTCCTGCGCCGAGTAGATCGATGTGGCCGGTCGCGACCGCGATCGATCGATGGGCCTCGGGAAACGCGAGCGTGTGCTCCGGAGTCACGTGGTTGCCGAGTGCGCTGGATACCGGCACCATCCCATCGCCGCGGGGCCGCTCGCCGGCTTCGGTGGAGAGCGTGCCCGCGAGCGCGTAGCACCGCACGTCCGTCGGCAACGCGAGAGGGCGACGATCATCCGCGGCGAGCGCGAACCGATCGCGCCCTTCCCAGTGCTCGTCCAGGACGTTGCCGTAGCGGAGATCCGTGATGCCCGCGCTGCGGATCCGTCCAAGACGGCCGAGCGGCGCACTGTAGCGACTGACGCCGAGCAGCAGATCGATCCAGTTCCCGCCGCGCTCGAGTGGCGCACCGTGATGTGGCGTGCCGACCGTGATCATCGCGCGCAGGTACCCGCGCCACGCGTGACCCTCGGCGTCGCCCAGATGCGTCGCGCTGCGCGCCACGAGCCCGCCCATGCTGTGGCCGAGCAATACGATCTGCTCGGGCTCCACCGGCCAGGCGACGAGCAACTCCTCGAGCAGCGCGGCGAGGGCGCGGCCGTTGGTGGAGATGTGCAGGCCACTGTTGTAGTGAACGTAGATCGGGGTGTAACCGAGATCGCGCGCGAGAGCCGCGCCGTGGTCGTGTCCGTCGCGGAGCCACTGCGACTCGGCCATGCACGAGCCGTGGACGAGGATCACGATCTTCGATCCGGGCTGTGGGATGGCACGCAGCACGCCGTCGGGCGTGAGCTCGACGGGTTCGCCACCGTGGCGGAGCTGCATCTGGATCGCTAACGGGTTTCCTCGTTCTTCGAGGTAGTCCCCGAGCACGCCGTTGAGGGCGGCAACCACCACCTCCCGCTCGAACCCGGGCGCGCTGGCCCCGAGCTGCGGCCCGAGCTGGGCAAGGGCGAGATCGATGCCGGAACCGACGAGCCGGGTGACGCCCTTGATCGCGCCGTAGACGAGTCCAGTGGCGAGCTTGGCAGGTGCCGCCAGCGGCTGACCGAGGATCGCCGGCCCGCTCGCGATCGTCACGTGCATCGCCTGGACGAGCTCCATCACGCCGCGGGTCGCGTCGACCGCGAGCCGGCTCGCGGCGCGAAGATCATCGACATGGCTGCGGCTCTTTCTCGTCATCGCGGGATGACTGCACTCTCGCATGCGGCCGGCGGACGTGCTGGTCAGATTCGCGACCGCTCGAGGGTCAGCGCGTCGCTGTCGACGTCGCGGGGGTGTGGCGCAGCCCCTGCCCGTCTGGATCGTTGGCGGACTCGGCCGCCGCGCTCCTCGCGATGTTCGAGGCCAGCTACGCGTAGGTGTTGATCCGCGACCCCTCCCCGTTCACGCCCGGCGGAGGTGGCGTCTTCGCCGCGGCCTCGATGAGCTTCACGCCGGCCTCACCTTCAACCTTGGCCGCGTTCTGCGCGATCTTCTCCATCCGCACGGCAACTTCCTGCCCGACTCCACTGGTTCCATTCACGGTCATACCTGGTGCATCGGCCAAGGGCGCCCTGCGTGAAGTCCGAGGCGACCGAGACCGTACAGTTGACCGCATCGCTCGTCGTCACCGCTTAGCGACCTCGGTCACGAGCGACACGACACGCTCGGGATGGTCGAGCTGGATCGCATGGCCGCAGCGCTCCCACTCGAGCCAGCGCGCGTGGGGCGGCAGGTGGCGGCGCGACTGGGAGGTTCGCGCGGGCAGCACCACGTCGGTGTCGCCGAACACGACGGTGAGCGGGATCGTCGGTGGGATGCGTGCCGTGCAGTCGGCGACGCGACCGAGGATGGCATGCAACGCGGGCGCGTACCCACGGCTCTTCGCCATGGCGTCCGCCGCATCTCGACAGGTCTCGATCGACCACGTCTTCCAGACGGGTGAGTTGCGGGCAAAGCCAATCGAGCGCAGACGCTCGGAGCGAAGGATGAGCGGCAGCAGCGGACGCAGTCCGACCGCGAGATACCGATTGAGCTTGAACGCGAAGCTGATGCGGGCCAGCGGTACGTCCCGCATCCCGGCCGGCGCCAGCGCGGTCACGCTCGCAACACGGTCCGGGTAGGCCGCGGCGATCTCGACTGCGGTCCAGCCGCCGAGCGAGTTGCCGACGAGGTGCGCACGGTCAACGCCTAGCGTGTCGAGCGTCCGGACGACGACGTCGGCGAGCGACCGTGGGTCCATCGGCGTCCCCGCGACGAGCGGCGTCTTGCCGTGGCCCGGAAGGTCCACGGCGATCACGTCGAACGCCTTCGCAAGCGCGGGGGTGACGCGCGACCAGACGGTCCGCGCCGATCCGAGCCCATGGATCAGCATCAGAGGATCTCCTGCCCCGCTGCGATCGTACGTGAGCGTCATCTCCGCTACCAAGCGTAGCGCGCAACGGGTGGCGCGGGACGAAGTAGCCCCATGTGCATGCTGGGCGCACAAACGACAACGGCCCCGGCGGTGAGCCGAGGCCGTGAGCATCCCGCGCCGCCGATCAGCCGGCGATGGTCAGACCCATCTGGGCGCGGACGGTGAAGAACTCCTCGGAGATCGAGTAGAGGACGAGCTCCTTGATCTTGTCCTTCACCTGCGGACCACCGACGGTGACCGGCTCCGCCGAGACCATCCGGGCCGCGACCTCGAGATCGCCGCACACCACGAAGCCTGCGCGATGCGACACGGCGTCGACCGCGTGGCCCCACTTCGCGAGGTTGATCTCCGGCGCTGCCTGGATGAACCGCTGCACGACAGCGCCGAGCTGCTCGATGAGCTGAGGCGGCATGCGCTTCTGCATCTCGGGCAGGTACTGCTGGACGAGCTGGACCATGTCGGGCGGGACGGGGAACCGCGGCTGCACCATCACGATGGCGCTGAGCACGACCACCTTGAGCTCGGTGTTCGTGGGCAGCAGCATCTTCAGGTAGTACTCCGGCCGCATGAAGGTCAGGCGGCGGGCCGAGAGGAACGCGATCTCGCGCTCGCTCTTGCCCTGGAGCAGGTGTGGCCGCACG
>JANOPP010000702.1:0-4170 GCA_031421915.1 Myxococcales bacterium | reverse complement strand
CGCCTGCGCCGGTCGCGGGATTGGACAGCTGCGATCGATGAGCTGGAGAAGGAGCTGGAGGCTTCGGGGACCAAACCCGAACAATCCGAGCGCCTTTGCGAGCTCGCCGCCCTCGTCGAGGATGTGATCCCGGAGCGCGATCGCGCCATCGGGCTCTATCAGCGCGCGTGGAAGCTACATCCGGCGAACGTGCGCGCACTGTCGCGCGCTCGCGAGGTGTACGGCGAGATCGGCCGGTTCGAGATGGTCGCCAAGCTCGGCGAGATGGAGCTTCGAGATCCGAACTCTCCCTCGAACCTGGCCCAGATCGTCGGCGAGGCGATGCTCGACAGCGGGCAGAAGGACAAGGCACTCCCTGTCCTCCAGCGCGCCCTCGAGATCGACCCCGGCTCCGCGCGCGTTCAAGACGCGCTCATGGCGCTCGATTACGACCCCGAGTTCTGGGGCGATCTGATCGACAGCGCTCTCGAGCGAGCCGACAAGCTCGACGCGGCCGTCGCGATCCGTTCCCTCGTTCGCGCGGCCCGTATCCTGCGCATCGAGGCGCCCGAGGATCCGCGACTCGAAGAAGTGCTGAAGGTCATCTTCGGCAAGGACATCGAGGAGCCGAGCGCGAACTTCATCTACGAGACCCTGCTCTCCGGCGCGCAGCGCTGGGACGAGCTCGAGGCGCATCACATCCGTCGGGCCGACAGCGCACCGGATCACCCCGCGAAGGTCGCGGCGCTCCGCACGTTCGGGCTCGAATGGCTGCAGCGGTTCAAGGATCGCGATCGCGGCGCGAAGTTCTTCGACTCGGCGATCAAGGCGACCGCGTCCAACGGCGCCGCGCCGATGAAGTCCGTGGTCGCGGCGTTCACGCTGCTCCGTCAGGTGCAAGGTGATCGCGGCGAGTGGGTCCAGCTGCTCGACATCGCGGAGTCGGTCATCGATCGGCTCACCGGCGAGGACAAGCTCTACGTCGCGATCCAGGCCGGCCACATCGCGTTCGACAAGGTCAACGACATCGCGCGCGCGCGGAAGTTCTTTGCGATCGCGTCGAGCGTCGAGCCCGAGAACCCGAACGTTCAGGACTTCGTCTCGGCCGTGGGTCTCGACGAGGTGACGGCAGCGGGCTCGATGCCCGGTATGCAGGCAGCGCCGGCCGTGGTGGCAGTCGAGGAGCCTGAAGAGCTCCCGGCAGCGGTCAAGGGCAAGACGAAGAAGAAGGCCAAGGGCGGCCGCAACGTGGACGCCGAGGATGACGACGACGAGGCCGCCGCGAAGGCGAAGGCCGAGGACGAGGCTGCCGCGAAGGCCAAGGCCGACGCCGAGGCCGCCGCGAAGGCAAAGGCCGACGACGAAGCTGCGTCTGCGAAGGCGAAGGCGGACGACGAAGCTGCGTCTGTGAAGGCGAAGGCCGACGACGAAGCTGCTGAAACCAAGGCTCAGGCGGAGGCCGACCAGGCCGCCGCGAAGGCGCGCGCCGACGAGGACGCGGCTGCCGCTGCGGCAGCTGTCTCGGCTCCGACCGAGTCGCCCCGCGCCAAGTCGCCGACGGCGCAGCCCGTGGCTGCCGCCGAGGCCACAGCTCCCCCTCGAGCGAAGACCCCGACGAAGGCGCCGGTCCCCGGCGATCTCGACGAGGCGATGAAGCAGGCGAAGGGCGCCGAGGGTGGGACCGACAAGGGTCTCGCCGCGTGGAAGGACGTCGTCGCGAAGTTCCCGACGAACCAGGCACCGCGGCGCGAGCTCGCTCGCGTGCTCCGCGCCAACCAGTCGTGGGCCCAGCTCGCCGATGCGCTGAAGGACGAAGAAGCCAAGGCCGCGACCTCGGGTCCGGACAAGGCGAGCGTCCTGCTCGAGCTCGCCGATGCGTACAGCAAGCTGAACAACGACAACCAGATGATCTCGGCGCTCAACGGCGCGGTCCAGCAGGATCCGTCGCGCCTCGAGATCTACGATCGGCTCGGCGCGCTCTACGAGGCGAAGAAGCGCTGGCCGGATCTCGTGAAGGTGCTGTCGGAGAAGGCCGACCGCGCGGACACGCAGGATCAGAAGGTCACGATCTACCTCCAGGTCGCGAACCTCTACCTCGAGCGATTCTCCAACCAGGCCGAGGCGATCAAGGCGTTCGAGCGCGTGCTCGAGCTCGATCCCAACAACCAGCAGGCGGTCGATCACCTCCTCGCGGTCTACGAGAAGCGTCGTGACTGGGAGAAGCTGATCAAGCTCAAAGAGGCCGAGGTCGAGCGGACACCGGAGCACGAGCGCGCCGCCAAGGTCATCGCCGTCGCGCAGATGGCCGCGACCAAGGTCAAGAAGCCCGAGATCACCACGTTCTGGTGGGAGAAGGTTCTCGACTACGAGCCGAACTTCGAGGAAGCCCTCGTCGAGCTGTCGAAGCTCTACGAGCGCAACAAGGAGTGGGACAAGCTCGCCGATATCTGCAGCCGCCAGGCGGACGCAGCGACCGACGACAAGGTCCGCGCCGATGCGCTCCAGCGCCTCGGTCTGCTCTACACCGAGAAGGTCGAGAACAGCGCGAAGGCGATCGCTGCATGGCAGCGCTTGCTCGCGATCGACGAGAACAACCGCCGCGCGCAGGACGCGCTCAAGAAGCTCTACGTCACCGAAGGTCGCTGGGCAGAGCTCGAGGAGTTCTACCGGACCCGCGGCAAGATCGACGAGTACATCCGCGTTCTCGAGCGTGAGGTCGAGGCCGGCAGCGAGCAGCACCGGCTGCCGCTCGCGATGAAGATCGCGGTGCTCTACCGCGACGAGATCCAGAAGGCCGATCGCGCGATGCGCGCGTTCGAGAAGGTCCTCCAGCTCGACGAGAACAACCTCGAGGCGGCGGAAGCTCTGATCCCGCTGTACGAGACCGGGAGAGATCCGCGCGCGCTCGTTCGCGTGCTCGAGATCCAGCTCCGCGCGACGGCGAAGGACGACCAGATCACGCGCCAGGAGCGCATGAAGCGCCTCGCGCAGTACAACGAGGAGAAGCTGCGCGACAAGGGCGCGGCGTTCGGCTGGTGGATCAAGGCGTTCGCCGAGGATCACGAGTCGGAAGAGATCCGCAGCGAATCGGAGCGCCTCGCCGGGTCGATCGAGTCTCCGGCCGGTGGCTGGACTGCGCTGCTCGATGCGTACGCGGCGGCACTGCCGAAGTTCGCGCACAAGAGCGACGCACTGCCGCTGATGCTCGTGATGGCGACCATCATGCAGGAGCAGGGCGACGTCGACTCTGCGCTCGACATGAACCGCCAGATCCTCGCGATCGACGAGGGCAACGAGCAGGCGCTCAATGCTCTCGAGCGGCTCTACCTCGGCAAGGGTCAGTTCGAGCAGCTGCTCGGCATCTATACGAAGAAGCTCGACCTCACCAACGACGGTGACGAGCGGATCGCGATCCAGTCCAAGATCGGTCAGCTCTACGAGGACGAGGTCAAGGACGACAAGAAGGCGATCGCCGCCTACCAGGGCATCCTCGACGCCGCGGGCGACGAGCCGGTCGCGCTGCGTAGCCTCGATCGCGTCTACCTCCGCAACTCGATGTGGAAGGAGCTCGCGGACGTCATCGGTCGCCAGCTCACGATCGTCGGGCCCGACGAGGACAAGCTCGGTCACACCGAGCTGAAGTTCCGCCTCGGTCAGGTCAAGGAGAAGAACCTCGACGACGCCGCAGGCGCGATCGACGCGTACCGCGACATCCTCGACATCATGCCCGCGCACGAGCGCGGTCGTGGAGCCCTCGAGGTTCACCTGCGGGGCGGAGACAAACACCGTCTCCTCGTCGCCGGGATCCTCGAGCCCGTGTACGAGCAGCTCGGCGAGTGGGGGCCGCTCGTCGGCGTCCACGAGATCCAGCTCGAGGCCGAGAAGGACTCGCTCCGCAAGACGGGCCTGCTCCTCCGCATCGGCGAGCTGCAGCGCACCAAGCTCCTCGACGCCGAGAAGGCGTTCGATGCGTACGCGCGCGCGTTCGCCGTCGATCCGTCGACCGAGGCTGCCAAGGAGCAGCTCGAGGCGATCGCCGCACTGCTCGAGGATGGCTGGGTTCGCCTGGTCAAGCTCTACGAGACCGCGCTGGCCACGGGAGAGAAGGACCTCGATCCGTCGCTCGCGCACGAGCTGGCGACCAAGGTCGCGCGCTCCTACGAGGACCGGCTCGGCAAGACCGACAAGGCC
>JANOPP010000701.1:0-3973 GCA_031421915.1 Myxococcales bacterium | reverse complement strand
CTCAGCCGATGCAACCGCGCAGCGTCATTGCGTTGCGGTCGAGAACTGAGACAGCGGCCCTCTCGGTTGGTTCCGGGTTTCTTTTGCGTTTTCGCTTGACCAGGAGCTGCGCCCGGTTGCGAGAAAGCGTGCAACTGGCGTGATGTAGGCGATGTCACCTTCGGTTCGATCTCGTCGAGAAAACGGTGTCGGAAGTGGGGAGATCCGGCATAGGTTCCCTCCCTCATGACGTCCTCCAATCGACTCCTACTCGCAAGCCTCGTGTTGTTCGCCGGCGCGTGCGGCGACGATGGCAACTCCAATCCTGATGCCCCTCCGGGCGACGTTGGCCCGATGGCCTGCGCCACGGCGACGACGATGATCGCGTCGTATCCCGGCATGCTCGACGACACGATCGTCGGTAGCGGCAAGGATCTGACCGTGCCCGAGATGGGATGCGCGAACGAGTCGGACTGGTTCGAGCCGAAGGGCGAGGACAAGGTCATCGCGCTGACCGGCCTCACCGTCGGTAGCCGCTATGGCATCACGCTGAGCTCCGACGACGACGTGTCGATGTACGTCACTCCGTCGTGCCCGCCCGCGAGCGGCGCCGTCACGGGCTGCGTGCTGTTCACGGACACCGGACTCGAGGGCGATGGCGAGACCGGCCTGTTCACGGCCACCGCGACCGAGATGTACCTCATCATCGACAACGCCGAGCTGCCCGCTCCGAGCACCGGCGAGTTCAACGTGAAGGTCGTCGAGGCACAGTGCTCGGCCGACACCGAGATGGCCGACTGCAGCGCGGCGACGCCGTTCTGCCTCGACTTCGCCTGCAAGCAGTGCGTGAGCGCGTTCGACTGCACGGCCGGTACGCCGGTGTGCGGCACCGACGCCGCCTGCATCGCCGGTCCCGCGGCCTGTACGGGTGACGACGCGCGCGATTCCGGCGCGGGCGACGACGGCCCGTCCGTCGCGTTCATGCTCGCGACGCCGACCGTCGGCACGCCCACCACGATCACGGGCAACGTCTGCAACAACCCGGACCGGATCTCCGAGAGCGACTGGTACAAGGTGATGCTCACCGCCGACGTCAGCGTGAAGCTCGACTTCACGGGCGCTGCCAACGACCTCGACTTCTTCGTCCTCGACGGCACCGGCGCCACGGTCGCCTCCGGCACCGCGAACGGCGCCGTCAACGAGCGCGCGCTCACCGACGGCGTCGTCCCGGGCATCTACTACATCCTGGTCACGCAGTACGCGCCGACCAACAACACGCCGGCCGTCCCGTACACGCTCACGGTCGGCATCCCCGAGTGCGATCCGGACCTGTTCCTCCAGTGCGCCGCGAACGGTACCAACACCGTGTGCGACGCCGGAACGTGCAGCCCGGGCCCGGCCCAGTGCCTGCTCGACACCGCGGGCGAGCCGGCCGACGACGGCCCCGGTGGCGCTCGTACGCTCGCCAGCGGCACGGCGCTCACCGGCGCGATCTGCACGACGCCGGACACCGAGCTCGACTTCTACAAGTTCACGGTGACCGCGGGCCAGGGTTACACGATCAACGTCGCGTGGACGGGCACGGCGGATCTCGACGTCTACGTCACCGACGCGATGGGCGTCCCGTACGGTCAGACGTTCTACAAGAACCCCGAGGTCATCACGCTGACGAACCTGGCGGCCGGCACGTACTACGTGCGCGTCGAGAACTTCCTCCCGATGGGCGGCACGCCGTCGACGACCTCGCAGGACTACACGATCACCGGCACCCAGACGGCCATCGTCCAGTGCACGGATGCGGCGAGCTGCGCGAACGAGCACTCGACGCAGTTCTTCCGCGGCGTGTGCACCCCGGCCACCGACGTCTGCAGCTTCATCCCGGCAGCGATGGGCGCGAACAACACGATCTGTGACAGCGGTAACGACTGCATGTCGGGTCGCTGCTCGCTCGTTCCGTTCGAGGCGGACGCCGAGCGCAGCGTCTGCATCCCGTCGAGCTGCACGTCGGACGCGGTGTGCATGGCGATCGGCGCCGACCTGAGGTGCACGACCGGCTTCACGACGAACTTCTGTCAGCCGACGTGCACGAACAACCTCGACTGTGGTGCGCGCCCGAGCAGCTCGATGCTCGACCTGAATCAGCCGTGGGACTACCTCACGTGTACGACGGCGACTGGCGTCTGCAGCACTCCTTGAGCCATTCTCGGCGCTGACTCATGGTCGCGCCGACAGACACGCCACCCACGACGCTCGCCGTTCGTGGGTTGCGTGTCGCCCTCCCCGACGGTCGCGTCCTGATCGACTCTGTCGATCTCGCGATCGAGCCCGGAGAGGTGGTCGTGTTGCTCGGCGGCTCCGGCGCCGGCAAGTCGACGTTCGCGCGCGTGCTGTTCGAGCGCGACGAGCTCGAGGCCGCGGGCTTCGATGTCGTCGCTGCACAGCTCGACCTCGATCGCGGTCAGCTCGGGCTCGTCCCGCAGCGCGGCGCGCTGTTCGATCACCTCGACGTTCGCGGCAACCTCGAGCTGGCGCTGCGCCACGCCGAGGGAGGTCAGCCCGTCACCGACGGAGAGGCCGCGACGTGGCTCGAGCGCGTGGGCCTCGATCCCAAGCTCGCCGAGCCCGGGACGCCGGTCACCGGGCTGTCGGGCGGCCAGGCGCAGCGGGTTGCAGTCGCGCGCGTACTCGCCAGCCGGCGCAAGCTGCTGTTCCTCGACGAGCCGTCGGTCGGACTCGATCCGCATCGCGTGCGCGAGCAGGCGCGGCTGATCCGCGAGCAAGTGAAGGCGCTCGGCATCTCCGCGATCGTGGTGACCCACGATGTCGCGCTCGCGGCGGGCGTGGCCGATCGCCTGTTCCTCCTCTCGCTCGAGAATCGCCGGCTCGAGCAGCTGTTCGTCGGACGCTGGCCGGGCGCGCTCGAGGATCCCGGTCACGACGCCGCCGAGCGCGGGCGCTGGCTCGTCGAGCTCGAGTCGGTCCTCGTCGACCACCTCGAGGAGCATGGCGATCGCAAGCCGCCCGAAGGGACGCCGAAGCCGCGGACCCTCGTCTCGCGCCTCGCCCGGATCGCGGAGCCTCTGTTCGCACCGTTCCGCGTCGCGATGATCGCGGCGGTGCGTGCGCCCGTGCAGCTCGTGAAGCACCCACGCGACTTCGCGATCGTCGCGCGCCGCGTGGTCGCACAGACGCTGCTCCGGCCGCTGCCGTTCTACGCGATCGTCTCGACGCTGATCGGCTACACGGTGCTCTACGTGATCAGCAAGGTCGGTGGCGCGGGCGTGCGCCCCGATGCGCTGCTCCGGCAGATCGGTGGCAGCTACGTCGTCGCGCTCGCGCCGGCGCTGTCTGCGCTGCTGTTCGTCGCCGCCTCGGGGAGTGCGACCAACGCGTGGCTCGGATCGATGGGCCTGACCAAGCAGACGCTCGCACTCGATGCGCTGGGCGTCGATCGGCGCGCGTACCTGTGGGGACCCGCATGGCTCGCGACGGCGCTGTGCTACCTCGCGGTCGCGGTCCTGTTCGCCCTCGGGATGATCGTCGGGGGACTGCTCGTCTGCCGCGCGTACGACGTGCCGAACGCGTGGGAGCTGCTGACCGGCGATCTGCTCGACCCCCGCCCCGAGCGGATGCGCTATGCGCTGCGCGCCGGGTTCCTGGTCTGGATCTACGCGTGGGGCATCGCGAGCGACGTCGTCGCGAAGGGCGGCGCACCCAAGCCCGAGGCTGACGCGGTGACGCGCGGGATGACCGCGAGTGTCGTCGCTTGCACGCTGTGGGTCGTCGCGTGGGAGCTGTTCACCGTGCTCGTGGTGTTCCAGGGATGAAGACCCTCGCGGGTCTCGCGATCGTCGCCGCGCACGCGATCGCGTTCCTCGTGCTCACCGGCCGCTGCAACGGCACGGAGCTGATGGTCGACGTCCGCTCTCCCCTCGCCTCGCCCGAGCTCTCGATCGACGGCGTCATTCCCGCGGCGCTCGCCGACCGCGCGACG
>JANOPP010000700.1:0-3751 GCA_031421915.1 Myxococcales bacterium | reverse complement strand
CGAACAGTTGCCTAGGGCTCAGCTAGGTGCACGGGACGAGCGTCGCGAGATCTCACGTCGAGCGATGGCACCTCGGGTCGAGCAGCGCCGTTCGTCGCGCATTGCGTGACTGCCGCGAACCCGTTCGCCCACCGGGAGCCTCTGCCCGTTCGCGCTCTACGCTGGGTGAGTGGCGCAAGCACGACGTCCGCATGTGGGTGACGTCTAATGAGCGTGTCTCTGGATGCGAGGCGATGCTCGGTGCAGCGAGCGTCAGCCGGTCGAGCGGTATGGGGACTGCGGTCAGTTCGTCGGCTCGGGCAGCGGCGTCATCGACGGCAGGTCGTGGGTGACGGCCTGCTTCACCGGTGCGGCCTTCACCTTGATCGACTTGCAGTAGACCTTCAGCGTCGGGATGCTCTGCTCGAGGCGCTGGCCGAACGTGGTGTCGGACAGATCGCCCGTGATCGGGATCGAGCACATCGAGTACTCGCCGGGTACGAGCTCGTCGAACACCGGCATCGGCAGCGCCTTGCCGAGCCACAGCTTCATCCCCTGCGCGCCGCCCTGGAACATCGCATCGGTGAGCTGCTTGCCGGTCGTCATCGCGACCATGCCGGCGAACAGGAACACCTGCGCGGCATCGACCTTGTGGTTCGGCAGCGCCTTGATCGTGACGGTCAGCTCGATCTCGCCGACGGGGATCTCGATGTTCGCCGTCGACGGCTTGCCGGCGACCACCGTCGTCGTCGCGGTTCCGGTCTTCATCTCCATCATCCCGGTCTTCATCGCCTGCACGACCTGCTCGCCCTCGGGGACCTTCGTGATCGTGTAGACGCCCTCGTCATCGGTCTGCGCGAAGGCGGCCGCGGCGCCCCCGCCCTTCGCGGACGCACTGACCGCGACCTTCGGGACGGGCTTGCCCTTCATCGTGACCTTGCCGGTGATCGAGCCGAACCCGCGGAGGGCCAGAGTCAGGGGAGGTGGATCCTCGGTGCCCGCCGCGATCGGCGTCGCAGCCGAGCGACCGAGATCTGCGTGATCCGCGAGGACGCTGGTCGCCTTCTTCGGGATGCCGATGATCACGAACTCACCGCTCTGATCGGTCGCCGACGAGCGGATGCCGTAGAGCTCCTCGAGACCTTCGTTGCGGTTGTCGTCGTCGTTCGAGGTGAACAGCATCTCGCCGACGCGGATCTTCGCGCCCGCGACGGGATTGCCACTCGGGTCGACGACCTTGCCGGTCAGCCGCCGGCCGCGCATCACGGTCACCGTGCCGAGGTTCGTGGTCTCGCCGGCCGCGATCTTGACGTCGCGCTTGCTCATCTCGGCGAACTCGATCCCGCGGAACGTGACGTCGTAGCTGCCCGGCGTCAGATCGCGAACGGTGAACTCACCCTTGATGATCGGTGTCGGGGGCTGCTGGCCGACCTGGACGCTCGCGATCGATGGGATCGTTCCCTCGGCGCGGCCCTCGATGACGATCTTGCCGGTCAGCGTTCCCGGCGCAGGCAGGACGATCCGGACCGCCGTGTCGCCCGCCTTCGCCGGCGTACCGCTCTGACCCCAGTCGCCCCACACGGGCCGGCCGCGCGCCGCGCCCAGCCGGTACGCGCCGTCGGGGAGCCCGTTGATCACGAACGCCCCGCCACCGTCGGTGGTCGTCGAGGACATACCCGCGAGCGCGAGGCCCTCGGGGGACGCGCCGCCGAGCACGTCGGGGAACGCGTTGACCTGGACCTCGGGGATCGGCGTGCCGGCGTCGTCGACGACGATCCCGGAGATGGTGCCGGACACGTCGAGGACGAGCACGACATCCGTCACCGCCCCCTTCTCGGACAGATCGACGTCGACGACCTTGCTCGCGGCGCTCTCTGCTTCCGCGCGCGCCTGTAGCTTGACGCGCGCGAGGCCGCGCAGCTCGAACGCGCCGAGCTTGTCGGTCGTCGCGTGGCGCGGCGTCATCATCCTCCAGGCGTCCTGACCCTTGCCGATCACCTGCACGGTGGCGAACGCGACAGGCTTGCCGCTGGCATCGTTGACCACGCCCGCGAGCGAGCCGCCGGCCTTCATCGTGATGACGACGCCCGCGATCGAGACGTCCTTGATCGTGATCGGCGTCGACCACGCCGGCGCATGCTCACCGTCGATCGCCGTCAGACGATGCGTGCCGGCGGCGAGCGCGGGGATCTGGAACTCGCCCTTGGCATTCGTGAGGATGTCGTCGTCGCCGCTCTCGCCAGCTCCCCAGTTCTCGGCGGTCGCGCTGACCTTCGCGTTGACGACCGGCTTGCCGGCATCGTCGATCACCACGCCGGAGACCGCATAACCCTTGCGCAGCGTGAGCTGCACGGTGCCCGTGCCACCCGACGAACCGACGGTCGTGACCGTCGAATTCGGTGCGTACCCCGCTGCGCTCGCATCGATCCGGATCCAGCCCGGCTTGATCGCCTCGAGCTTCGCGATGCCCTTGTCGTCGGTGGTGACGACGGGCTCCTCCTCGCCGCCCTCGTGGACCGCCGCGCCGGCGATCGGCTTGCCCGGTTCGTCGACGATCGTGACCTCGAGCGATACACCGGCGCGCAGGTGAATCACGGCCGGACCGCTCTTCGCGGTGAGGTTGAACTCGAGCGAGCCGACGAGTGAGCCGCTGGTCGCGGCCAGCGAGTAGCTGCGACCGAACAGCTTGTCGAAGGCGAACGTGCCGTCGTCCTCGGTGACCACGGTGCGGGGCGGCACCGACTCGATTTTCACCGTGGCCTTCGCGACGCCCTTGCCATCGGGACCTAGCACCTGACCTTCGAGGCCCAGGGGGCCGTCCGGATCGCGATCGAGGACCCACTTCGTGGGCTTCCCGTCAGCGCCGATGCCGACCGGCAGGTTCGTCGTCACGCGCGTTCCCGGCGTGGTCGGCACCTGCCCGGTGCGCGTCGCCGCCGAGCCGTCCTTCGGTGCTTGCTCACCGGTGTCGCGATCGCGCAGCCACAGAAACCACACCGCGACCGCGGCCACCGCGAGAGCGGCAACGCCGCCGATCCATTTGCGATTCATCGAAGCTCCGATGCGCGAGGCAGCGCGCGCGCATCATGCGGACGATGCCTCCGTCGCGAAAGGGGTGCGACACGATGCGACGAACGATCGGGGCAGTGATGCCTCTTCACCGCAAGACCCTTCGCCTCGACAAGCCGAGATCAGGGCACGTCGCTGCCGCTGAAATCTGAGGCACGGCAGGCCGGGATGCCGCCCACGGTGGCCGTGGAGACCCTACGCGCAGGTACGGACTTTGCTCTCGGCTGTGGCGTCGCCACTCCCTGGAAGGAAGCCTATGTCTCGCTTGATCACGTCTGTTCGGTCTCTCGCTCTGTGCCTCGGTTTCGCTGCCTGCGTCACGGGCTCGTCGAGTACCGAGTCGCCCATCGGTGACGATCCCGTCGTATGCCCGGCGATCGCCGTCGACTGCCCCGACGGCGAGGCCCCCGCGGATCTCGACAACGATGGTTGCGCCCTCGAATGCGCACCCGTTGTCTGTATCGAGATCGCCGTCGACTGTCCCGACGGCCAGGGCCCCGCGGATCTCGACAACGATGGCTGTGCCCTCGAGTGCGAACCCGTCGTGTGCCCGGCGATCGCGGTCGAGTGTCCTGCCGGCGAATCCCCCGCCGACACGAACAACGATGGCTGCGCGCTCAAGTGCGCGCCCGATGGCGCGGTGTGCCCGCCAGTCGTGGTCGAGTGTCCTGCCGGCGAATCCCCCGCCGACACGAACAACGAT
>JANOPP010000699.1:0-16425 GCA_031421915.1 Myxococcales bacterium | reverse complement strand
CTCGACGTCTGGTACGAGGCGTACAAGCCGGCGACGAAGGACTCGCTGTTCCTCGCCCCCGACAAGCGCGTCCGGATCTGGTAGCGCTCAGGCCGGCAGCGCCGCGCGGCGCTCGTCCTCGGGAGACGCGATCTCGATGTAGATCCGCTTGAGGATCGGCAGCTCGGTGCGCAGGCGAACCTCGATCTCGTCGACGCGCTTCGCGCATTCGGCCGTGGTCATCGCCTCGTCGAGGCTGATCTTCATGCCGAGCAGGACCTCCTCGGGGCCGAGGTGGGTCGTGCGCATGTGCACGACCTTCTGGACGCCCTGGGTGTCCTCGGTGATCTGGATGATCTTCGCGCGCTGAGCGATCGGGACCGACTGGCCGATCATCAGCTCCTTGGTCTTGCGAGCGAGGAAGTAGGCGACGCCGAACAGCGTGACACCGACGATGATCGATCCGACGCCGTCCCAGACGCCGTTGCCGGTGACCTGGCTCATGATCAGGCCGAACAGCGCGGCGAGCAGACCGACGAGTGCGGCGATGTCCTCGAACAACACGACGATGACGACGGCGTCGCGCGCCTCGTCGATCGTCTGCTTCAGCGAGCGGCCCGCCTTGATGTGGCGGAACTCCTGCACCGCGGCATTGAGCGAGTAGAGCTCGAGCAGGATCGACACCCCGAGCACGACGTACGCGACCGTCCGGCTGCCCATCGCCCCGCCGGGGTGCAGGACCTTGTGGACGCCCTCGTACATCGAGAACGTCGCGCCGATCGTGAACAGCGAGACGGCGACGATGAACGCCCAGAAGTAGCGCTCGGACGCGTAGCCGAACTCGTGGACGGCGTCCTCCTTGCGCGTCGCCCGCCGCATGCCGATCAGCAGGAACGCTTGGTTCCCGGAGTCGGCGAGCGAGTGAACCGCCTCGGACAGCATCGACGCCGACCGGGACAGCCCGGCGGCGACGAACTTGGCGATCGCGATGCCGAAGTTGGCGACGAGCGCCTTGATGACGACTGACTGAGAACCGCCTGCCACGGGGGCAGCCTAGTTCATTCGCGGAGCTTCATGAAGATCCGGATCACGTACCAGAACATCAGCGCAACCGATGAGAACAGCGCGAGCGACGCTGCGACGTACTGCTCGGTGTGGTAGTGCGCGAACACCTGCGACGTCTGGTAGAGGATGTATCCGGCCGCAAGCAGCACCATCGCGATCGAGAAGATGATGCCGAGGTTGAAGCCAAAGGCGAGCGACAGGAACACCAGCATGGTCGCGCCGGCGCCAGCGATCGCGAGACCGGAGCGCATGAACGAGAAGTCCTTCTTCGAGAAGAACACCGACGCTGTGAGCGCCGCGAAGATGGCGAGCGTGACGAACGCCGAGTCGCGAAGGATGTTCGGATTGCCGCCGCCCTTGGCGATGATGCTCTCCGTCTTGACCATCACGATCACGATGAGCGGCGTGAAGATCAGCGCCTCTGCGATCACGTAGAGACCGAGTCCCATGTACTGCATGGGCTTGGACGACGCGTGACGCGCCCAGTAGTCAGCCACCCAGCTGACGACCATGAACACCACGAGGACGACCGCCCAGTTCCAGCGTCCGCCGAGCGCGAAGCTCACGACCGGAATCGTGACCTTCTGGACGAGGAACGGAATCTTGAACAAGCACCAGAGGACACCGGCGAACGCGGCCATCGCTCCGAACAGGTGGATGTACGTGCGGCGGATGAAGCGAAGACGGTCGGACTGACCCATCGTCGCGTTCGCGTTCTGGCGCAGGCTGTCGCCTGACCCGCTGTCGTCGTCATCGTCGTCGTCGTCGTCGCGATCCTTGTGGGGGACCGGGTTCGGGCTGAGGCCACCGAAGCCGCCCATCGGAGCACCGGGCTGCTGCGGGTAGCTCGGCTGCTGGCCGTAGCCCTGCTGCTGCGCGAACTGCTGCGGCGGCTGCGGCTGCTGCGGATAACCGGGCTGCTGGCCGTATTGCGGCTGCTGCGGATATCCGGGCTGCTGGCCGTATTGCGGCTGCTGCGGCTGCTGCGGATATCCGGGCTGCTGGCCGTATTGCGGCGCCTGCGGCTGCTGCGGATATCCGGGCTGCTGACCGTACTGCGGCGCCTGCGGCTGCTGCGGATATCCGGGCTGCTGGCCGTATTGCGGCGCTTGCGGCTGCTGCGGATAACCGGGCTGCTGACCGTACTGCGGCTGCTGCGCTGGCGCGTACCCCTGCTGCGGTGCTGGCGCGTAGATCGGTTGACCCGTCATCGGGTCGAAGGACGTCGGTTGCTGGCCTGGCCAGCTTGGCTTGCTGGGGTCGTTCGACATGACCTTCATGCTCTCATAACCGCGCGCGCCTACATCGGAGCCATCGACGTGTTATCGGAAATCCATGAAGCCTCCAGTCGCGGCTCGCCGCCCTCACGACGTGGTCTCGCCGCACGGCACGCGGAGCGACCCGTACTACTGGCTCCGCGACGACGAACGTAAGGATCCCGAGATCCTCGCGTACATCACGGCCGAGAACGACTACACCAGCGCCGTCCTCGCTCCCGCCGCCGCGCTCGAGGACCAGCTGTTCGGCGAGCTCCGGGCCCGGGTCAAGGAGGACGACTCCTCGGTCCCCGTCTTCGAGGAGGGCTACTGGTACTTCGTCCGCTACGAGACCGGGAAGCAGTACCCGGTCTATGCGCGCACCAAGCTCACCATCGACGGTCCCGAGGAGATTCTCCTCGATGGCAACGCGCTCGCGATCGGGCACGCATTCTACAAGATCGGCGCACACGACGTCAGCCGCGACGGAAGACTGATCGCATGGGCAGAGGACACCGTCGGTCGCAATCAGTTCGTCCTCAAGATCAAAGACCTCGCGACGGGCACGGTGTTTCCCGACACCGCCGACAACATCAGCGGGTCGCTCGCGTGGGCGAACGACAATAAGACGCTGTTCTACGGCGGCAAGGATGCCGTCACGCTGCGCGCCGATCGTGTGTTCCGCCACGAGCTCGGTGGTGCACACGAGCTCGTCCACCACGAGACCGATGCGTCGTTCTACGTCGGTGTTGGCGCGACGAAGTCGCATCGCTTCATCGAGATCGGCATGCGCTCGACGACGAGCTCGGAGTTCCGCCTGATCGACGCGGACGCCCCGACGAGCGAGCCGCGGGTGTTCCTGCCGCGCAGCAAGGATCATCTGTACAGCGTCGATCACCTCGGCGCGCGGTTCGTCGTCCGCACGAATGACCAGGCGAAGAACTTCCGCGTCGTCGAGGTCGCACCCGGAGACGAGGCGAACATCGCCGCGTGGAAGGATCTGATCCCGCACCGCACGGACACGTTGATCGAGGGCGTCGCGATCTACGATCGCTTCCTCGCGGCGTCGGTGCGCAGCGGCGGTCTGAGCAAGGTCCAGGTGCTCCCCGTGGACGGCGCGTCGTTCTTCATCGACGCCCAGGATCCGGCGTACGTGATGAGTGTTGCCGATACGCCCGATCCCACGGCGACGCGCGTGCGCTACTCGTACGAGTCGATGACGCAGCCGCGGTCGGTGTACGAGATGGATGTCGGGACGCGCGAGAAGGTGCTGCTCAAGCAGCTGCCCGTTCCGACCTACGATCCGACGCTCTACACGAGCGAGTACGTCCACGCGACGGCGAGCGACGGAACGAAGATCCCGATCTCGATCGTCTATCACAAGGGCACCGCGCTCGACGGCACGGCACCACTGCTCGTCTACGGCTACGGCTCGTACGGGATCTCGATGGAGCCGGGGTTCAGCGCGAGTCGCGCGAGCCTCCTCGATCGCGGCTGGGTCTACGCGATCGCCCACATCCGCGGCGGTCAGGAGATGGGCCGGTCCTGGTACGAGGATGGCCGGCAGATGACCAAGCTCAACACGTTCACCGACTTCATCGCGGTGACGGAGCTGCTCGTCGCCAAGCGCTACGGAGCGAAGGACAAGGTCTTCGCGATGGGTGGCAGCGCCGGTGGCTTGTTGCTCGGTACGGTCGTCAACATGCGGCCGGATCTCTATCGCGGCCTGGTATCATTCGTGCCGTTCGTCGATGTCGTGACGACGATGCTCGACGAGTCGATCCCACTGACGACGAACGAGTACGAGGAGTGGGGCAACCCGACCGCGGACAAGGCGGCCTACCACTACATGCTGAGCTACTCGCCGTACGACAACGTGGTGGCGCAGGCGTATCCGGCGATCTACATCCGCACCGGCCTGTGGGACAGCCAGGTCCAGTACTTCGAACCCGCGAAGTGGACCGCGAAGCTGCGCGCGACCAAGCTCGACGACAATCCAGTTCTCCTCGACACCAACATGAGCGCGGGCCACGGCGGCGCCTCGGGACGGTTCGACGCGCTGAAGGAGATCGCACGTGCGTACGCGTTCATGCTGACGACGCTCGAGCGCAAGGACGCACGCTAGTCATGGCGAAGGGACATACGACCTGGAAGGTGTTTCCGCACGGCGAGCTCGAGAAGCTGTCGCCGCGGTTGTGGCGCGTCGAGAGCCCGCTCCACGGCATCCCGATGACGCGGGTGATGACGATCGCGAAGCGCATCGATGGTGGCCTCGTGATCCACAACGGCATCCCGCTCGGCGACGCACAGATGGCGGAGATCGAGGCATGGGGCAAGGTCGTGGCGCTTGTCGTGCCGAACGGCTACCACCGTCTCGACGCGAAGCCGTTCCACGATCGCTATCCCGACGCGCGGGTGGTCTGTCCCGCCGGTGGCAGGGCGAGGGTCGAGCAGCTTGTCCCGGTCACGCACACGTACGAGGACGAGCCCGCCGACGATGCGGTCCGGTTCGAGACGCTCGACGGGACGAAGCTCGGCGAGGGAGCGATGATCGTCCGCGACGACACCGGCACGAGCCTCGTCCTCAATGACGCCGTCTTCAACATGCCGCACGGCAAGGGCTTCACCGGCTTCGTGCTCAAGAACCTCACCGGCTCGAGCGGCGGACCGAAGGTCTCGCGGATCATGCGGATGCTCGGCGTGAAGGACAAGAAGGCGTTCCGCGCGCACCTCGAGCGTCTCGCGGAGCTTCCCGACTTGAGGCGGATCGTGGTCTCGCACCACGTCACGATCGATCAGGATCCGGCGGGCACGTTGCGCGCCGTCGCAGCGACGCTCTAAGTTTAGGTTGGCTCAGCGACTGACGACGTGCGCGCGCGGCACGGCGGTGAGCACGGTGACGAGGCGCTGCGAGATCTTGAACGAGAGGTCCGGAAGCGGCGCGCCTTCGGCGCTCGCGGCGACGATCATCTTGCCGTTGAGATACCAGCGCAGAGACTTGTCCGTGGTCGCGAGCGCGGCACGCGCGGTGGCCTTGCGGGCCTTGAGCACGGAGCGGATCGCGAGGATCGAGAACAGACCGACCCAGAACGCCATGCCGCCCGCGAGCGATGCCCAGTCGGGCTTGCTGCGATCGGCGAGCATCGCGATCACGCCGGCGACGAACAGGCCGTCGAGCCAGAACATGATCGTCGCGACCGACTTGTGACGGCTCGCCATCGCCGTGGAGCACTGAGCAACTGACTCGGGCGGAAGCGACGGCGAATCCATGGCGCGGACCATATGCTAAGCACGTTGGGGTGCCAACCTCCCTCCGCCACGAGCGCACGCTCGCCTCGACGCAGTTTGCCGGCGGCAAGTTCCGCAACACCGCGAAGGTCTCCGAGCGACTCGGAGGCGGAACCATGGCGATGTTCGGCGAGATGTTCTTCGGCGGGCAACAGCGCCGGCCGCCGGGTCCACTCCCGCTCGTGCGCCCGCACGAGACGTGGGCGACGACGCCCTCGACCGGGTTTCGCACGACCTGGCTCGGCCACTCGACGGTGCTGCTCGAGCTCGACGGGATGCGGATCCTGACCGACCCGGTGTTCGGCAAGCGCGTGTCGCCGGTCAACTTCATCGGGCCGCGCCGGTTCCATCCGGTGCCGGCGACGCTGGCCGAGCTGCCACCGCTCGACCTCGTGCTGCTCTCGCACGACCACTTCGATCACCTGTGCAAGTCGACGATCGTCGCGCTCGCGAAGACCGAGGTCCCGATCGTCACGGCGCTCGGCGTCGGGGCGCACCTCGAGGCGTTCGGCTTCGCGCCGGGCCGGATCACGGAGCTTGACTGGAACGAGTCGATCGAGATCGGCGGGTTGAAGATCACGGCGACGCCTTCGCAACACTTCTCGGGACGCTCGCTCCGCGGCCGCAACACGACGCTGTGGGCGTCGTGGGTGATCCAGTCCGAGCGGCGCAAGGTGTTCTTCTCGGGCGACACGGGCCTGACGAACGAGTTCGAGGAGATCGGAGCGAAGCACGGTCCGTTCGATCTCGTGATGCTCGAGATCGGCGCGTTCCATCCGAGCTGGGGAACGATCCACCTCGGACCGGAGAACGCGCTGGAGGCGTTCCGGATGCTCGGCGGCGGCACGCTCTTGCCGGTCCACTGGGGGACGTTCTCCCTCGGGTTCCACGCCTGGGACGAGCCGGGCGAGCTGCTCGTCGAGCTCGCGGCGAAGCGGGGCGCGCGAATCCTGACTCCAAGGCTGGGGGCGGCGTTCGAGCCCGAGCACGTCGACGGACCCGCTCCGTGGTGGCGCGAGGTCATGGCGCGTCGCGGATGCACGCCCGAACCCGCGCCGTCGACCTGAACGCGCACGAGCGTTCGCAGTGGTGACCGCACTCGCCACAAACGGATGTCATTCGCTGTGAATGTTCTGTCAGCGATCGCATGGGCATCGTGCGGCGTATGAAATCGCTCTTCCTCGTCGCAGTGGTGGGTCTGGTCGGCGCGTGCATGGCGCCCGCAACGAGCGTGCGCAGGAGCACGGACACGCAGGTGTCGACTGCGCCCGCGTGCAAGGAGATCCCGAACACGACCGGTAAGCCGGCGCGCTGCGAAGCCGTCCGTCCCGCCCTGCTCGCGCGCTGACGCAGCCGCCGGTAGCCCGTGGGGTGATAGGAATCCCGACAGGCGAAATTACCGTGAGAATGAATGTTTCGATGCATGTCCGACCGGGCCACAGAGCTTGCGAGTGCTACGGTGGGTGATGGCATCCGTTCAAGCACAAGCCGAAGGCCGCGTCGTGTTGCGGGACGGGGTCAAGTTCAACGGCGTGAAGATCTTCTCCGCGACCATGTTCGCGGACCGCGCGCTGCTCGGTGACAAGGTCACCGCGTGGATCGCCGAGCACCCGAGCTACGTCCTCACCGAGATGATCGTGACTCAGTCGAGCGATGCGTCGTTCCACTGCATCGCGATCTCGGTCTTCTACCGCCAGCCGCCCAATCAGAAGCCCAGCTGAAGTAGTCGAGATCACAGCCGGATCGCTGCGCACAGCAAGTTGCTACCGCGCGGCTACCCGACGGAGGTATAAGGCGCGCTTATGCGCTACCTCGCCCTGCTCGTCTTCGCTCTTGGTTGTGGTGCCCCTGAACGTGGTGACGACACCAACACCGGCGAACCTGACGCCTGCGATGGCCTCGAGTGCCGGCGTGTCAACTGCGCCGCACGCGGCCTGAACCCGACCAGCATCTCGGGAACGGTGTTCGCGCCGAACGGAACGCTCGCCCTCTACGGCGCGTCCGTCTACATCCCGCTCAGCGACACCGGCATCATCACGCCGGGCGCATCGTGCGCGCGCTGCCAGCCGCTCGCCGGTGGCTCGCTTGTCAACGTCCTCTCCGATCCGGCGGGCCGGTTCACCCTCGACAACGTGCCCGTCGGGCGCAACGTTCCGATCGTGATCCAGATCGGCAAGTGGCGCCGTCAGGTCAGCGTCCCCGAGGTCCTCGAGTGCCAGGACAACCCGCTGCCGCCGAACCTGACCTCGCTCCCCAAGAGCCGCGACGAGGGCGACATGCCTCGCATCGCGATGGTCACCGGTGGCTGCGATGCGATCGAGTGTCTGATCAAGAAGCTCGGCGTCTCGCCGGCGGAGTTCACGATCCCGAGCGGCCCGGGGCGGATCCACATGTACTCGGCGAACGGCGCCGATCACCTCGTCAACAACGATCAGTTCGGCACCGCGATCTCCCTGTGGGGCGATCTCGCCAAGCTCAAGGAGTACGACCTCGTCATGAACTCCTGCGAGTGCAGCCAGAACGCGACGGCGAAGACCCAGCAGATGATGGACAACATGAAGGCGTACGCCGACTTCGGTGGCCGCCTCTTCCTCTCGCACTACCACCACGTGTGGATCGCCGGTGAGCGCGGCGTCCCGACGCACGCACCTGCCGTGTGGCCCAGCATCGCGACCTGCCAGGTCGACAGCACCGGTCAGTCGAGCGCGATCATCGATACGGCGTCCAACCCCAAGGGCGGCGCCTTCGCGTCCTGGATGGTCAACGTGATGGGCTCGTCGGTGATGGGCACTCTCACGGTCAACGAGAGCAAGCAGAGCTGCACCGCCGTCGACCTCAACAAGGCCGAGCGCTGGGTCTACTACAAGAGCGGCACGGTCGACGTTCCGCAGATGTTCCAGTTCACGACCCCGAACGAGATGCCCAAGGACGATCGCTGCGGCAAGGTGGTGTTCTCCGACATGCACGTCTCCTCGTCGGGTGGTAGCTCGAGCCCGAGCACCCCGTTCCCGCAGGGCTGCATGAACACCCCGCTCTCCGGACAGGAGAAGGCGCTCGCGTTCATGTTCTTCGACATCGCGTCCTGCGTCGGTCCGATCTTCTAGTCGAACGAGGTCTGGTATCCTGGTGGGATGGTTCGCGCCGCGTCCTGGGTACTCGTAGCGCAGGCGGGCTGCAGCTTCTCGATCTCCGCGGGGACCGCGACCGAGGATGGTCCTCCTTCCGATCTCGCGATCGTCGATGTCCTCGTCGATGACTGCCAGGTCTGGCAAGCGCATCGCTTCGATGCCTGCATGATCCCGCCACCCGCCGGCGACGTCACGCTGGGGACCGCGAGCCCACTCGTCTTCGATACGAGCATGCAGACGTTGACCGATGGCAACGGTGTCACGATCGCGATCACCGCCGCGGACTACTCGCAGGCCGGTGGCGTCGTGGCGACCGTGTGGTCGATGGGCAACTTCGAGCTCGCACCGAACATCGAGCTCCACGTCATTGGCAGCAAGCCGCTGATCATCGCAGCGTGGGGCACGCTCGTCGTCGAAGGACGGATCGACGCGGGTAGCCATCGCGCCGGGCGCACCGGCGCCGGAGCCAACCCGGTGTCGTGCGCGACGCATGCGTCGGGTCCCGGCCTCGGTGGCGAGAGTGGCACCGGTGGCGGCGGTGGTGGCGGCGGCCGGGGTCACGGTGCGCTTGGCGGCGACGGCGACGGGAACTGTGGTGGCGCTCCTGGCTGTTACCGCACTGGTGGCGCACGCGGCACGGCGGTCGCGGCGCCCTCGATCGTCGTCGGTGGTTGTCCGGGTGGGGACAGTGGTGCAGGCGGCGGTAGCGTGGCGGCGGGAGGTCCGGGTGGCGGGGCACTGCACCTCGCGGCTCGCGGGGCGCTCGTGATCCGCGGCTCGGTGCTCGCTGGTGGCGCGGGCGGCGGTGGCGACGCGCACACCGATCGCTCGCACGGCGGCGGCGGCGGCGGGTCCGGTGGCTCGATCGGTCTCGAGGCCGCGTCGCTCGACGTCGACGGCTCGCTCCTCGCCGCGAACGGCGGTGGCGGTGGTGCGGGCGGCCTGATCGCCTCGACGGGTGAGCCCGGGGCGGATGGAGCGCCGGGCACGAACGCCGCGAGTGGCGGGGCGGCCACCAGTGGCGGAACGTCGGGTGGACAGGGATCGTCGATGGCCGTGCTCGACGGTGGAGCGAGCAATGGCGGCACGCCGCCTGGCGTTCCACCCAACGGTGGCGGTGGCGGCGGAGGCGGCGGTGCCGGCTTTATCCAGTACTGGGCGCCGACGTATTCGTCGAGCAACGCGACCGTGTCACCGACGCCGACGCCGGGCAGCTAGAACGCCAGGCTGATCGTGAAGTCCGGGTAGACCGCGACGCAATCTTCGTCGCAGGTCGAGATCGTGCGCTCGACCACGACGCCGAGGCCGAGCACGAGCTGGCCCGAGACGTAGAGCAGGCCGGCGCGCGCACCGAGCGTGTCGACGTCGTCGATCTCGCTGCCGATGAACCAGTGCCGGTAGAACACGCCGGCGTAGGGAATGATCGGCGAGCGCCCGACGAGCGGCTGGGCGACGTAGCGCAGCGACGGGGAGAGCTGGCTGATGCTCGGGCCATCGCCGAACTGGTGGAGGCCGGAGAGGCCGACCTCGACGCCGTCGAGGACGAAGTAGCCGACACCGAGGCCGACCACGAAGTAACGGAAGCCGAGGTTGTTCTGGGTACCGGCACCGCCGCCGAGGTTGAACTTGCCGCGGTCGAACGGCGTCGGCGGACGCGGCGGCTCGGGATCGAGCGGCTGAGCGTGCACGGGCGCGAGCGAGCCGATGAGCGTGATGAGCGTGATGAGCGCGGCGCCCTTCATCCCCATAGTATGCGCCGAAACGACGACGCCCCCGACCTTTCGGACCGGGGGCGTTGGCTACGGGGCGGCGCGGTTCAGAACGCCGTGTTGTTCGCCTTCTTCCCCGGCGTGAAGGCACCGACCGCACCGCTGACGGCGGTGTGGAGCGCGAACGCCGTACCGATCACGTCGGGCGACCGGTTGAGCGAGACGTTGTTCACGGCCTCGGCGTCGGTGAACGCGCGGACGGCGAGCGTGATCGGAGTGGCACCTGCGCTCCTGATCGTGATGGTGTCACCGTCGTCGTTCAGGCCCAGACCCGCGGCAGCGACCGCGAAGTTCGTGACGCCCGGGCAGGCCGGCGCGCCGCCGCCCCACAGGACAATCGCCTGGCCGGGGGCGACCGTCGTGCCCGCGGCGAACGTGTGGCGCGCCGTGAGCGGGACACCGGTCTCGAAGACCGCGACTCCCGCGAGGTTGAGCGTGTTCACCGAGACGTTCACGAGCTCGATGAACTCGTCGACGGTGTCCGTCGTCGAGCCGTCGCAGTTGGTATCGGACGCGTTGTCCGCCGCCATGATCTCGTTGATCACGAAGTCGCCCTGCGCTGGCGCCACGGGAGCCGTCGACACGATGCGAATGTCGAGCATGTACCGGCTCGACGTCAGCGTCGGATCGATGTCGTTGATCTTGATCGTGTACGTGCCGGCGGCGAGGACGCCTTCATTCACGTTCGATCCCGTGCCATCGAGGCCGTCACGCGGTCCGATGTACGAGCAGGTCTCGTCGCCGTCATTGTCGTCGAAGAACAGCGCCGTCGCGTTCATCGTCGTGTCGGCGCCCATCGCGAACAGGCGCATCTCCGTATCGTTGACGAAGCAGTCGATGTTCGTGTGCACGCCGCGGCCGGTATAGTTCGCGACGTTGTCCATGCGGTCGTAGGTCTCGAAGTGCACGGTAGCCGGTGCGGCGAGCGTGAACGTGTAGAGATCGACGTCCCCGGCGAGCAGCGAGCCCTTGATGATGTGGCTGCCTGCCGTGAGGACCTGAGCGGTGGTGTTGTTCGGCTCGACCTCGGCCGTGTCGAACTCGAGCGTGCAGGTCGACGAGCATCGGTCGCCGTTGAGGTTGTTACCGTCCTCGCACTCCTCGCCGGTCTGGAGAGTTCCGTTGCCGCATGCGTTCGTGCAGACCGATGGAGTAGCCGCGCCCGTTCCTACGGTGCAGGTGAAGCCGCTCTCGGTCTGGCACGTCGCGCCGCAGCCATCGCCGGCCGTCATGTCGCCGTCGTCGCACGTCTCACCGGTCTCGTTGATGCCGTTGCCGCAGACGATCGCGGTGCACACCGACGGCGTCGCCAGGGTCGCGGCGGTGCAGCTGAAGCCAGCCTCGGTCTGGCAGACGGCGCTGCAGCCATCGCCACCCATCGTGTCGCCGTCGTCGCAGGTCTCGCCCGCGTCGGGATCGCCATTGCCGCAGGTCTGCGTGCAGACCGAGATGGGCGGCGGCGTCGCGCTGTCGACGCACGTGAAGCCGGGCTCGATCTCGCAGGTCGCGCTACAGCCATCGCCGCCCATGCGGTCCATGTCGTCGCACTCCTCGTCCGGCGCGCCCGCGGGGGATGCGGCGACGATGTCGTAGACCCCGTTGCCACATAGCGTTGGGCGAGCAGTGACGGTGAACGTATACGCCCCCTCCTCGGCTGCGACGTAACCATCGATCAGGACGTAGTACGTTCCCGCGGGAAGCGCGGTGTAGACGAGGAACTCGCCGGAGTCGGTGAAGTCTGCACACCCGACCGCACCCGTCGCAAAGCTCGACGGAATCTCCGTCGTCGGAGTGCACGGCGCCGACATCACGCGGAGCACGGTGTCGAACATGTTCGTGTCCGAGAGCTCGATGACGACGTCGCGAACGTCGGTCGTCGTGAACCGATAGACGTGGTCCTTGCCCTGGCCGGCGTCTGGATCCCCGTCGCAGTTCGCCATCGGTACCTGGTTCGTGCTCGCCGTCGTGTTGCCGGTGCCGGTCGCCGTCTGAACCGTGGCGCCCGTCAGGTTGAGGACGAACGGAGCCGCGCACGTGCCGGCTGGCGTCGCCATCGTGCACACCGACGGCACCGTCGCGGTCGCCGTGGTGCAGGTGTAACCAGCCTCGGTCTGGCACGTCGCCGAGCAGCCATCGCCGCCCGTAGCGTCGCCGTCGTCACAGGTCTCACCGTTGTCAGGCATGCCGTTGCCGCAGTTGACCGGCGTTTCGGTCTGGCACGTCGCGGAGCAGCCGTCGCCGCTCGTGATGTTGCCGTCGTCGCACTGCTCGGTGCCCTCGACCGCGCCGTTGCCACAGCTCATCGAGAGCTCGGTGGTGCAGCTCGCGGAGCAGCCGTCACCGGCCGCCGTGTTGCCGTCATCGCACTGCTCGGCGCCCTCGCGGGTACCGTCCCCGCAGACGCTGTTCGTGCCGGGGTTGCCATCGTCGCCGCAGGCTGCGAGCGAGACGAGGATCAAGGCCAGGAGCCGGGTCGTACGAGTCGTCATATAGGGCGCGACGTACCATGCAGCCCGTCGACGATGCCAGGACTGAATCCGCGTTATCGTGAACCCATGAGGAGTCGGGGCTAACCGTGATCACCGTCGCATTTGTTGCAGCCGGAGGTGGGGACGGACGGCCCGGCGTTGTAACGGATCCCGCGCAACCGTGAACGGGATCTCGGTCGCCCTGCTGCGCCCGCTCGTCGATCTGATGGGGCGGCTCGAGATCGATGCGGCGGCCGTGTTCGCGACGCTCGGCATCGACGAGGCGACGACGCCGGAGACCTACGTCGCGGGCGATCGCGTCGATCGCTGTCTCGAGGAGATCGCGACCGCGCGGCGCGACCCTGCGTTCGCACTCACGCTCGCTCGCGCGGCTCTCGAGCGTCCGGTGGGGATGTTCGCGCACATGGTGTGGCTGAGCGGAACGCTGCGCGATGCGCTGACGCGCGCGTCCAAGTTCTGGGCGATGGTCTCGCGCCGCTCGACGCTGACGCTCGATGAAGCGCCCAACGGGATCGCGACCGTTCGCCAGCGCGCGATCGGCGGGATCCCGCACGGTCGGATCCTGACCGAGTACGCCTTCGCGAACCTCGCGCTTCGTGCCCGCGCGGCGACAAGTGATTCGTTCTCGCTGCGCGCCGTGCGGTTCGTGCACGCGGGACAGCTGACGCCCGCGTATCGCGACGTGTTCGCCGCGCCGGTGACGTTCGGCGCGCCGGTCGACGAGCTCGAGCTCGATGTCTCGCAGCTCGAGCTGCGCCTCGCCGGCGCTGACGAGATCACGTCTTCAGCACTCGAGGCGAAGGTCGCGCAGCTCGCCGCGAGTGGGTCGAGCCGCAGCCCGTTCCTCGATCGCGTGCGCCGCGCGGTGGCGTCCAATCTCGAGGAGGCCGACGGGGACGCGGCCGCCCCTCGCGATCGGAGCGAGTCTGTATCGCTCACCGCGATCGCGAAGCGCGTCGGCATCAGCGCGCGAACGCTGCGCCGCCATCTCGAGCAAGAGGCGAGCACCCTCCGCACCCTCGTCGACGAGGTCCGCCGCGAGCGCGCCGACGAGCTTCTCGCCGCCGGGACACCTGTCAAGGAGATCGCCTTCGCCCTCGGCTTCTCCGAGCCGAGCGCCTTCTCGCGCGCCTACAAGCGGTGGACCGGCCACGCGCCCAGAACGCGCTGAGAGAAGAAGGCACACCGACCCCATTTCTCAAGCTCCTGAATTTGCGTTGCGGGAGTGTCCGCTGACCGGACTTTTCCAGCGCGCTGGAAAGGGGGTCGGAGTGCCTTTCGGGGCGATTCTGGAAAGGGGGTCGGAGTGCCTTTCGGGGCGATTGGGTCATGGGGTTGGCCCGGCGCGGTCATGGCCGGGAACCAGCCGCAGGTGTTGAGTACGCCGCACATGCGGACCCTGGCCCCGACCTCCTTCGCAGCGATGACCTTGCGCACCTTCGCGGCCAAGACGTCGCTATCTCTCACCGCGGTGACCTCGCTCCTCGCAGCGACGCCGCTCGTCCTCGCAGCGTGCTCGACGTCCGACGAGCCCGGCACGAATGGACCCGATGCGGGCTCGGTGGACGCGCCTCCGGGCGGGACCGCGACGGCGACGATCCCGCAGCCGACGGGAGCGTGTCCGACGATCGCTGCCGGCGATGTCATGTTCGCGCCGGTGGGAATCGCGCCGCGCAAGGTCAAGCTCGCGCTCGGCACCGGCCGCGGTCCGCTCGTCCTCTACTGGCACGCGACGGGCAGCGCACCCGCCGAGGCCGCGTACGCCCTCGGCGCGACGCATGGCGAGATCATCGCGAGCGGTGGCGTGATCGCGACGCCGTACTCGGACCCGGTCGCGGGGCAGTTCGAGTGGTTCATCGTCAATGGCAGCGATCGCACGGATGACTTCGTCCTCGCCGACGAGATCGTCGCGTGTCTCGCGAAGGCAGATCGGATCGATCCCGCGCACGTTCACAGCATGGGGATGAGCGCCGGTGGCCTGCAGACGACCGCGTTCAGCTTCCTGCGGTCGGCATACGTCGCCAGCGTCGCGACGTTCTCGGGCGGGATGCCGCCTGGGTTCGCGCCGGCGATCCAGCGGCCCGACAACAAGTTCGCCGCGCTGATCTTCGAAGGTGGCGCGAGCGACAACGTGTTCGGTCTCGACTTCTCCGCGGCGAGCGAGCAGTACAAGGCGACGCTCGTGGGCTCCGGTCACTTCGCCGCGATCTGCGATCACGGCAACGGCCACGAGATCCCGCTCGATGCAGCGCCCAGCGTCGCCGCGTTCTTCGCGGCCAATGCATTCGGCGCGTGGCCATCACCGTATGCGAGCGGCTTGCCGGCGACCTTCCCCGCGTACTGCGCGCGCTAGTCGCACGACCGCGACTGCGGCCATCGCGACGGATCCTGCGAGTTGAAGCTCGGCGTGACCGGGCCCCAGACCCAGCGGGCGGCGGCGTAGGTCCGGATCGCTCCCGCGTACGGCGCGGTGCCGATGCGGAGCGCGCGGAGCACGCGCTCGGTGACGTTGTGGCAGACGAAGTCGACGGCGTAGGTGCCGGAGACGTACGAGGCGGTCACAGCGGTCTCGATCTCCGGCCAGGTCAGACAGAGGCGCGGTCCGACGGTCTCCTCGAACAGCGAGCCATCGACGAAGGCGCCCGCTCCCTTCGGGTCACCCACGAGTCGAATGAAGGTTCCGCCCGGCAGCGCGATGTCGATCTCCGAGTGATCGACGTGCGGTGCGGAGTACCGCTGCACGGTGACGCGAAACCTCGCGCGCGTCGGATCGATGCCCGCCTGCACGACGAGTCCACGGATCCGGTCGATCGCTTTGGTAGCGGTCGGCGGATGCTCCTGGTTCGTCCAGATCGCCGACATGTCATTCGTGTAGACGTCGCGCATCCACGCGACGAGCTCGCCCCACGACGCCGGAAGGTCGGACTTTCCGTCCGCCGCCGCCGCCCAGGCATCGAGCTCCGCGAGCTCGCTGTCATCGGGACCGGGCTGCGTGGTCGTGCAAGCGAACATCGCAATCAGCGCCAGCGCGCAACACTTCATGCTGGCTACTCGTGCAACCAGACGGCCAATTCTCCTCGGAGAATGGAGTCCTGACCCGAGTCAACGCGCGCCAAGCCTCGGGCAGAACGCGCCACGAGCGGGCGATTTGCACTCCACGAGCAGGATTCTCGTGGCGAGGAGAGTCGCCCCTGGAAGCTGCGGGTTTGCTCCCATGGCCATTCCGGCTGCCACGCGGCGTGGATCTCGCGAACTTACGAGCTGGACTGAATCCTGCTCTATCAGCTCGCATGGCACGCATCACCCCAGCTCTGGCTCTGCTCTCCCTGTCCCTGTTCACCGCGGCCTGCGCCACGGACGAGATGGAGATCGATGGCGAGGATCTCGACGTCTCTGAAGAGGACGCGATGGACGACGAGGTGTTCGGTCAGATGTCTGAAGACGGAAAGGC
>JANOPP010000698.1:0-1529 GCA_031421915.1 Myxococcales bacterium | reverse complement strand
GCTGGAGCGGTGAGAGGCGCTGCACCCTCGGGCCGCTGCCCGCGCTGCGACAAGGCGCATCCGCCGGGTGCGGAGCGGCTGCTCACGTGCAGCGCGTGCGGCCTGCGGTTCGATGCGACAGCGCCACCGCGACAGATGCCGATGCGCTCGTCGAGCGAGGAGGATGGGTCTCCGCCACCGGATGGCCTCGTCGTGTCGCCCGCGCAGATCGCGCTGCCGAGCGGCACGCTCACCGCGCTCGTGGTGCTCGTGGTCGGGCTCGGTGTGCTCGCCACGATGGTGATCGTCGTACTCGTGAAGGACGAGCTCACGTTCAGGAACGTGTTCGCACTGGTCGTGTGGAGCGTGATGGGGCTGTGGGCGCTCTGGTACGCGTTCTCGACGTTCGGTCGAAGAACGATCACCATCGAGAAGAATCAGCTCGTGATTCAGACGGTGCCGCTCGGGCGCGACCGGATGGAGGTCTCGCGTACGGGTCTGCTGCAGATCGTGGTCGCGACCCGCCACGCGCGGAGGCGTCCCGACACGATCATCGGGTACGCCGTGTTCGCGTACGCGCGCGGCTCGGACATCCTCCTGGTCGAGGTCGCCACCGAGGAGATCGCGGTGTTCATCGAGGGCTGGCTCGAGCGCACGCTGAAGCTCCGCGACGACGGCGAGCGGGCCGCGTTCACCGTCGGGTCGTAGCCGCCACGAGGCGCCCCGAACACGCCAGTCGCCGGCGGCTCGGGTTGCGGTAGCCGGCCCGCGTGCCCCGAGACCCAGGGCGGACGCGGGGTTAGGGCGGCCCGTGGCTTGCTCGTCCTTGTGGGCATGCGCGCTCTCCTCGTCGTCGCCCTCGCCTCTGGCTGTAGCAGCTCCGCCGATCCCGTGAGCTGCGAGGAGGCGCTGTCGACCCTCGCCGCATGCACGAGCCCCGAGCAGGCCGAGTGCGCCGATGATGGCCCGGCGGCCCAGCGGCTCGCGACCGGCGAGTGCGAGGCGGGTCCGGCCGGCAAGGCAGACTGGTTCGGCAACCGGGTCTGGGGCGAGCAGTGCACGTGGAACTGGCAGTGCCAGAGCGACACGCGCCACAGCTGCAACCAGGGCACCTGCTACCTGCGCGCTGACGAGGGTAACGCGTGCGACCGTCGTGATGACCTCGATTGCAGCGAAGGCCTGCGCTGCACGGATGACCTTGCCGTACCGTCGGCTCCTGCGGGGCTGTGCCAGACAACGCGCGCTCCGGTCGCGCCGGCGCTCTACGCCGAGACGTTGCGGCGTAACGAGGCGACCGAGTTCGCCGAGCACGCGGCCGACATCATGACGATCCAGATCAAGAACGCCGTCCAGAAGAAGAACGGCGACGACAAGATCCGCCGTACGTTCCATGCGAAGCGCCATGCGTGCGTGGTCGGCGACTTCGCGGTGCTGCCAGGCCCGGCGGAGGTCGCCGTCGGCCCGGTGTTCGCGCAGCCGCGCTCGTTCCCGGCGTGGGTGCGGTTCTCGAACGGCACGCTGACGATGGGGGCCGACTCGGGCTCCGCGAT
>JANOPP010000697.1:0-2225 GCA_031421915.1 Myxococcales bacterium | reverse complement strand
GTTACATCTCGACGTGGCCGCGGTGCTCGCGCTCGAGAGCGCGCTTCAGCTTGTCGAGCGCGGAGTTCTGGATCTGACGGATGCGCTCGCGCGACAGGTGATACTGGTCGCCGATCTCGCGGAACGTGCGCTCCTCGTCGTCGCCGAGCCCGAAGCGCTTGGTCAGCACGTCGGCCTCGATCGGTGAGAGGTGATGCAGGAGCCGCTTGACCTGACCGGTCAAGGTATCCGTCGTCATGTTGTCCTCGGGCGAGTGCTCTTCCGAGTTCGGATCGGCCATCGTGTCGCCGAAGCTGCGGTCATCGTCATCGTGGACCGGCCGGTCGAGGGACATCGGCTGCCCCATGATGTAGCGATGCATCTGGTTGAGCTTCGCGAGCGGAACGCGCGCGGCCTTCGCCAGCTCCTGCGGAGTCGGCGGACGACCGAGCTCGCCCACGAGACCCTGGCGCACCTTCTCGAGCTGCTGCTGGGCCTCGAGCATGTGCACGGGGATGCGTACCGCACGCGCCTTGTCGGCGAGTGCGCGACCGATCGCATGCCGGATCCACCAGCATGCATAGGTCGAGAACCGCAGGCCGCGGCGATAGTCGAACCGCGAAACGGCGTGCATGAGCCCGAGGTTGCCCTCCTGGATCAGGTCGGCGAGCGGCATCCCGCCACGATCGTAGCGGCGCGCCATGGTGACAACGAGACGCAGGTTCGCGCGCACGAACTCGTCGCGCAGGTTCCCTGCATCGCGATGCGCCTGGCGAACCTCATCGAGGAACGCACCCGCGTCGCGCGCGTTACCATCGGTCCACCAGGTCTCCTGGCCGGCGATCGACGCTTCCCGAGCGCGATACAGCTCGCGCACGACGGCATCGATGTGCACGCGATCGAGATCGAGTGCGCGCATCTCCTTCGCGGACTCCTTGGCGGCCGCGGCGAGCTTCTTGACGAGCTTGGTGTCCTTGAGCGCCTTCTTGGACTTCAGCATCTCGTCGAGCACCTTCTGGAGCTTGACGAACTTGGTCGGCTGCTCGAGGTTCGGTTCGACGATCGCGAGCAACGGGCGCACGATCTCCGCACGGGCGAGCACGCGCTCCCACGTCAGGATCTCGGTGTCCTCGATGCCCTGGGAGAGCTCGCGCTCGTCCTCGGGCGTCAGCAGTTCGTGCACCGCGAGCTGGCGGAAGTACGCCGCCAGATGATCGTCGGAGTCACCGGCGCGCATCGCGCGGGGTGCCTTGACGGGCGTCGCTACCACGGAAGGCTCGGCGACGGGAGCGAGCGCATTCGCCACAGCGCCTGGGACAGGCGTGCGGTTCTGCCGCGTACCCATCTGAGCGCGAGAGCGAGGCTGCGCCGTGGCCGTGATCGCCCGCCGCGTTTCGCGCTGGGGTCGACGTGCAGAATGCGTGGTTGCCATGGCGGTTACTCCTGATTCTCGTGATGTGACGACGTGAGGTTTCGAACCGTTGCATCCCGGCTCGTAATTCCTTCCGAGAAGTACGAACGAGGACGCATGAGGGTTACCGGTGCAGGATGCGCACCGATCCGCATTGCGTTACCTCCGCGATGGGGTAGGTGCAGATCGGCCCGAGCAAACTCAGCTGCTTGGACGGTTCACCATCTCCCGAGAGGGAAAACAGTGGCTGGCGAGATTACTGCGCAGCGCCGTTTTGTCCACTCGAAAATGACGGGGGTGTCAGCCCGCCCGACAATCGTCGTCGGAGCGACAGGCCTGCGACAGCGTGACCGACGTCGCTGGAACCGTCTGCTTTGCCAGCCTACGCCGACGTTTTTTCGGCTGCTGCCGTACCGTTTTCGTCGCCGAGATGCCGCTGCAGACGGTCGAGCAGCGCCGCCTGATCGGGATGGATGATCCGGCGCGCGCGCGTGATCTCGATGAACTCGACCTTGTCGACTTCCCACGACGCGCAGCGCGGAGCCGCGCCGTCGGGCGCCTTGCATGCGTACGCGTGAACCCGTTTCTTGGATCGCGTGTAATCGACAAATCCGAGATCGACCAGCGAGCACGTGATGTCGAGGCCGGTCTCCTCCAGCGTCTCCCGTCGCGCGGTCGCTTCGAGCGCCTCATCGGGATCCGGTGCGCCCTTCGGGATGCCCCACGGTGCACGGCGGTTGTAGTTCCCGGCCGGGTGGACGAGCAGGACCTCGATGGATCCGTTCACGTGCCGGTAGAGCAGGGTGCCTGACGAGAGCGTTGCGCGTGCCTCGGC
>JANOPP010000696.1:0-3546 GCA_031421915.1 Myxococcales bacterium | reverse complement strand
GCTCCGCGATCCGAGTCATGACTTCGGCCGGAAGGACGTCGTTCAAAGAACGTACCCTTCGGTCAGGTCCCAGACCGCGCTACGCGCCCCCCCAGAGTTCATCGGTCGTCGAAGGTAGCTCACCCACCTAGCGCAGTGAGTGCAACCAACAGAGTTTCGCGACGTTGAGCGAACGAAGGGGTGGAGCGAAATGAGGCAGGGCCAAGCCGCACGGAAGTCCGCTCGGCTCGCAGTGCGATCCCATCGTCTTCTTGCTCGCACTCCGTCGGGCATCACATCGTTTCCGCACCGTCGAAGTAGCTCCAGGATCAACAGCCCAGGTTGCTCCACAACGGACCGCCTGTGAGACATGCTCGAAGTGCCCGGCGGTCGTCGACAACCCGAATTCTCGGAGCGTCCCAAGGTGAACGACCGCCGGGCATCTACCAGTGAGCTTGGAGCAAGTGCTTCGCTCGCTGAACTGCCGCGCGTTCGTTGGTACGTAACTGTCCGAGGATCGACGCATAGGCAGATCGCGTGGCGGCGTGCAGAGTCGCGCGCATGCGACGACCGAAATCATTCTGGGAGGCTCGAATAGCCGAGCTGTCACGGGGCCGCAGCATCGAGAGCGTCGCGCGCCAGCACGGCGTGACGTCCGGGCTGGTGCGCTGGTGGCGCTGGCGACTCCGCTCGGAGTCGACCGCGGCGATCTCGCCGGCGCGCATGATCGAGATCCTGCCGGCGCCGACACCGGCGCTGGCCGCAATGAACAGCCTGCGCGTCCTCGTCGGCGATGTCGTGCTGGAGCTGCCAGCCGGCACGCCGCCGGAGTACGTCGGCCGCGTCCTCGGGGCGACTCGCCCGGCATGCTGACGTTCGCATCGGGCGCGCGCGTGTATCTCGCGAGCCAGGCCGTCGACCTCCGTCGCGGCCATGACGGCTTGTGCGCGCTGGTCCGCGGCACGCTCGGTCTCGACCCGTACGGGGGCCAGCTCTTCGTCTTCGTCGGCCGCCGCGGCGATCGGATCAAGGTCCTGTTCTGGGACCACGGCGGCTTCGTCATCTACTACAAGCGGCTCGCCAAGGGCCGCTTCCGCTTGCCCGTCATCACCACCGACACCGATCGCGTCGTGCTCGACGGCACCGAGCTGGCGATGCTGCTCGGCGGCTTCGATCTCGCGGGGACTCGACGGCAGCCGGCCTGGAAGCGCGAGGCCGCGTAGCAAGATCGATCAGTTGCACGATGCCGCGCACATCCGGATGGACCCCGCGATCCGGATGTGATCAATAGAGCGCGGTGAGCCCGCCTCCCGACGAGCACGACTGCGGCTGGAAGGATTACGCCAAGGAGCAGGCGGCCGCGCTCGCCGACGTCCGCGAGCAACTCGCCGAGGTCAAGCGCCTGCTCTACGCGCGCAAGAGCGAGAAGCGGCGCACCACGACCAAACTGCCGCCGCCGCTGCCGCCGGATCCGGTCGATCCGACGACAACGGCGGCGACCCGTGCCAAGGCGCGCGCCCAGCGGCGCGCCACGATGCCGACCGAGACCGTCGACGTCGCGGTCCCCGACGACGAGCGCACCTGCCCGCGCTGCCCCGACGCTCCGCCGCTGTCGCCGAGCGGCCAGACGACGAGCGAGGTCATCGACTTCGTCCGCGCCTACCTGCGCCGCCGCATCTTCCGCCGCGAGACCTTGGCGTGCCGCTGCGGCCACATCGTCGCCGCCCCCGCGCCGCTGCGCTTCGGCGACAAGGGCCAGTTTGGCGCCGGGCTCGTCGCCCACCTCGTCGTCGCTAAGGTCGGCCACGCCATCCCGCAGAATCGCCTCGCGACCGTGTACCGCGAGCTCGGCCTCGACCTGCCGCGCCAGACCGCATGCGATCTCCTGCACCGCGCCGCGACGATGCTCACGCCGCTCTACGACGCCGCGCTCGCGCTCGTCCCGGCCGCCATCGACGTCGCCGCCGACGAGACCTCGATGAGGCAGCACGACCGTAAGGGCAAGGCGTACCTCTGGTCCTTCGTCACGTCCGACCTCACCGTCTATCGCTACGCGACGACCCGCAGCGGCTCCGTGCCGTCCGCTGTCCTCGGCGACTCCGAGGGCCGCCTCCTCGTCGATGCGTACACCGGCTACAACGACGTCACCTCGACGGGCAGACGAGTCCGCGCCGGCTGCTGGGCCCACGCCCGCCGCAAGATCTTCGAACAGCAAGCCCATCCCGAGGTCGCGCCCGTGCTCGCCCTCATCAGCGCCCTCTACCGCGTCGAACGCGAAGCCAAGAAGGCAGGCATCCTCGGCTCCGCCGAGCACGCCGCGCTCCGCGCCGCGCGCTCGCGCCCGATCATGGCGCTGATCTTCCGCTGGGCGCGCGTCCACCGCCCGCGTCACGAGCCGCGCTCCGCCCTCGGTCGCGCCATCCGCTACCTCCTCTCCAACCACGCCGCGCTCACCCTCTGCACGCGCCATCCGTCGCTGCCGCTCGACAACAACGCAGCCGAGCGGTCCCTCCGCCGCGTCGCGATGGGCCGCGCCAATTTTCTCTTCGTCGGCCACGAGGACTCCGGCCATCGCCACGCCGTCCTCTACACGCTGATCAACTCCTGCCAGCAGCACGGCCTGAACCCCGTCGACTACCTCACCGACGTGCTCACCCGCATCGACGACCACCCAGCGCGCGACATCATCAACTTGCTGCCCCACCGCTGGCGACCGCCGGACGATTCCGCGTCGGCCGCCACGCCCTGAGCCGCGCAACGCCGCGATTCCTCGACGGCGACGTCGATGCTCGGACAGTTACGTTGGTACGAACGGCCATGCCGAGAGAACTCCGCATCTACAACCGCGACGAGTTGTACGCCCGGGTCTGGTCGAAGACGCTGCGTGAGGCAGCGAAGCTGTACGGCATCTCGGACGTGGGGCTCAAGAAGTTGTGCCGCAGGCTCAAGGTGCCGACGCCCCCGCAAGGATATTGGCTCAGGCTCGCGAGCGATCGAGACGCAGGTCGCACCAGTCTTCCGCCTTTGCCGAACAGTGCGGCGTCTACTTTCGAGGTCTACGCCTGGTCACACGAACGAATCGAGCCAACCACCGCCGCCACGGATAGGGCAGCGATCGAGAAGGCGACGGCTCCGGTCATCGTGCCCGAGGAGTTGACGACCCCGCACAGGCTCGTCACCAAGACCGCAAAGATCCTCGGGAGAACGAAGCCATTCGATGGTCTGCTTTCATCATGCGCAGCCGGCGGGCTCGACGTGAACGTAGCGCCCAGCAGTGTTCAGCGCGCGATGATCATCGCGGACACATTGATCAAGGCGCTCGAAGGGCGCTCTCTGGTCGTCGAAGTCACGCCGCAGTCCGAGCAGGTAATCTATGGACGAACCCACACCATCGCTCCGAAGACCCGTGTGCGCGTCGAGGACGAGTGGATCGAGTTCTCGCTGTCCGAGTCCGTGACCATCGCGCCACCCCCGAAAGAGCCGCGAAAGCGGCGTTGGGAAATGACGTGGGAGGAGCAGCGCGCGACACCCTGGCAACCGACCGAGCGTCGAGCGCGGACGCCGACG
>JANOPP010000695.1:0-7462 GCA_031421915.1 Myxococcales bacterium | reverse complement strand
GGCGTTCGCGACCAGGAGATCGCGGCTCCGTCCAGCTGTGGTTCGGCGGCGGCACCGAGGTGCTCGTCACCGACGCGGGTCGCGAGCTGATCGGCGACGGCAACCGACCCGCGGTCCGCTACGACGGGCGCACCGACGAGAGCGCCTTCCAGGTCTGGATCTCTGATGACGTCGCGCGTGTCCCACTCAGGATGCGGGCGAAGACCAAGCTCGGAGTGATCGAGGCCGACCTCGTCCACTACGAAGCGCCGCCCGAGTAGCTAGGCGCCCTTGCGCAGCGTCTTGCACGCCCCGAGGACTGCCGCGGCGCGATCACCGTCGCCCTGGGTCGTCGAGCACTTGTAGGTCTTGCCGCCGATCTCGCGCTGGACCTGGACGAAGAAGTTCTTGCCCATCTCGCCGGTGTTGTCGAACGTCACGAACCAGCCGTCGGCGAGCTTCTCGGCCTTGAGGTTCTTGGGCGAGTACATGTCGGCGTCGGACTTTGCCTCGTCGAGGGTCTGCGGCTTCTCCGCGATCTCGATCTGCATCGCACCGACGCCCGCGCCGGTCAGCATGTGGCCCTCGCCCATGATCGCGTCGCCGACCTCGGGTCCACCGGGGGCGTCGATCTCGAGGCCGAGCTTGGGGAGCTTCGTCGGTCCCTTGGCCGAGCCACCGCCGCCTCCCTTGTCGCCTTTGCCACAAGCAGGACCGACGGTGAGCGTGAGAGCGATCAGAAGCAGGGATGCGCGAATCATGGAGAACCTCCGAGGGGACGCTACATCACGATGCGTGCCGAGCGGCGGTTGTGAGGCATCGAGCACTTGGCATGGTGGTCGGGTACGACGTGACCCGGCGGTACGAACGCACCGGGCTCACCTGGACCCACGACGCGGCACGCGGCGATCCGCGGCACCGCGAGCGCGGCTCGGTTCACTTGCCCTTCCACACCGGCTTGCGCTTGCCGAGGAACGCCGAGATGCCCTCGGCCGCATCTTCGAGCGCCAGCACGCGACCGAGCTCGGCCTGGAGATAGCGGAGTTGCGGGCCGAACTCCATGTCCTGTGAGCGATAGAACGCCTTGAGCCCGAGCGCGAGCGCGGCAGGGCTGCGGTCCGCGAGCTCGCCGGCAAGCTTCATCGTCGCGGCCTCGAGCTCGGCTACAGGGACCACCTGGTTGATGAGACCCATCGCGAGTGCTTCAGCTGCCGTGTACTTCGTGCCGGTCAGCATCATCTCGAGCGTCTTCTTGCGACCGATGCTGCGCGTGATCTCGGCGGTGATCATCATCGGCCACAGACCGACGCCAATCTCCGTGGTGCCGAACACGGCGGTGTCGGCGGCGAGCACGAGATCGCAGGCGACCATCAAACCGAGGCCACCTGCGAGCGCCGGGCCGTGGACCATCGCGATGATCGGCTTGCCGAGCTCGTGCATCGCGGTGAGCAGCTCGACCAGCGTCGCCGTGGGACCGCTCGGCGCTCCTTGCATCGCCGACAGATCGCCACCCGCCGAGAACACCGGGCCGGCCCCGGTCAGGACCACGACCCGGACCGCCGGGTTCGCACCGATCGCGGCGAGTGCCGCGACCAGCTCCCCGCAGGTGGCCGGACCGATCGGGTTGCGCTTGTCGGGGCGGTTCAGCGTCAGGCGCGCGATCGGCCCCGAATCGTCGACGAGGATCGTCGCGTGCTGGGTCATCAGCGAGCTGTACCATGGTACGATTTCGCCATGGGAAGGCGCGTTGCCGGTGCCGTGCTCGCACTGAGTGTCGTCGCGCCCAGCGTCGCCGCTGCGGACAGCAACGACATCATCCTCAGCCGTCTCGCGACCCGCGTCACCGACAACAACGGTGTCCTGACCAACGTGATCGGCCAGAACCTCGAGCTGCGCGGCCTCGCGTCCCAGCTCGGCGTGGTGCTCGCTCCTCACATGCTGACGCCGGCCGACACGATCGGCTTCGGTGGCTTCCAGCTCACCGTCGACTACTCGACCACGACGATCGATCCGACGGCGCCGTACTGGAAGGCGCGCGAAGGCAGCTCGGATCCCGCGGGCACCGGCTCTGGTGCGCACGGCCCTGGCTCGCTGACGACGGTCGGCATGTTTGCGCGCAAGGGCCTGTGGCTCCCCCCGTCGTTGGAGGTCGGTGTCGGCGCCGTGCACCTCATCGACTCCAACATCTGGACCGGCCAGCTCTACGCGAAGTTCGCACTCCACGAGGGCTACCGCTCGCTACCGATCCCGAGCCTCGCGGTGCGTGGCGCGGTCTCGCGCATGATGTCGCAGCGCGAGCTCGACCTGACCGTCGCCTCGGTCGACGTCACGGTATCCAAGCACGTCGGCGTCGGCGGCACCTGGCGGTTCGATCCGTACGCCGGATGGAACCTGCTCCTGATCGTCCCGCGCTCCGAGGTCGTCGATCCGACCCCGAACATCGATCCGCTGACGATGGGCAACGAGCTCGACAGCGATCTGAACTTCGTGTTCCGCGAGCAGGACACGATCACGCGCCAGCGGATCCTCGTCGGCGCGAAGTTCCAGTACTACATCCTGCAGCTCACCGTCGAGGCGCAGTTCGCGCTCAAGGGCAGCTCGGTCGATGACCGCAGCGGCACGAGCGACGCGTGCATGCCCGACTCGACGACGACGATGTGTGACGCCAAGGACACCGCGGCCGCGCAGCGCACGCTCTCGGTGTCAGCGGGCTTCGACTTCTAGCCCGGCTAGCTGACGCACATCACGGTGACAGCGTGCGTGTGAGCCATGCCGCTGGTCGACGTGATCATCAACGTCGTGCCGCCCTTGATCTGCGCGAACTGAGCCGCCGTGACGGTCACGCTGTGCGCGTGAGGGGACGTACCGGTGATGTCATAGGTCTTGTCTGCGGCGGCATTCACGTCCGCGAGGCTGACCGTGATCGTGTGGCCGTGGTTGGTCCCGATTGCACTCGTCGGCGTCGTGCACGCTACAGCCGGGGCATCGACGGAACCGCCGCCGCCATCATCGCCGCCGCAGCCGGCGATCGCCGCAACACCGATGGCGCCGACACCGGCACCCACGATCGAACGTAGAAAATCCTTACGAGTCATCGTCATGAAACACTCCTTACGAGAAATTGTAGGCGGGTCAGCGTCGAAATTGGAGTTCTCAGTCGATCTGCGTGGGCTTGGTCACGGGACCCGGCGATTCGGCCGTCTTCTTCTTCTTCGCGTCGGAGGTGCCGTTGGACTTGTCGCCCTTGCCCTTCTTGGGGCGCGGCGTCTTCTTCCACTGCTCCTCGGCGCGATCCGAGCGCGTCGGATCGGTCACCTGGTAGACGATGATCTTGTCGCCCTTCTCGAGGACGGTGTTGTACGAGATGCGATTGATCCGCGCGAGATCGTGCGACCCCATGCCGTAGCGCTTCGCGACGTCCTCGAGCTTCTCCTTCTTGCCCGCGACGTACTCGATCCGAGCGCGGCCGGTGCGCTGCTCCGCGAGATCGAGGTGCTCGGGGGAGCCTCGCGTGACGACCACGAGCTGCGTCTCGTCGAGCAGCGCGACGCGCGCCTTGTCCGCATCGAACGTCGGTGACACCCACGCGACCACCACCATCTTGGGGTGAAGCTTTGCGTCGGGGGTGAGGCCGTTCCACGTCGCGAGCTGATCGCGCGTGATGTCGAGTGCCTTCGCGATCGACTTCACCGTGTCACCCGTGACGACGCGATAGAAGATCCGCTGCTTGCCGTCGACGATGAAGTTCTTGTCGGGCACCGGCACGATCAGCGCCTCTCCCTCTTTCTGATCGATCCCCGAACCGAGGAGCTTGGCCTTCGCCTTGGCCTGGTTCTTCGCGCGCGCATCGGCGGTGATCCGCGGCACGACGAGGACGGTGCCACCCGAGATCTCTGACTCGTGCTCGACACCGTTGAGCCGGCGCAGCGTGGCCGTCGAGATCCCGAACGTGGTCGCCACGTCCTCGAACCGCTCACCATGCGCGACGACGTAGGCATCGTAGCCGTCCCAGTCGGACTGCAGCTCGATCAGCTTGCGCTGTGTCTCGGCCTTCTTGCCGGGCGGGACGCGCACGATGTAGCCGGCCTCGCCGGGCGGCGTGCGGCCACGCCGGAGGTGCGGGTTCAGCCGCTTGATGTCTGCCTCGGGCACGCCCGCGGCGCGCGCGATCACACCAAACGTCATCGACTTCGGGACCGAGACCTCGTCCCAGGTCTCCGCCGGCTTGGGCTCGAGCTTGTCCATCCCGAACAGCGCGCGGTTGTGACCGACGATCGCCGTCGCGAGGATCTTCGGCGTGTACAGGCACGTCTCCCACGGGAGACCGTTCTCGTACTCGCAGAGCTTGTAGTAGTCGTTCGTGTTGTAGCGCGCGACCGAGCGCAGCATCGCGCCATAGCCGACGTTGAACGCGGCGAGCGCGATCGGCCAGTCGCCGAACCGCTGCTGCAGATCGTGGAAGTAATCCATCTGCGCGATCGTCGCGCGGTAGGGATCCTTGCGCTCGTCGACCCAGCGATCCTGCCGCAGCCCGTAGATCTTTCCGCCCTCGGGCATGAACTGCCACAAGCCGAGCGCGCCCGCGGAGGACAGCGTATTCGGATCGTAGGACGACTCGATCATCGCGACGTAGATGAGATCCTGAGGAAGCCGCGCCTTGCGCAGGTAGGTCGAGATCAGATCCTTGTACCGCCCCTGCGCCACGAGCCAGCTCGAGATGATCGAGCGGCCACGCGGATCGGTCTTGTAGAACACGAGGTAGTCGACGAGGCGCTGCGACCACTGGACCGGGAGGTCGGGCAGCACGAGCTGATCGAGCCACGGATGCTCGGGGCGCAGCTCGCTCGGCTTCTTGACGGTGCGTGACGACATCGCCTCGACACGGCTCGCGGGCGCAGACCTCTCGTCGAGCCACGGGTTCGAGCCGGGGGCCGGGAACAGCTCGACGTCGAGCTCGCGCATCGCCTCGCCGGGTCGGCCACAGGTCTCGTCGGTGGCGCAGCCACGTACTGAACGCCGTCCATCGAGCTGCTGCGGCAGGACCGGCTCGCCCCCACCCTGAACGGGCGGTGCAGCCTGCGCGCCGGCGTGGACGACGGGTTCGTCCGCGCGCGCGGTACCGACGAGCGCCACGTACATAAGTGCCCCTGCGGCAGCGAGACGCATGGCCCGAACATAGGCGCGCAGGCGGACCTGAACCAAGTTTTCAGGCCGCAGTTTTGACCCCGTTTCCGACGCCGCCGTCAGCCCTTCCGGGAAACAGTGCTAGATTGCGGACTGTCCAAAGGAGATCGCCATGCCCGGTATGGGCGAGCTAGTCATCATCCTCCTCATCGTTCTCGTCGTCTTCGGAGCTAACAAGCTGCCGCAGATCGGCGATGCGCTGGGCCGTAGCATCAAGAACTTCAAGCGCGCCACGAACGACAAGGACAAGGACGAAGAAGAGACCGAGGCTGAAGCCAAGAAGCAGCTCCCTGCGAAGAAGCAGAAGGAACTGTCGAAGGGTACCAGCGACGACGACGGCGAGTGGGAAGAGGTCGTCGTCCGTCGCAAGAAGAAGTCCGCCTCGGATTCGTGATCTAGACCTGTGGACGCCGCTGCGTTGCAGCGTGGAGGTCCGCAGCATGCTCCCGCAGTGCGTCGGGGAGCGACGGATCGTTGGCGAGCTCGGCGAGCTCCTGGGCGCGTAGCGTCGTCGTGATTCGGATCGCGTCGGCGAGCGGCGTCGCGGGATTCATCACCAGCGCGCGCTTCACCGGGTGACGCACGCTCCACTTCGGGTGCATGGCGATCTTTGCGAGGGACTCCGGCACCGCCGGCCGTGCGGCCGCGATGCGCACGACGTCGATCTCGGTGACATGCGGATTATCGAGAAAGATCGCGACGACCGCGGGGTGCGGATCGCGGATCAGGAGCAGCAGATCTTCACGCCGATGCGTCCGCGCGAGCGACTTGCGCTCGCCGAGCGTGAGCGGCCGCCCCCTGGGCTTGAGCGCACGCTCGGGTGCGAGCGCCTTCTTGATCTGCGACTCGGCGACCACGGTCGGCGAGGCCGACAGGAACAGGCGGGCGATCGAGGTCAGACCTCGCTCGATCGCCGCGATGTAGAGCTGCTGGCGAGTCTCGTAGCGCAGGGTCGGCTCGGCCGCCGCGTGGGTCAGGCATTCGAGGGCCAGGAGGGCATCCGCGTCGTCGACCCGGTGGGACCGCGCCACGATCGCGTCGAGCGCTTCGACCCAGGTCCCGGGGTCGCCCTGGCCCCAGGCCTCTACCAGCGCCAGGATGCGCATCCGCGCGTCCCGTATCGCTTTCAGGCGACTGATGATGTGGTCGGGCCCCACCGGGACATTGTGGCACGTTGAGCCCATGGCGCGGTGCGTGATACTTTGGAATCATTAGAGGTGATCGCACCATGCCCGAGACCCGGATCATCAAGCGATACGCCAACCGCAAGCTCTACGACACGGAGCACAGCCGGTACGTCACGCTGGATCAAATCAGCGAGATGATTCGCAATGGCGACGATGTGAAGATCGTCGACAACAAGACCAAGGAGGACCTGACCACGGTCACCCTGGCGCAGATCATCTTCGAAGAAGAGAAGAAGCAGCGCAGCTTCCTGCCGCTTGGCGCGATGCGCAATATCATCCAGAGCGGTGGCGAGAGCGCGCGGGAGTGGTTCGCCGCGGCGCAGGCCAAGGTGCAGAGCATCCTCCCCGGCAAGAAGAAGGATGGCGAAGCCGACGAGCCGCCGGACGAGATGCCTGCCGAGCCGCACGACGAGGCGATGGTCACCAAGCGCAGCCTCGCGTCGCTGCGCGAGTGGGTCGATCACTCGAAGATGCGACTCGAGGAGTGGCAGAAGCAGGTCGACGGCAAGATCCGGAGCGCCATCGAAGGCATCTCTCCGTTCGCGGGCGTCAACAAGGACGTCCGTGCGCTGGCCGACCGGATCGCGGAGCTCGAGTCCAAGCTCTCCGCGCTCGAGTCGAGCGAAGCGAAGTCCGAGCACTGAACAGAAAAAGGGGTCAGGCCACGATTAGATCCCCAGGGATCCAATGGTGGCCTGACCCCTTTTCCTACTGCAGTTCTTTGTTGAGCGCGGTGGTCTCGCCGGCCTTGATGGTCACGGCGAACGTGAACTTGTCGTCACCGACGACGAACGTGACCTTGTGGCGGCCCGGCGTCAGCTGGATCTTGCTCGTCGGCGTAGACATACCGGTATCGACGTTGTCGACGAGGATCTTCGCGCTCGGCTTGCTGGAGACGGTGAGGTAGCCGGACGTCTTGTCGTCGGGCTTGGTGTTCGTCTTGTCCGGCTTGGTGTTCGTCTTGTCCGGCTTGGTCGTCGTGGTCTTCGTCGTGGTCTTCGTCGTGTCCGGCTTGGTCGTCGTGGTCTTCGTCGTGTCCGGCTTGGTCGTCGTGGTCTTCGTCGTGTCCGGCTTGGTCGTCGTGGTCTTCGTCGTGTCCGGCTTGGTCGTCG
>JANOPP010000694.1:0-2502 GCA_031421915.1 Myxococcales bacterium | reverse complement strand
GTATGAGGGCGAGGGCAAGCCGTGGCAGGCGGTCTACGCCGTCAGGCTGCTGTATCACTCCGCGTGTCGCGTCAGCGAGATCCTCAAGCTCGAGTGGTCCGAGATCGCATGGGACGTATCCGAGCTGCATCTCCTCAAGAGCAAAACCAAGGGCGAGCGGCGCCGCGATAAGCGCGTCGTCGGCGAGCCGGTGCTCGCCCTGCTGCGCGAGATCCGCGCGCGCCACGATCGCCTCGGCCTCGACAGCCCGTATGTCCTGCCGTCGCCACGGGATCTCGCGAAGCCCTACACCGCGCTCGATCCCCACTGGCACCGCATTCGGGAGGCGGCCGGCGTGCCTGAGATGCACCTGCACGACTTCCGGCATGACGTGCTGTCCGACTACGGCGCCGACTACTCCGCGGCGATCGGCCAAGCGGTAAGCGGACACGCGACAAAGCAACATCTCGACCGGTATCAGAAGGCGCAGAAGAACCCCGTCGTGAAGCAGGCGGCGGATACGATCGGCATGCGCCGACAGAACGCGCTAGACACGGCGCCAACGGCGCTCAAGCTCGTGGGCTGATCCCACGCCGGCCCGGCAGCGGCACTGCCGAAAAAAACCGGCCACCTCCTCTCTTGTCTTGGCGGACGAAAGGAAGTGACCGGAGAACCGCCCCGAGGGGCAGGACGTACCCATGAAAAAGAACAGTTTCGCTGTTCGCTGTAAAGTCGCGCGCTTGTCACCGACAAGCGGGACCGACCTGACCTGGCACCTCGGAGCGCTGCACAGCGTGTCCGCCATGCTCGAGTCACCTGGCTGGGACGCCCGCGGGCTGGGCTGGCAAGTGGAGCGGATCGGCTCCCCGAGCCTCGAGGCGCACGCGGATTATCGGATCGCCTTCCGGACGTTTCCGCGCGACAGCACGACGCCCGTCATGATCCGCCTCGCGCCGGGCGAGCTCCTGCAGCTCTCCGAGATCCGGCAACTCGCCGCCGCGCTCCTGGCTGCAGTCGACGCCATCACGCCGGCACCGCACGCGGCATGAATTCTCATGCTCTTCCACCCGCCGGAGCAATCGCCGGCGGGTGCGACACGCTGCGAGTCTTGTCGATTTCAGAAGGCGACGATATAGTCCGGTGCACGACGCTACGCGGCACAATGCGCGACACGCGTTCATGCACTGGCACGGTCGCTTGGGGCGGCACACCACGGTCGGACGTTTGCGGCCTTGGACGCGAGAAACGGAATGCGGCTGGGCCGCTCCGTGCACAGAGACCCAACCCAACAACAACCAAACCCAACCTCGCGCGCGCCTTCGGGCTCGCTTGTGTCGTTGTCCGTTACCGGGTTCCCCACATGCAGACAGTAGTTGTCTCCCCGCCGCTCGAGCACGGCTACACGACAGCCGAAGCGGCGAAGGCGCTCAGCCGTGCCCCGATCACGCTCCGGAAGTGGCGCGTCGCCGGCACAGGGCCAGCGTATCGCATCATCAACGGCCGCGCCTTCTATGACCACGCGGCGCTTGTCGCGTTCATCGAAGGGCACGCGCAATACCGCAGCACGGCCGAGCGCACCGTCGCAGAGCGTGCAGCGTGACGAAGGAGGAGATTGCCGCCGCCGTCGCCGCGGTGGCAGCGACACTGCCAACCGGCTCGGACGCCGATCGAATTCTCAGTGAGCGCAAGCGGATTCGGCTCGCATCCGTTGCAGCAGCCCTCGAGCGCGGTGATCGCGAGATGACGTCCGAAATGGTCGACGTCCTCAATCAGCTCAGCGCGGCGAAGCGGGCGAGTGTCAGCGCACTCCCTGGCGCACCAGCACGGACCGCGAAGCCCACCTCAGAAGGCTACGCGACAGCCTTCGCAGCCCGACACGGGATCGACCTGTCTCGCGAGCGTGAACGCTTCGCCGCGCTGGCGGCATCAACGGCCGCGGATGCATTGCGCGCCGCCGATGCGGGACACGACGCCCGGAAGACCGCGCGCATCGCTTCGCACTTCGCTGCCCTGGCTGGCGTGACGCCGGCCGAGGACGTCTTGAGCCTCGCCGGCGGCGAGCTCGCTCGAGACGAAGACTTCGGCTAACCACCTCTGACAAAAGCAAAACGGCCGCGATGCTCTGTCCGGAGCGCGACCGTTCTGCAGGTACTGACTTATGGCTAAGAAGTTGAATCGGTCCGCGGTGCAGGCGCAAGGGCGGAACCCGTTCGTGATGACGACGCCCACGACGATGCGGCGCACCTACAGCGCTGATCCGATCGACCGTTGGGACGTCCTGCAGCACGACAAGCAAGCGCTCGCCGTGTTGCACGACACGGGCGCGCTGTCCACCGAGGCTCTGGCGCGGTACATGGGGACGATCGACGGGCTGATCGCGCTCTGTCTGAGCAGCGCACTGCCCCGCCGGATGCAGGGCGCTGCATGACGGCCCTAGACCTGAGTACGCCGAGAGCGGCGGCGCTGTCCTATGCGGCACGCGCCTGGCCGGTGCTGCCGCTGCACTGGTGGGCCGGATCGTGC
>JANOPP010000693.1:0-3132 GCA_031421915.1 Myxococcales bacterium | reverse complement strand
GCCCCGCAGATCGGCGAGTCGCTGCAGCTCGCGGTGATCGAAGATCCCGTCGAGGATTTCGAGCGCGATCGCAAGAAGGTCCCGTTCCACGTGATCGTGAACCCGACGCTGACCCTGGTCGGCGACGAGACGGTCGAGGCGTTCGAGGGCTGCCTGTCGTTCAACGGCTTCTCGATGGTCGTACGTCGCGCGAAGCACGTGAAGGTCGAGGCATGGAACGAGCACGGCGAGCCGATCTCGATCGAGGCGAGCGGCTGGTACGCACGGATCCTCCAGCACGAGATCGATCACCTGCGCGGCATCGTGTGCTGCGATCGCATGGACCCGCGCACGCTCACGACCGCCGAGAATCACGCGCGCCACTGGCGCACCGCGACGGTGACCGAGGTCAAAGCCGCCGTCGCGCTGCCGCAGCCCGACGAGTAGCCGTCGGATCCGCGGTCTAGCCGTAGTGGACGGCGGAGATCTTCACGCCGCCCATCGAGCCGGTGTACGGGACCGTCCCGCGGTCCGCGCCCGCCGCGCCAGCGATCACCATCAACGGGATCAGGTGCTCCTCGCGCGGATGACACGCGCGCGCCGCGGGTGCCTCTGCCCACTGCGCGAGCTTGCGATCACGCTCGGCAGGCTCGCTCGTCGCGGCCTCGCGCAGCCACGCATCGAAGGTCTCCGACGGCGCCTGCGCGGACGCGTTCATGAAGCCGCGCATGTTGTGATAGCTCATGCCGCTGCCGATGATGAACACGCCCTCGTCGCGCAGCGGCGCGAGCGCGCGGCCGATCGCGAGGTGCTCTGCCGGGTCGAGGCCCGTTTTCAGCGACAGCTGAACGGTCGGGATCTCGGCCTCGGGATACGCGAGCTTGAGCGGGACGAACGTCCCGTGATCGAAGCCGCGCTCCGCGTTGGTCGCGCTCTTGATGTTCGCCGCCGCGAGCAGCTCCTGCACGCGCGCCGCGATCGCGGGCTCGCCGGGGGCGGGCCACGTGATCTTGTACGTGTGCTCGGGGAAGCCGTAGTAGTCGTAGAGCATGGGCGGCTGCACGCCGGTCATGACCGTGGGCACGGCCTCTTCCCAGTGCGCGGAGATCACGAGCAGCGCCTTGGGCGCGGTCTTCGGGAGCCCTTTGATCGTGTCGAGGTACGCCGCGAGCGCAGCGTTGTCGGCCTTCGGGAAGCCGAGATCCATCCACGGCCACGGTCCGCCACCGTGCGGCAGGAACACCACGGGCATCCGGGTTCCGTTGCTCTGGCTCTGCTGCTTCGTCTCGCTCATCGTCCCTCCGCCTTTCTCGCAACCCGTGGCAGCGGCAGCAATGCCGGCGGCTCCGATGCCCACGAGCACCTCGCGCCGGGTCACGCCGTCGTCACGTCGGTTCGTCATCGCAACAGTATGGCCACACCCGGCCACGAGCGGAACCCTGCGCACGGGAACCCAGTGTTCCACGGCGCGATGAGGTCAGGCCGCGCTGGTCTCCGCGCGGGGCACCAGCTCGCGCAGCTGCCACGCCTGGATCTGGAGGCTCCGCCGCTCGCCGCGCCGCTCGTTGTCCTGCGCACGGCCGACGTACAGGGCCGCGCCGAGCATCGCGATCACGTAGGCCGCGAGTCCGAGCAGGGCAGGGAACGGCAGCAGGTCCTCGGCCGCCGTGCGCAGCACGAAGCTGCTGCCCTCGGCGTGGGTGCGACTCGCAAGTACGCCGACCTGCTCGAGCACCCACGGCGCGAGCGTGGCGATCGCGGCGAGCAGTGCGAGCAGCCAGGTCTTGATCAGGCGTTGATGCGTCGCGAGCACCATCACCATGATCGTCCCGGGGCCTGCGCCGATCAGGAAGGGATTGATGATGAACGCGAGCAGCGCCATCAGCGCGAGGTTCGCGGCGATCGCGAGGTAGCCCGAGAGGAACACGTTCTTCGGCGCGAGCACGAGCTCGACGAACACGATGAACCCGCACAGCGCGGGTCCGACGATGTGATACCAGGTGTCGCGAAAGCCGATCGCGTAGAGGATCGGGAAGAACATGACGTAGATCAGCGCCGCGTACGTGCCGAACCGCGCGCTGCGCTGCAGGGACTCCATGTCGAGCTTGTTGATCTCCTGCTCGACCTCGACGGGCATCTCCGGCGGCGGCTCGAGCATCAGGCGACCGAGCAGATCCGCGCTCTGCGGTGACTGCGGATCGAACGCGAGCGCACGGGCAGCGGCGCGAATCGCGATCCTGCGCTCCTGCGGTCCATTGCCGCTCGCGATGGCACGGCGGGCGGTCGCGAGCTCGGTACGTGCGAGCTCGCGGCGCAGCACGAAGTCGCGATCGCCGTCGAGATACTCCTGCACGGCGTCGCCGAGCGCGCGAGCGGTCGCGTAGCGGTCGTTGCGATCGACCGCCGTCGCGCGCACGCAGATCGCGTCGAGCTCGGGCGCGATCACGTGATCGATCGCCCGGCGGGAGGGCCGAGCATCGACGCCGTTGAGGGCGGATGCGATCGCGGCCTGGCCACGGGGATGGAGTGGATAGAACGTGAGGATCTCGAACAGGATCGTGCCGAGCGCGTAGACGTCGGCGCGGCCGTCGAGGTCGTTGTCACCGCGGATCTGTTCCGGTGCGATGTAGCCGGGCGTGCCGAGGATCGCGCCGGCCGCGGTCTCGGTGTACGCGGGCGAGCCCTCTGCGATCGTGCCGACATCGGCAAAGCTCGGGCGCTCCTCCTCGTCCATCACGCGCGCGACGCCCCAGTCGAGAACGTAGGTCTCGCCGAAGTCACCGAGGATGATGTTCGCGGGCTTGAGATCGCGATGGACGACGCCCTTGGTGTGCGCGAACTCGATCGCGAGGCAGACGTCGGAGAACGCGCGTAGCATTCGCTGGCGGGAGAACTGCTTCTGCGCCTCGGGAGAACCGACCGCGAGACGCGCGAGCACGTCCGCGAGCGTTGTCCCCGTGAGCTGCTTCATGACGAAGAACGGACGGCCGAGATCGTCGCGCCACAGCTCGTGGACAGGGACGATCGCGGGGTGCTCGAGGCGGCCCTGGATCCGGGCCTCGCGGAGGAACCGCGCGAGCGCATCCTCGCTCGGTTTGGTCGAGCGTAGACGCTTGATCGCGACCGGGCGACCGATCTGCTCGTCGTGGGCGG
>JANOPP010000692.1:0-1510 GCA_031421915.1 Myxococcales bacterium | reverse complement strand
CGCCTTGCGCGCGCAATACCCCGCGGTCGACCCAGGAACGCGATGGCGTTCCAACAGGCTCGAGCGCGGAGGGGGGGATGCGATCCGCGGTGGCGCAGCGTTCTACCAGTGCGACACCGTCGACGTCGGTCACCTACGTCTCTTGCTCGTCGATCTCTACTTCGACGAACAGAACTACCCGATCGATCCATTCACGAAGGATCCCTTTCCTGGAACCCCCACGAGCAAGAAGACCGCCCGTCACGCAGCGGTTAACGAGCTCGATGCGCTGCACAAGGAGGTCGTTGTCGCGGCGCCAGCCGATACCGCCGTGGCGACGATCCTCGATCTCGCCGCCATCTACTGCTCGTCAACGCCGAAGGCCAAGGTCGCCGTTTGCATGTCTCCCTCGGAGCTGTCGGACCGAGTCCTCGCGATCCGCGAGAAAGCTCTGCCGAGCGATGCCCCCCTGCTCGCCGACACGCGCGTCGTTCGCGCACGCGCGTTGCTCGAGCGCAGGCGAATCGCCGGGGCCGAAGCGGTGCTCCGCCGCGTGCTCGCCGAGGCGCGGCCTGGTGCCGAAGCTCGCCTTCATGCGGCCAGCGATCTGATCGCGCTCCACCGCGAGCGCGGCGATCACGCGGGCGTATATAGCCTCGAGCAGTCGCTGATCGACGATCTCGCACGTCCCAGCGGACGCAGCGTGGCGACCTGGACAGAGGTTGCCACGACCGCGGCGGCAGTCGCGAAGTTCGATGGACGACCCAGCGACGCCGCGTTGATCCTCGCGGCGGCCGCTAGTGGTCTCTCCCAGCCGTGCGGCGCGGACTGCGACACCCGGGCGTCACTCGCCGGGCTACTCGCGGCACAAGCCGAGGTCGATCCTCCTGCGGCGCCCGCGCTCACGCAGGAGTCGACCCGATTGAAGGCAGTGATCGACGGAGAGCACGCGCGCCAGGTCGACGAGGTCCGTCGAATTCTCACCGCCCGGCCCTGACGGTCCCGTAACTCATGCCGTACCTCGGGCCATGAGCTGCCTCGAAGAGTATTCCGGCCGCTCGCGGTTTCCGCTGTGCCGCTGCGGTCACTGTGGAACTTCTGACGCAGCTCGGAAGCTGTTGCGAGACCATCGTTGACGATCCTGGCAAGAGCGTCAGCAGCTGCTGCCGCTGCCGATCGAAGCGGCGCACGCAGCGCCCCTCCTGCGAGCGCTTCTGGGGTCGTGCCGGCAAGGAACTCCGCTCGCGCGCGTCATGTGGCTATCGAGCGAGGCGATCAGCACGTCGAAGTGCGCTGAGCCGAGCCAGGACGAGGTCTACAAACATAGCCGGGTCACCAACTGATGCACCGACGGCGATCACCAGGTCGACAGTCTCTCCCGCGCAGATTTGCGTCGTCGCATCCGGCGTGGCGACGAAGGTCCGAATCCCTGTTCGTGCCATGAGGGCCGCCACGCGTACGCGTTCACGGGCTGGAGTCCGGATCTCCTCGCGGCATGATGGGGATCGACTCCGGACGATCGGCATGATCT
>JANOPP010000691.1:0-1616 GCA_031421915.1 Myxococcales bacterium | reverse complement strand
AACGACATCACCGACGACGGCGAGTCCATCGATCGCCAGGGCCGCATTGTCGACCCCGCGAGCTTCGTGCGTGGAGCCGATGGCGAGGTCACCGACGACGATCAGCGGGATGCCGAGTACACCCGCGCACTCGGCCGGCGGCTCGCAGCGGCCTACCCCAAGCTCACGGTGTTCCACTCGACGAACCTCGTGGCGCGCGCTCTCTATGATCTGATCGCGCGCGCGGTCGGTACGCGCGATGTCTATCGCCTGCTCCGCGCACCCGCGTCACAGCTCTCCGTCTCGCTCAGCGACGCGGTCGAAGAGCTCGTGCGGCTGCGCGCGCGGCTCGTGGCCCACCCGGAGTGGGGCGCCGAGCATCCGGGATACCTCGCCCAGTCCGCCGAGGAGAAGCTCGAGGATGCGGTGCGCGGTCTCGGCACCTATCACACGCGGCCCGCCGTCGTGCGCGAGGGTGACTGGCTGCAGATCGAGGACGTGAAGCTCCTCTACTACTATCAGAACCGCACCGCGCACATTCCGCCGGAGGTCCCGTGACCAAGCGGGGCGACACGGTCGGGATCATCGGCGCCGGCACGTTCGGCACGGCGCTCGGCTCGGTGCTGGCGCGTGCGGGTCGCCGCGTGATCCTGCTGTCACGCGATGCCAAGGTCGTCGAAGCAATCCAGAGCTCGCGCAAGAGCCCGCGCCTCCCCGCCGCGTTGCTCCCGGATCCTCTCGAGGCCACGAGCGATCCGCGCCGCCTCGCTGCCGAGGCGCGGTTCCTCGTGCTCGCGGTGTCGTCGACGAACGTCCGCGACCGCGCGCGCGAGCTCGGTGACGTGCTCGACGGCAGCCACATCGTCGTGCACGCGATCGGTGCGCTCGCGACCCCGAACAACGAACGCGTGTCCGAGGTGATGGCGCAGGGCCTGCCAACCCTCAAGCTCGGCGTGCTCGCGGGGCCCGCGCTGCCGGCCGATCTCGTCGAGGGCCAGTTTGCATCGATGGTCGTCGCGTCCGCGTTCGACGAGGTCGTCGCCGAGGCGCGCCGCCTGCTCAACACACCACCGGCTCTGCGCCTCTATGGCTCGCGCGATCTCGCGGGCGTCGAGCTCGCCTCCGCGCTGTCGGGCGCGTACGTGATCGCGCTCGGCCTGTGCGACGGGCTCGGTATGACCGCGGGGCCGCGCGCCGTGCTGATCACGCGGACGATCGCCGAGGCTGCGCGGCTCGGTGCGGCGAACGGAGCCGAGGCGCGGACGTTCTCTGGCCTCGCGGGACTCGGCAACATCCTCGTGCGCGCGAGTAGCGATCGCTCCGCAGACTATCTGCTCGGCCGCCGCCTCGCCGATGGCGTGGTCACCGCCGATAGCGTGCGGACCGAGGGTGCGCGCGCGGCGGTCACGGGCGTCGCACTCGCGAAGCAGGTGCGCGTGCGGATGCCGGTGCTCGAAGGGGTGGCGGCGATCCTGTCGGGCAAGATCGAGCCCAAGGACGCGGCGCGGCTGATCGGCGACAACGTCGCGAGCGAGGAATGACCTCTGCGCGCCGCGCGATCCTGATCGCGGGCGCTGCGATCGGGTTCGGGTGCAAGCCGCCGCCGGCGCGCGTCGAGCGCATCGCGACGCCCGCGG
>JANOPP010000690.1:0-17672 GCA_031421915.1 Myxococcales bacterium | reverse complement strand
CGCACGGGGAGGGCGATTGCCGGGCCTCTCTCTCGGTGGTCACTCGGGATGCGAGTCGCGGGCCGGTCCATGAGCCGTGCGTCGATCCGTTTCGACGTCGAGCGTGGCATTGACCATCACGTCTGGAACAACATTTTTAATGTCGTCCCTCGTGCGTCGTCGTCGTCGTCGTGCGCGGATGCAGAGCACACGCCTCCGTGCTCGACATCGCCCGCCGCAGCAACGCGAACAGCGCTATGATCGGAAGTGATCATAGATTGTCAGACTGCCGTGTTAACGATCTCGGATGTCGACCGAAGCCGAACTTCTCGGTGAGCGGATCGCGGAGATGGCAGCGCACCTCGACGCCGCCACCCACGGGCTTCTCACCGCCCTCCGCGACTACGATCGCTCCAACAACTGGTACGAGCAGGGCTTCCCCTCCTGCGCAAAGTGGCTGTCCTGGCGCGTGGGCATGAGCTCCGGCACCGCGCGCGAGCACATCCGCGTCGCGCAGCGCCTCGGCGACCTGCCATTGATCGACGACGCGCTCCGCACCGGTTCGATCTCGTACAGCAAGGTCCGCGCGATGACCCGCGTCGCGACACCCGCGAACGAGGCCATGCTCCTCGAGGACGCCCGCCACTCCACGGGCTCCCAGCTCGAGACGATCTGCCGCAAGTACGCGATCGTCGTGCGCGCCGCGAAGGAGACCGACGAGAACTACGATCGCCAACGCCGCACGGTCTCGCGCCGCGATCTCGAGGACGGCATGGTGCGGATCGAGGCGACGCTCCATCCCGAGGAGGCAGCACTCATCTGGGCCGCGCTCGATCAGATCGCGCGCGAGCGCGCCCTGCGTGTGCAGCTCGCCGCGCAGATGGGGATCGAGGTTGATACGACGGGTTCGCCGGTGGCAGCGCAGGACTCGACTGCCTCGCCCGCATCGCAGGGCTCCACCGTGGAAGTCGAGGCTTCGGCCACGACTCCCGCTCCGCGCGGCGAGTTCAACCGCGCCGACGCGTTGGTCGCGATGGCGCAGAGTGTTTGTCGGGGCGATGCGCAGCGGCGCTCGCCGATCGAGCTCGTCGTGACGGTCGCTGCCGACGTGCTGTGCGGCGTTCCCGCGGGACCGTCTCGATTCGTAGCGGGCGGCGCGCAGGATGATCACGGGCGCGTTCCCGCGGAAACGTCTGTGGTCCCGCAGGCCGGGCTCGCGACGTTCGCGGCCGATCGGCAGTGCGGCGTTCCCGCGGGAACGTCTGTGGCCCCGCCGGTCGGGCTCGCGACGTTCGCTGCCGATGTGCTGTGCGGCGTTCCCGCGGGAGCGTCTGGCGCCACGGCGCTCGGCGCGCTGAATGGTGACGGACGCGTTCCCGCGGGAACGTCTTTGGCCCCCGCCGGGCTCAGTATATTCGCGGCCGATCAGCCGTGCGGCGTTCCCGCAACAACGTCTGCCGTCGCTGCGCTCGCCGCGCCGGATGGTGGCCGCGTTCCCGCGGGAACGTCCATGGTCTCGCCGGTTGGGCTCGCGTTGTCCTCGGCCGATCGGCCGCGCGGCGTTCCCGCGGGAACGTCCACGACACGATGCGTGCCGTTCGCGAACGGAACGTTGGCGTCCGCAGTGCGCACGACGCTGCTCTCACCAGCCGCCGCGCCAGCTGCGCCCTTCGCGGTGTTCGCGGACGGCACGTGCGTCTCCGCGGAGACAGCCCGTCGCCTCGCGTGTGACTGCGGCGTCGTGCACATGATCGAGGACGCGAACGGCAACGCGCTCTCGGTCGGGCGCAAGACGCGCATGATCCCAGCTGCGATCAGGCGAGCGCTGGAGAAGCGCGATCCATGCTGCCGGTTCCCAGGTTGTACCAATCGGTTGTACGTCGAGGGCCACCACATCGTGCACTGGGCGAATGGTGGAGAGACATCGCTGAACAATATCTTGAACGTCTGTTCCTTTCACCATCGATTTGTTCACGAGTACGGGTATCGAGTGGAGCTCGACGACGCGCAGCGACCGCGGTTCTTCGACCGGCGCGGCCGCGAGGTACTCGACGTGCCAGAGCCCACGCGGCGCGACCGCGTCGGGTTTGCGGTGATCGTCGAGTGCAATGCGGAGCTCGAGATCGACGCGGAGACCAACACCTGCCTCTGGGGTGGCGAACGTGTCCACTATGGCGACGTCATCGATGCTCTCGTGCGAGTCGATCGCCTGTCTTGACCACCGCAATACCTGGCCCAGCACCAAGCCAGTCATCTGTCGGTCCGCCCTCCCGTTCAGGTCCATAAACGCCGACCGCTCCTCCATGGGGCGCGTGTGCGTCGGTCTCGAGGTCATCTTCGAACGCTGTGCCGACCTCGAGAGCTATGCCGAGACCAATACCTGCTCGTGGGATGGCGATCGCGTTCAGTACGGCGACGTCATCGATGAGCTCGCGAAGCTCGATCGCCTGTCTCTCGTAGGCACAACAACACCGAGCGCTCCTCCGCGGTGCACGATCTCACGGAGCCAATGCGCGCGCACCGACGCTCGAGCTCTCGCTCTCCTACAGGAAGCCATCCGATGGCACGCACCGAGCAGCGGTGATATGGGGCACGGCGGTCGGTGGTGCTCCGCGGAGCGTTTGGAGTGCCCGATGTCTCGTCGGTGGTGAAGGACGAGCGCGGCGGGGCACCCGGCCGCGACGTTCCGACCGTTCGCGCGCGGCGTTCCCGCGGGAACGTCTGGCGCTCCTGCGCGGCGAATGCACTGGTTCAGACGACCATCATGGTGTTGCTGGCGAGGGCGTAGTCGTCGGCGGTGCGCTGGTCGTCGGTGGTGGCGGAGGCGTGTTCTTCACCTGACCGTGCAACGGTTCGATCCTACGCGGCCACCGCGAGAATGTGTGTCGAGCAACCTGAGGACCGCATCCTCCGCTAGCCTCGGATGGCATGAGCACGACGATCTCTCTCGCCGGTCGGCTCCCGGTACTCGCCGATCTGGTGAGCGCGCTGGCGATCGCAGATCTCCGTGTCGAGGAGAACGAGAGCGGCATCCACCGCTTTCATCTCGATGGTCGCTCCACGCGGTACACGGAGGTCACCGTCGCGGAGACATTCGACGTGCGGATGTACTCGCTCGCGGCGCCCGAGGACGTGGAGCTCGCGGTGCAGATCGCCGAGTGCGCGGCGGGACTCATGAAGATCGACGAGGCGGACGCGGAGATGGCGGGGGTGGTCGCGGTCGCAGAGCTGCGCGAGATCTATGACGCGAGCTGGGCGGAGAGTCAGGCGCGATCGGGGGTGCGCGTGGTGCGCGCGCTGATCGAGGATGGACGCGGACCGATCGAGATTCCGGGACCGGTGCGGGCGTTCTGCGTCGGGCCGCGCGTGCTGGCGGAGGTGACCGGCGAGGACGAGCACGTGCGCATGATGGAGGCGATCCGTGCGGTGCAGTGGCTGCGCGTGCGGACGGCGGGGGTGTTCATTGCCGGCGAGAAGGAGACCCGGTTGGCGATGTGGCTCGGCGACGAGGTCGTGTTTCCGCCGGTGGCGTATGCCGCGTTGTCGCGCGACGAAGAGATCGTGCTGGTCAAGGCCGAGCACGTGCCGGTACTCGCGGGGACGCGGTGGCGTCAGCTCGACGAGCGCCAGGGGCACATCGCCGCGTTCCCCGAGGAGGAGTGGCCCGCGGTGATCGAGGCGGCGCGCGCGTTCGCGACGAAGATGGACTAGATCGCGACGAAGTCGATGAAGCCGCGGGTCGGTTCGGTATCGACGAGCTTCACGCGGATCTTGTCGCCGACATCGAGGCCCTTCTCGCCGCGGATCACGCGGCCCTCGGCGGGCGGACGGAACAGGCGCGCGTAGGTGCCTTTGGGGGAGGCGCCGGTGACGACCGCATCGAACTCGTCGCCGATCCTCTCGGAGAGGAGCGTGGCCGCCGCGACCTTGCGCATCGTGCGCTCGACCTTGCGGGCGCCGTTCTCGCGCTCGGTGCAGTGTCCGGCGAGCTCGAGGAGCTCGTCGTCGGTGTAGGGCTGGGGTTCCTTGGAGGAGCAGGCCTTGAGGAGACGCTGCGTGATGAGGTCGGGATAGCGGCGGTTGGGCGCGGTGGAGTGCGCGTAGTCCTCGACGGCGAGGCCGAAGTGGCCGACGTCGGGCTCGGTGGCGCGCTGGAGGACGTACTCGCCCGGACCGAGGAGCTTGACGATCGTGAGCGAGAGGTCGGCGAAGCGGGTGGGGTCCTTGGCGCGGCGCTCCTCGAGGAATGCGGAGAGCGCGGAGGCCTTGGGCTCGTTGGGGAGCTGGAAGCCGAGGTTGGCGGCGACCTCGATGATGCGATCCCAGCGCTTGGGCGAGCGGACGACGCGTCGGATAGAGGAGAAGTTGTGTGCCTCGAGGTAGCGGGCCGTGACGCCGTTTGCGGCGATCATCAGATCCTCGACGAGCTCGCGTGCACGGTTCTTGTGGGTGACCTCGAGGTCGACGATCTTGCCGTCGCGGGTGACGGGGCGGGCCTCGATCGTCTCGAAGTCGAGGGCGCCGAGCTCGTAGCGGCGACGGCGCATGCGCTGGGCTACGTCGTCGTGTATCGCGAGCTGTGCAGCGATGACCTTGTCGTCGGGGGGCGGGCCGTTCCCCTCGAGCCAGGCGCCGACGCTCTCGTAGACGAGCTTGGCGTGGTTGCGGACGCGGGCAGGGTAGATCTTGGTCGAGGCCTCGTCGAGGGTGCCGTCCTTACGCACGACGAACTCGGTGATGAGGGCGAGCCGATCGCGGTCCTCGAGGAGGGACGTTCGGTCGGTCGACAGCTCCTCGGGGAGCATCGGGAAGATGTGGACGCCCGTGTAGAGCGTGCAGGTGTTCGTCCAGGCGTAGCGATCGATCGGCGAGCCCTTGGGAACGAGGGCGTCGACGGCTGCGATGCCGATCATCATGCGGGTCGCGCCGTCGTCCAGCGACTCGGCATACTCGACCTGATCGAGATCCTTCGAGTCGTGGTTGTCGATCGACGTCCACGGGAGGTGACGGAGGTCCTCGGCGCCGACGACCGGATCCTCGTGCGGGATCGAGCGCTCGATGCCTTGGGGCATGTCGGGGTCGAAGCCGTTCTCGCGCAGGACGCGGTAGGCAATCGCAACCAGGTTGATCTCGGGAGCTCCGCGCGTCATGGCCCGACCTTACCGCGCTAGATGTCGGAGAATCGGTCGTTGCGTGCGCCGTTCGTGCGGTCCCAGTGGATCGTCACGTTGAGGGAGCCGTTCATCGAGAGGGGCTCGGCGTAGGACAGGCGGGAGAGCAGCGCGAAGTCGGAGGGATCGATCAGGGATTCGTCCGGGGCGGGCAGCTCACGCTTGGTGATCGAGAACGAGAAGTTGAGATCGACGTGACCGCCGAGCTGGATCTCGACGTACGGGGAGGCGGAGAGATCGTGGCGGCGGGTCGGGTGGAGGAGCTCGCCGCCTGCGGACAGCGAGAGCCCGACGCCGATCTTGTCGCGGCGCAGGGTGCCGCTCGCGACGAGCGTGTGGACGGGGTAGTGCGCGAATTGCTCGCCGAGCTCGTTGCGGAGGTTGTAGCGCTCCACCTTGTAGCCGGCGTAGTAGAGGACCGAGAGGCGGTTGCCGCGCGGGTCGTCGGCGGCGTACTTGTCCCACTCGACCCCGGCCGCGGCGCCGTAGACGTAGCGGTACTGGCCGTTCGGATCATCGCGACCGAGCTTGGCCGCGCCACCAAACGACCAGCACTTCGAGCGGAGCCACGCGCCTTCGATGCCGGCGCCGACGCTCCACTGCTCGGCGTCGAGCGAGACGACGGTGCCGTCGTCGGTGACGAGCGAGGGCTGGCGGTTGAGGTTCCCGCTCGCGGCGACGGTGGCCTCGACGCGCATCGTCGGCGTGAGGCGCGAGACCCCGAGCTCGCCGTACCCGTTGAACGACTTGTAGCGCTCGGTGCGGTTGCCCGAGCCACCGAGCGAGAGCGAGATCCCATACGGGCTCGTGTCGGGCTCGGCGACGTCGGTGCCTTCGGGAGTCGCGAACGCGATCGTGACCGCGGTGGGATAGCGCGTGGCGACGGCGAGCACGAGACCGCGGAGGAAGGCGGGCTCGAGCTGTGCGCGCTGGGTGTCGTCGTCGGCACGGGTGTCGATGTCGACGTCGAGCTCGAGGACGCTCGGTGCACCCTTGATCGTTCCGACGAACCGCAGGTGCAGACGATCGACGAGGGCGATCTCGTTCGCCGTGACGTAGAGGATCACCTCGGCGTCGGCGCGCGGTGACGAGAGGAGAACCTTGTGGGTGTCGACGAACCCCCGGAGGAACGCCGGACAGGCCTTCGTGCGTCCTGACTCCTCGCATTCGATCGCGATCCGGATCGGGCTCGCGGGGGTGGCGTGGACCGAGCGCGCCCATGCGAGCCCGAGGGCCACGCATACGAACACGCCGACCCGCATCGCGGCGAGGGTACAAGTCAGCCGCGGAGGGCGGCGAGGATCAGTCCGTGAAACTGCTCCTCGCCGCAGCGAAAAATCCAGCCGAGGTGTGTGTTGCACTGGTTGCAGACCGCGATCTGCCAGGACCAACCGGGAAACCACGAGAAGGCCGTCTGCGTAGATCCACGTGGCGCGCACCCTTGCGCAGCGACGAAGCAGCCGAGGTGATGCACGATTCCGTGCGGGTTGACGAACGTGTGCTCGTGCCCTCCGGCGCGCTCTGTACGCAGTTCTACGTACGTGATCACGTGATCGCAGGCGGCACAGCGCAGTGCGTCGTGATCCGGTGTGCTGCTCGACGGCGCGAGATCGACCTCTTCTTTCGCCACGTATGCAGACTGTACTTGACGAGGTACCTCGCGATTCGGTAGTCACCGTGCATGGGTGCTTGGGGAACCGGGGCGTTCGACAACGACACGGCCTGCGACTGGTCCAGCGACCTGGCCGACGCGGACGATCTGTCCTTCGTGGAGGAGACGCTCAGCTCCGTCTACGAGATCGATGACGAGGAGCTCGACGCAGATCTCGGCGCCACGGCGCTCGCCGCGTGTGAGGTGGTCGCCCGGCTGCAGGGGCGCGCGGGTCGCAGGGACGCGAACACGGTCACCGTGGATCAGTGGGTCAAGGCGCATCCAGCCAAGCCGCCGGCCGAGCTGGTGAGGCTCGCGACCGATGTGCTCGATCGGGTCGTCGTCGGGTCGGAGCTCGCGCAGCTGTGGCAGGGCGATCAGACGTGGCGCGCGTCCATGCAGGACCTGCGCAAGCGCGTCGCTGGGTAGACGAGGTCCGCGAGCTCGATGCTCGCGCCGAGGGCTCGACCGGGTCCGCCAATCGCGGTGTCGCGATAGCCCGCGCGCAACACCTCGCGATCGTTCGCGGCGAGCGCGGGGAGATCGAGTAGCGAGGCGCCGCACGCCTCCGCGAGGTGACCGGTGTGGAGCTGCGCGAGCAGCGCGCGCCCGGCCGCCGCGTGGCGGACCTCGTCGACGAGCAGGACGTCGAACGTCGCGACGATCGCCGGATCGGTCGAGGCCCGGCGATATGCATCGAGGATGTAGATCGACTCCTCCTCGGCGACGACCAGCTCGCGCTGGATGATGTGGAGCGCGCGCACCGCGGCGGGTTGGATGCCGCGTGGAGGGAGGGAGGCGTCGCGGAGATCGATCGACAGGTCGGCGCTGCCGCCGAGCCACTCGACCACGGTCGCCGCGAGCTGGGTGTGCCGGAGCTCGTCGCCGATCAGCCGCTGGACCGCGCACAGGGCCGCGAACGGCGCCTCGAGATCCGTCAGGAGCAAGAGCAGCTCGGAGAACACCGCCACCGAGCGGTACTCGTCGACGATCCGGGTCGCCCACGCGATCCGCGCAGCCTCGCGATCCTCGTCGGTGACGCCGTCGAGAGAGGGACGCGCGGCGAGCTCGCGGGGCGAGGTCGCCTCGAGATCGCGCACGAACCGGCGGAGCAGGGCGACGCTGGTCTCCAGCTCGATCACGGCTTGCTCGCTCCTGCGGGTGCGCTCGCCATCGGGCTCGCGGGTGCGGCCATCGGGCTCACGGGTGCGGCCATCGGGCTCGCGGGTGCGGCCTTGGGGCTCGCGGGTGCGGCCTTGGGGCTCGCGGGCGTGCCGCCCGTGGGCGCGGTGTTGGTCGCGGGCGCGGGCTTCTTGGCGACGCGCGGCTTGTCGCACTCGGGACGCCACTTCGGCGCCGCGCGGGTCATGCGCTGGTAGCAGGGGTCGCCGAACACGGGCCGCTTGACCATGTACGCCTCGGGCGTGGCCGCGGGTGCGGTCGGCGTCGGCGTCGCGATCGCGGCGCCGGGCGCGGGCGTCGCGGGCGTGGGCGTCGCGTTCGCGTTTGTCGTCGGCGCAGGAGTCGCGTGCGTCGTCGGGGCGGGCGTCGCGAGTGTGGGTGTCGCGTTTGCTGTCGGGGTCGGCGTCACAGGCGCCGCCGCTTCGGGGGCGGCAGGGCTCGACGGCGTGGTGGACGGGGACGTCGCAGTGCTCGCGTGCTCGCACGCGGTCAGCGACAGGATCAGGGCGAGGGATGGGGCGATTCGCATCCCCGGGTCGACGCCCGGCGATCGCGATCGGTCTGCGACTTAACTTCTTACTCGCGCACGAGTCCCTACGGGGTCAGTGTGATCACCGCGGTGCAGTCGCCCTCGCCGCGATGGCCAGCAGTATCGACGAGGATCACGCAGAACGCGGTCTCCGACGACGTCGGCACCGGCGCCCCGAGCTCGTCGCACGCGTCGGCGATCTCGGCCGTCGCGAACGCACCGACATCGTTGACGTGGAGCTCGAGCGATCCGGAGATCGGCGTCTTGCCTTTCACGACCGAGGGCGCTGCGATCTCGGGAATCAGCAACTCGGTCACGAGGCCGTTCGCGCGACAGTCGTGGACCTCGGCCGTACCCCCGCCGAGATCGCCGTCGCCATCGGCGTAGTCGATCGCGATCGTCAGATCGTCGAGACGATCATCCTCGGTGGTCAGCGTGTCGGGCGTCGCGGACTTCACCGTCGCGGACGGCGCCGGGTCGTCATCGCTGCTGCAGCCGGTGAACAGCGCCGCCGCGAGGAGCAGAGTCGTGATGCGCATCGGGGCTCTCACTGGATGTTGATCGTCGACGTCGACGCCTCGAAGGCAAACATCCCGAACTTCGGCATCGCTGGAGTGGTGAGATCGATCGAGTCGATATAGAACGCCTGCAGCGTGAGCTGCGCCCCCGAAGCGGGCATCGACGACTGCGTGTGCAGATCGTCGGTCGTGACGAGCGGTAGCGTGGCCGGGATCGTCCAGCTCCGCCGGTAGTTCAACCTGTCTCCGTTGCCCATCGGACCGGCGGCGTCATACGTGGTCTGACCCGTCTGTGGATCGTCGATGCTGGCGGCGTTCAGCACGACCGCGCGGCCGTCGCCGTAGTTGAGCGTGACCCCGGCGAACGGGATCATCGGATCGGTGGTCTCGAAGTCCTGCACGGTGTGGCGCAGCACGATCGTCGATCCGACCGTGACGTTGATCGGCCCGACACCGTCGAGGCGCGTCCCCGTGTTCGAGTAGATCGCGAGCTGCGGGCGCTTCGGCGGGTTGTTGAGCACGGGCGCGGGTGCAGCGCCGGGAGCGCGAAGGGCACCCGCGGTGATCCACGCCTCGATCGCGACCGTGTCGGCCTCGTCGAGCGGCTCGGCGCCGAGCGGCATCTGCGTCGCGACACCGCGGTTGCGGATCTTGTCGATCAGGAGGCTGTTCGTCGGATCGCCCGGCTTGACGCGCAGCTTGTCGGCCTTCTCGATGCCGGGGCGATTGACCACGTAGGCGTAGGTCAGCGCCGGCGTCGACAGGTTCGGCTCGAACTGGCCGTTGTGGCAGAGGCCCGGCTGCCCGGAGCAGCGCTTCGCGATCACCGTCTCGTGGAGTGCATCGAGGCTGCCGGCGGGAGCCGTGCTCTCGACCTGCAACGGATCGGGCTCGACGGAAGCATCGACGCCCCCCCCGGTCTGCTCGCGGTCGTTACCGCACGCGGCGATCAACATCATCGTGGTGAACAGGCGCCTCATGCCATCACGTCCCCGATGACCAGGCCCGGACGAGCACCGTACGTCGTCAGGGTGTCCTTCATCTTGGTGTCGTGGCCGAGCACGCTCATCGCCGTCATCACGGCGTCGATCGTCTCGTAGCGACCCGACGTGCGGCCCGCCTGCGTGATGTTCGTCGGTGCGATGACGTTGTTCCGCTTGATGTCCGGTCCGAGCGCGAGCATCCACACGTTGCGGTCGCCATCGTCGCCCTGGCCGTGATCGATTCCCGAGCGACCGAGGCTGTCGGGGTTGTTGCCGTTGAAGAACAGGTGGCGACCGTGCTCCGGCATCACGATCATCGTGGTGTCGTCGCGCAGATCCGGATCCGCCTGGATGAAGTCCCACAGGTGCGCGACCGCGGCGTCCGCGATCTGCTGGCCGCGGAGGTAGCCGTTGTAGTCCTGGTGGCAGACGTCGACGTCGAGCAACGTGATCGCCATGACGGACGGCTTGAACTTCGAGAGCACGCGCTCCGCGTGATAGATCGTCCGGGCATCGTTCGTGCCGTCGACGCCGCCGTCGTCGGCGCGCAAGCCGATGCCGAAGTTGTCGGGGAACAACGAGTCGTACGTGTTGTCCGCGTAGATCTGCGCGAGGTGGTTCTGGATCGCCGCGTTGTCACCATTCGCGAGGTGCACCACGGGATCCGTACGCGAGAATGCCGGCGTGTTGCCATCGAGGATGCTCGTCAGGCGGCTCGCCGCAGCGTCCTCCATCGGATCGAACGGGATGCTCGGGAGGTCCGCCACCGTCGTCGCGTTCAGCGTGCGCTTGCCGCTGGTGACGATCGGGACGATCGGAGACATCACACCGGGCGGCTGCAGGTAGATGCCGGCGTACTTGTTGCCGTAGTTCGCGTGGTCGCTCGCGATCAGCGCGCGATAGAATCCACCGACCACGGACAGGTACCAGGTGTCGGTCGCGGGTGCGTTGGTCTCGCGGCGGTGCAGCTCGAAGATCGTCGGTACCGGGAGGTGCGCATCGGCGCGGTTCTCGAGCTTGTTGTAGAAGCCCGACAGCAAGCATCCGTGCCCCTGGAGGTGGCCCGGCGGGCCGTCCGCGTAGCGGACGTTCGTGATCAGCGAGCCCTGCGTGTAGAGCGGCGTCGCGCGTGGCGTCGGCAGCGCGAGCATCCGCGCCGCAGCGGCGTACTCGGGCGCGATCCGCACCGAGGAGGGCGGCGCACCGAAGCCACTCACGAGCGGCGTGGTGCCGAACAGGTTCGGCATCGTCGCGCCGTCGGCCATGCCGAGGGACTCGCGCATGCGCAGGCCCCCGCCGATGCCGACGATCACCACGCGCTTGCCGTTGGTCGCGGCCGAGGCCTTCTTGACCTTGATCAGCGGAGAGAGGGCGGTCGTCGCGGCGGCGGCGCCGAGACCCGCGAGACTGCCCCTGAGGAAGTTGCGTCTGGAGAGTGCCATGGCGGTCTCCTACTGGCTCTGGTACTCGCGCGATCCGATGATCGCGCGGATGATGGTGCGGGGACCGACCGCGGGTTCCTTGATCCACTCGGCGGCGAACGCTTCGAGCTCGTACGCATTCGGCGTGCGGCCGAGCAAGCGCTCGAACTGCGTCGTGATGTACGGCCGTGGATCGCCGGCATTGGATGCCGTCGCCTTGTCGGGGATCGAGACCTCGGCGGAGTGCAGGAGGCCCTTCACGATCAGGTTGCGCATCGGCGAGGAATCCCCGATGCCGTCGAGCACGTTGACGAGCTCCTGCTGCTCGTCGATCGGGATCCTGAACGCCGGCGAGCCGCCGAACGACAGCGAGAACTCGTACGACTCCGGCGTCCGGCCGAGGAGGTCCGCATACACGGTGCGCAGGAACTGACTCGACGTCTTGGCGCGAGGCTCGCGGGCGCTGCCTTCCTCGTCACCCGCGCTCGCGGGCTCGTAGTCATGGGTCTCGGTGCATGCGCCGAGCGCGAACGCGCAGGCGAGCACGGCTGCGATCATCGCCTTCATTGTTCGAAGTACTCCCGCGACGACACCACGGCACGCACCACGGGGCGCATGTCGGGGTCCGTTGCACTGAGGGTGGTCGTGAAGTGAGCGAGCTCGGGGGAGCTCGGCGTGCGAGCGAGGTAGCGCTCGAAGGTGCGGCGCACCATCGCCTCTCGATAGACCTCACTCTCGAAGATGATCTTGATCATGTCGGCGTAGCTCGCTCCGTGGCGATGGAACATCAGCGCGATCGGCGTGTTGTTCAGAAAGCCGTTCTGGAAGATCACCATCGAGCGGCCGTTCTCGATCTCGTCGGGCTCGGGCGTCCGCGACAGGAAGTCATCGAACAGCGCGCGCACGCGGCCCTCGGGCGAACCGGCGAGTGCGTAGTAGCCGCTCGCCATCGCGTAGCGCTGTTCGAGCTTCGAGCTCGATGTTCCAGCGAGCATGTCGGTCGCTGACGTCATCAGCTGATCGCGCTGGGTCTTGAGCGGCAGCATCGGTGCGCAGGTGCACAGGCACGCGTCCATCTGCGTGCACGAGTTGCAGCTGCCTTCGCCGCCACGCGTGAGCGCGCAGATCAACCGGTAGTGCTGATCGAGATCGAGACCACCGAAGATCCCGTTCTCGAGCTCCTCGACCCAGACCTTGGTGAACGCGCTCTTGCCGAGCAGCTCGCCGACCAGCTCGCCGCGCGCGCTCGGCGTGTTGCCCGCGTCGCGTAGCCGCGCGGTCGACGCCGCCAGGTCGGCATCTGTCGGACCCTTGCCCGTCAGATCGAGGTACGCGCGACGCAGGAAGCGCTGGATCTCGGCCTCCGTGTCGACGTCGCCACCGACGGGCTGGTTGCCGCCGACGGTCTCGTCACACGCTGCGAGACATAAGATGAACAAGATCGATCGTCTGAGCACGGATCCCCTTTGAGCAAGCCCGCCACCACTCGTGCAACGGCGAGACCAGGACCCTCCCCTGTGACTCCGCGACGTTGGCCGACTCCCCACGATATCACCGCCGTGGGATCCGTAGAATCCATCACCCACGACTGTGGCGGACCACGACGCCTACCTTGTGGTCACAGGCCGCAGCCGCGGCGCGCGCGCAGGCCTGCGAGGTCGAGGTCGGAGTCTGCGAGCGCCTCGGTGAGGTCGCCGGCGAGGGACGCGATGTCGACCATCCGCGGATAGTCGAGCTTGTCGGCCGTGTCGCACCTGCGGTGGTAGCAGCGCCGGTCGGGCGTCCAGAAGAACACGTACGGGATGCCCTGCTTGCAGAACGGCTCGTGGTCGGAGCCGCGCGCCACGCCACCCAGCCCGACGTTCAGCTTCGGATAGTTGTCGGCGAGGCGCGCGAGTATGCGCGTCGCGCCGAGTCCGCGGAACGTCCCCATCGCGGCGACGAACTCGCGCGAGGCGTGGCTGCCCACCATGTCGAGGTTGATCACCTGGACGATCCGCGCGATCGGGAGCGTCGCCGGCGGATTCGCGGCGAAGTGATACGAGCCCTTCATCCCGCGCTCCTCGGCGCCGAACGTCGCGAACAGGATCGTGCGCTTCGGCGGAGCCTCGCGCTGCTGCACGGCCTGCGCGATCGCGAGCAGCGCGACCACGCCCGATGCATTGTCGTTCGCACCGAGAAATCCGCCGCCGAGGTGATCGTGATGCGCGACGACCGCGATGATGTCGCCGTCTTCATCGGAGCCCTTGATGTAGCCGAGCACGTTCGCGGTCGCGTCACCGTCATGGGTGAACGGCTGCTCGAAGCTGCCATCGCTCCCCGCCGGAACCAGACCGAGGCACGCGAAGCGCTCTGCAATGAAGGTGCGTGCGGTTGTATCGCCCGGCGTGCCAGGAGATCGACCATCGAGATCGGGAGCGGCGAGCATCGTCACGCGCTCGCGCATCACGCCTGCGTCATACGGCGTACCGCCCTCGATGCAGCGCGCGGCAGGTGGTGCGACCGGCGCGGCAGCAGCCGGGGCGACCGCGACCGGCGTGGGGATCGCCGTGGCCGCGGTCGGCACTGCGACGGCCAGCTCGTCGGTCCGGCTCGGCTGAGCGCACGCCGCGATCCCCAGGACGAAGAGGTGGCGCACGCCCATGGGGAGAGGACACGTCGACAGGCTGCGAGTTTCATCCCAATGTTGTCCGCAGGTACGGTGTACCCGCGTGTAGAGTCCGCCGATGATGAAGAGACTCGGTGCGGTTCTCCTGGTGCTCGCGGCGTGCAAGGGCGGCGACGACAAGGGCAAGTCAGGCGGCGGTGGCGGCCAGGCCGAAAAGGTCGGCTGCACCACCACCGCAACCAAGCCCGCGGAGCTGGTGCTCGGCAAGACGCCGCAGCTCCTCGCCCCGCTGCAGAGTCTGAAGCTGGGGATGAGCCCCGCGGACGCGGCCAAGATCTGCCAGAACTTCTTCGAGGGCGAGGACGGCAAGAAGACGGGGACGTTCCGCGTCGGCGAGATCGTCGGCAAGTTCGGAGAGACCTACGCGCAGGCCGCCCTCGAGTTCGTCAACGACAAGCTCGATGCCGTCGAGATCGAGCTCCCCGCCGAGATCGCGGATGCACTGACCGCCGCGTGGGGCCCGCCGAAAGTCGGAAGCGGCGCTGCACCCGCACATGCATGGATCGACGAGGCCGCCGGCGTGCGGGCGATCCTCGGGCCCGCCGGCACGGACGGGCGACGCGAGCTCGCGGTGTCGACGTTCACTCCACTCGCTGCGTTCGTCGAGCCCGAGACCACGAAGATCTCGTGGAAGCCGCAGGATGTGCTCGGCAAGACGCCCGCCGACCTCGCGAAGTCGCACGCCCAGTACGTCGTACTCGAGAAGACCAGCGCTGCGGTCAACGCGAAGACCGAAGAGCTGATGGCGGACATGAAGAAGGACATGGAGAAGCTGGGCGTCAACACGAAGCGCGATCCGAACGAAGCGAAGTTCGCGCTCCCCTCGACGCCGCTCGGCACCGGCCCGACCCAGATCATCATCCACTTGAACGACGACGGCACCGCGCGTTCGTACGGTGCGTGGTTCCGCACCTCGAACACGTACCCCGCGTACGGCTTCCCGACCCAGTCTGCGGACCTCCTCAAGCTGTTCGACGAGAAGTGGGGACCGTCGAAGAAGATCAAGGAGACGCTCGGCGAGCGCACCACCTGGTACGACGCCGGCCGCGGGCTGCGCGCATCGGCGCGGATCGAGAAGCCCGAGGATCTCGACATCACCTACGTCCGCTACCTGCCGCTCGCGAAGTTCTTCGGCGCCCCCGGTTCGCTGTGGGGCTTCGAGAAGGCGGAGCGCCCGCTGATCGGCGCGACGCCCGAGGAGATCATCGCCACCTACGGCAAGGACTACGCGATCAAGCGCGATACGGATTCGATGACGATGTCGACGTTCCCGACCGACTACGACGGCGAGACGGCGAGGACGACGATCTTGATGTTCATCCGCGGCGGCAAGATCGGCGAGTGGCGGACGAGCCTCCCGTTCGAGGACTACGAGCCGGCGAAGGCGGAGTACGAGGCGCTCCTGAAGGCCAAGCTCGGCGACCCCAAGCCGGCGAAGGATCACTTCCTCTACGGCAAGGGCGTCGACGTGCAGTACAGCAAGTACACGAACGAGCTCGACCTCGAGGTCACGAAGTAGCCCGCGAAGGACGTCTCTGATGGAGATCTTGTGAAGATGAGGTCCCTGTTCTCCAAGGTACTGCTCGTCGCTGTCTGCGCGACAGCGTGCACCGACGATCCAGGGTGCGAGGCACCGCCTGAGCTGACGTATTCGTGCCAGCCCACCTCCGCAGGCGCAGCGTGCGTTGGCGGGCCCGAGGTATACGGGCGACCGCAGAATACTGATCAGTCATTTCCCGTCGGATGCATGGCGACTCTCCCGTACTGCACGGCCTCGTATTACGCACCTCACCGCTGTCAGTGCCTGGCGGAGGGAACTCCTGGCGGAGGGGCTTGGGTCTGCGGAATCTGAATACGTCGCAGAGATCGAACTAGCGCTCAGCGGCGCTGCCGCACGGGACGAGCGCGAGCCCCACGAACACAGGTTCTCCGACGCAACGCTTCCGCATGTCGTGCTGACGTAGCGGACCTGAGCGTGTTGCGGTGCGAACAGGGTACCCGCGCGCGAACTACCTGACGAAGAACGCGAGCGCGAAGAGCTCCGGACAGCGCATTGTGCTGGGAGTGACGACGTCGAGAATCGCTCGCACTGCTCGGAGAACGACTCGTCCCCTTCCAGGTGAGCGGTGATGAACTTGACGGACTCGTTCCAGGCGCCGTTTCTTCCCAGGGCAGGCTCGGTCGTCGATCTCGCCTCGCCATCTGTCACCTATGTCTTCGGTTCAATTCGTCACCTCTCTATCCAGTCTGTAGCGAGCGATTTTCTTCGTCCTCTCTCCTTTTTGCTTGACGAGCTACGCGACGCAACGCGACGCGCGGCGACGAACAGCGAGTTGATCCTCCACCTGGTGCGCTGGCGTGCGGTCTCCGTGCGCTCGTCCTCCTTGTCGTGTTTCTCGACGACGAACTGACTTTCGTCGCACCTCGCGCAAGCCGAAGCGTCGATTTTTCGCGTGGTATTCGAGAGGTCGAACCAACGAGGAGTGCGAGATGCTGCGGGATGGAACGCGAGAGGCGGAGTGCGACGAGGTGACGATGGTTGGGGGAGGTTGGACGGCGCAGTCGGGAGGCAACGACTGGCGCGAGGTGCACGGTCGCCTGCGGAGCAACGCTCGCCGCCGAGCAGCGCTCGATGCAAGCGAGGCGTACTGGTTGCGCGAGGCGGAGCGCGTGCAGATCTGGAAGCCGCTCGGCATGGTCTCGATCCTCGACTACATGGAGCGCGTCCTGGGTTATGCGCCACGCACGGCGCAGGACCGGCTACGCGTCGCCAGGGCGCTCGCCCACCTGCCGGTGCTGACCGAGTCGCTCGGCGAGGCCGACGGCCTGACGTTCTCGGCGGTGCGGGAGCTCGTGCGCGTCGCGACACCCGACACCGAGACCTTGTGGCTGGAGGCCGCGGCCGGCAAGAACCAGCGCGAGCTCGAGGAGCTGGTCGCGGGTCACGCACCGGGCGATCACCCCGACGATCCGGTCGATCCGGAGATTCGCACCCACGTTGTCCGTTGCGAGCTGTCACCCGCGACGTTTGCACTCGTGCGGCAAGCCAAGCTCGCCCTCGACGAAGAGCACGGCCGCCACCTCGACGACGATCCCTTCATCGCGGCGCTGTGCAATGCGGTGCTCGAGGGCGCCGCGCCGGGCGATCCGACCGGACGCGCGAAGTTCCAGATCGCGACGATCGTGTGCGAGCGCTGTGACCAGGCCTGGCAGGAAGGCGCGGGTGCGCGCATCCCGATCGACGCGAGTAGCCTTGCGCGGGCGCGATGCGACGCCAAGTACCTCGGCTCGCTCGAGGCAGAACAGCCGGTGCGTGCCGTACAGGACATCCCTCCGGCGATCGCGCGGTTCGTCTGGCGTCGCGATAGCGGGCGCTGCCAGACACCTGGATGTCGCTCCGCGCGCGGGCTCGAGCTCCACCACATCGTCGCGCGAGCCGACGGTGGCGATCACGATCCGAGGAACCTCACCCTTCGATGTTCGGCCTGCCACGCCGCACATCACGCCGGGATGCTGACGATCCGCGGCACCGCGCCGGATCAACTCGAGACGCGGCGGCTCCACGATCAC
>JANOPP010000689.1:0-3090 GCA_031421915.1 Myxococcales bacterium | reverse complement strand
CGGCGTCGCCTGGCGCTGATCGGCGCCGGCGTCGCCGCCGGCCTCGGGCTCGTCGCCGCCTTCTTCGGGCTGCGTCGCGACGAGACGCCCCTGATGGGCAAGCCGGCCAGGCCGATCGAGACCCTCACCTACCGCGAAGGCGACGATCTGTTCGACGCCGTGATCGCTCGCCCCGCCGGAGAAGAGATGGAGATGGACACCGGCGAGGACGACGGCGGCTCGAGCGACGGCGGCTCGTCGGACGGCGGCTCGAGTACGAGCGGTTGATCGCGCTCGCGGTGCCTTCGACGAGCGGAAGGACGACCACGGCCGACCGAGTGATCGCGTGCGGCGCGAGTGGGCTCGAGCGAGATCGTACTAGGACGCGTCCGGTGCATCAGAAGTCGTCGCGATCCCCGGCCACCCATGCAAGACGCTCGATCATCTTGTCGAGCGGGACTTCGAAGGCGTCGACCAACTCTTCGACCGACAACTGAACGACGGACACAAGCGGCAAGAGCATGAACTTCGGGATGAGCAACGCGCCAGCGAATGCATCCGCGTACTGCTCGCGCGACAGTGGAGTGGCGTCCGTCGAGGCCTCACCCTCCGACCAGCCGATGAGATGGCCGATCGCGTGGGCCAGCGCGAACCGCTGCTGCGCCGGTCCAAGCTCTGCCTCCAGCCAAACGTCGGCGCTTGCCCGACTCGACGTCACTGCCCCGTCGGAACCGAGGTCGGCAACGAGATGAACTTCGATCTGCAGACTGCGCGCGAGGCTGAACACGTCGATCGGCGGACGATGGGGCTCGAGGCGCACGAGGATCTCGAAGCTCGTTTCTCCGGCCTCCCTGCTGCGGAGCCAACCCGGCTTCTGTGCAGGGGATGGGACCGCATGACCGAGCACCCGATCGCGGGGTAGCTCCGGGAGAGCACTGGGGTCAGGATGTCTGCGCACCGTGCAGCCCAGAGCACCGGCCATGCCAGCGCTCGAACCGTTACATTTCGTGGCCCGCCTAGGCTGCCGCCCTTGTGGGGTTCTTGGGTCTCGCATTTTGCGGCACCAGGCGCTTGCACAACGCGGTGCGCCACCGGCGGACTCAGCTCAGTCCTCTCGGGCGAGGATCCGGTAGATCGTCGATGCATCGATGCCCAGCAGCTGCGCGGCCTTCAGCTTGTTGCCGGCCGTCTGCTCGAGCACCCACGCGATGTAGCGCCGCGTCATGGTGCGCAGCGGAACCAGCTCGCCAAGCGAAGCCTCTGCTCCGGCGAGCGTCTCCGGCATGACCTTGACGACGTCGCGGAGGCCTACCGTTCGGCCTCGTGCGAGCAACAGCAAGCGCTCGACGATGTTCCTCAGCTCCCGAACGTTGCCGGGCCATGGCAGCTCGCGAAGCCAAGTCACGGACTCGCTCGCAAGCTCGCGCGCGGGTGCATCCGGCTGACGTTGCAGGACGCTCGCGATGAACGCATCGATGAGGAGTGGAATGTCCTCACGGCGTGCGCGTAGCGGTGGCACCCGGATCGCGACGACGTTGAGGCGGTAGTAGAGGTCTTCGCGAAACCGACGATCCTTCACCGCCTGCAGCAGATCCTGATTGGTCGCTGCGACGATCCGTACGTCGAAGGCGCGCTCGCTGCCACCGCCGACCGGCCGTACGCTTGCGCTCTCCACGACGCGCAACAACTTGGCCTGCACCGACACTGGTATCTCGCCGATCTCGTCCAGGAACAGGGTCCCTCCGTCAGCCTCGGCAAATAGACCCTTGCGCGCTTCGACGGCGCCCGTGAATGCGCCCCGCACGTGGCCGAACAGCTCCGCCTCGAATAGCCCCTCCGAGATGGCGGCGCAGTTGACAGCAATGAAGGGCCCTGCAGCTCGCGGCCCGGCGGCGTGCAGCGCTTCTGCAACCAGTTCCTTGCCGGTACCAGACTCCCCGGTCACGAGCACCGGCGCCGTCGTGCCGCTCAGTCGTTCGACCATCTCGTAGAGCTCGCGCATGACCGCGCTCTTACCCACGATGCCGCGAAAGTTCGTCCGCTCGTCGACGGCGCGTCGGAGTCCACGGCTTTCCAGGCGCATGCCGCGTTCGGCCAGCGCGCGCTCCACCCACGTCGCGGCTTCTTCGAGCTTGAACGGCTTGGTGAAGTAGTGGAACGCGCCACGGCGGATCGCTTCGAGCGCGCCGTTGATGCTCCCGTAGGCGGTCATCACCATGACAGGAAGCTCCGCGTCGAAGCCGTGCGCCGCGGCTAGCACATCGAGGCCGTCGACATCGTCCATCCGTAGGTCGGTGATCACCGCATCGAAGGCGCGCTGGCCGAGCACCGTGATCGCGGCGTGCCCCCCGACCGCGCACTCGACCGTGAAGCCGCGTCCGGCCAGAAATTCGGCGACCGTGTCGGCCATCTCTGCGTCGTCGTCGATGACCAGAACTCGCGCCTGCATCTACGCCTCCGCCACCGGTAGGGTCACGCTCACGCTGGTGCCGCTCCCGATCATGCTGTCGATCCGCATGCTTCCGCCGTGATTGCGAATGATGTCTGCGGCGATGCTCAGTCCGAGCCCGGTGCCCTGTCCCCGCTTCTTGGTCGTGAAGAACGGATCGAACACTGCGTCAAGGTCTTCTGTCGCGATGCCGCACCCGTTGTCTTCCACAACGAGCACTATCGCATCGGCCTCGGCGTGCGCGGAGGCCCGTACTCGGCCGCCAGGTTGGCAGGCGTCCACCGCGTTCATCATGAGGTTGACGAACACTTGCTCGAGCTGGCCGATGTCCCCCGAGATTTTCGGCAATGCAGCCGGCACGTCGATGCTGACCGTCACAGTGGACTGACGAAAGCGGTACTCCAGCAGCGCCGCGGCCGAGTGAAGGAGCTGACCGGAGTCCAAAGCGATGGCCTCGATCGGCCGCACGCGCGCGAAGTCGAGGAGCTGGCGGATCGTCTTCGAAACCTTTTCGACCTGCGTCAGGATCGACGACAGCGCCTTCCGACTCGGCTCCGACACCTCGTCCGTCGCAACGCGGGCCAGCAGCTGTTCTGCACGTCCCGAGATGATGCCCAGGGGCGTTCCGAGCTCGTGTGCGACACCGCTCGCAAGCGTGCCGA
>JANOPP010000688.1:0-6600 GCA_031421915.1 Myxococcales bacterium | reverse complement strand
CAGCCATGGCTGGCCTCCTTGACGGTCACCCGTCGCCAACCTATCCGCCGCGTCTGACGCCGCTCCGTCGAAAGCTCCCGGAATTGCCGGGCACGCTGTAGCTAGAGCTTCGCCAGGAGCTCTTTCTTCTTGGCGTTGAACTCGTCGTCGGTGAGGATGCCGGCCGCCTTCAGCTCGCCGAGCTGCTTGAGCGTGGCCATGATCGACTCCTTGCTCTCGGCAGGGCGGTTCGCGTTCGCGTTGCCCATCATGCCGCCCATCTGACCCGCCATCGCGAAGCCCATGCCGATACCGGCGCCCTGGAGCGCACCGCCACCGCCATCGCCGCCCTTCTTCATGCCCTCGGCGGCGCCCATCATCATCTCGGCCTGCGCGAGCTGCTGGTACGCGGCCATGCCGCCGTTCACCGAGCCCATGCCGTCGACGTACGCCATGCGGTCGACCAGCTTGTCGAGCCGCTCCTTGTCCTTCTCGTCCATCGAGACGGAGAAGTCGCCGAACCGGATGATCTCGACGCCGTAGGGCTCGATGTTCCGGCGGACCTTCTGGAGCGTCGATTCCTCGATCTCGTCGGTGTAGCCACCCGACGTGACCTTCATCAGCGGCCAGTTCTCCTTGACGATGAGCTCGGCGATGCCGTCCTTCATCGTCTTCTGGACCTGGCTCTTGAACCACGGGAGGAAGCCCTCGTTCGTCGCGTTCTTCTGGCCGACCAAGCCGATCAGGAGCTTCACGGGGTCGATCACCTTCGCGGAGAACTCGCCGTGGACCATCAGCCGTATGCGGAGCTTGGTCTGCGGATCCTGGACGTCACCGATCGAGGTGCCGAACTTGATCGACGCCAGCTCGCGGGTGGTGACGAAGAAGACTTCGCAGATGAAGACGTTGCCGCCCGTGAACTTGTCGACCAGCTGCCCGAGGAACGGGATGTTCGACGCATCGAGCGTGTGGCGACCCGCCGAGAAGGTCCCGACGTACTTGCCGTCCTTGAAGAACAGCGCCACCTCGTCGGAGTCGACGGTGAGCTGCGCCTTCATCGGGATCGTCTGGTCGGGGTGCTTGTAGACCCACTGATCCTTTGCGGAATCCGGCCGTGCGATCGCGAGCTCGGCGACGCCACCCTTGATGAAACTGATGATGCCCATGATGTGAACCCCCTGCGACTCGAACGTAGCATACGAGAACAGCGCTTTTCGCTTGATCGATCCCAGGCCCGCCCTAGGATGTGCCCACTAAAAATGCAGGGCTTTCGAACCTCTCTGGTCATGCTCGCGTTCCTCGTCGCCTGCGGTCCCGCCGGACGCACTCCGGGCGGTGGTGACGACACCGGCGACGACGCGCCGCCGATGGGCAACTTCGCGACGATCACCGGCAAGGTCTACGCCCCGAACCAGGGCCCGGGGCAGGCGATGCTCGGCCAGGAGATTCCGGTCGCAGGCGCGCTCGTCTACGTATCGACCGCGCGCCCCGCGCCGATTCCCGCGGGCGTCTACTGCGAGCAGTGCGTCGCCACCCCGAGCGGCGGCGTGCTCACGGGTGCCGATGGCAGCTTCAGCCTCGACGTCGCGCCCGGTCGGTACTGGGTCGTGATCGAGAAGGGTCAGTTCCGGATCGAGAGCGAGTACGAGCTCCAGCTCGGCACGCTCGCGATGACCGCGCAGCAGACGACGCTGCCGTCGGTGTGGGATCCCGACACCGGTCGGTACATGCCGAAGATGGCGATGGCACCGGGCTCGAGCGATCGCATCGAGGACATCCTCGGCAAGCTCGGCGTCGGCACGATGATGGGCAACACGTTCGGCAACCCGAACGGCGAGAAGGGCCCCGAGCTCGCGATCTACGACTACGCGCTCGACGTCTCGATGCCGACGTCGGTCGCCTACTTGCTCTCGAACATGAGCGAGCTGCGCAAGTACCACATCATCTTCTTCCCCTGTAAAGCGGGTATCCCGGCGGCGATCAACACGCTCCTCCAGGATCAGACGATCCTCGGCAACATCCGCCGCTACGTCAGCGAGGGCGGCAAGCTCTACGTCACCGACTGGTCGGGCGAGGTCGCGGACCGCGCGTTCCCGCACCAGGTCGAGCTCGGCGACTCTGGCGCAGACTCCGAGGGGACGTACGATCCGGTCACGTTCACTGGAACGCTGACGACGATCGGCGACGCCGACGGCGGTCTCTACGAGGCGCCCGATGGCAAGGCGCTCGACCAGGGCCTCGCCGCGTGGCTCGGCCTGCAGAGCGGCCCGACCGAGGCCGGCACCACCGTCGGTATGTACAACCCGAACATGTTCGAGATCACGGACCTGTGGAACTGGATCAAGAAGCTCAACCCGGTGCAGATCGGCACCGACATGGACGGCATGCCCGTCTACGACACACCCAAGGCGTGGATCACGGGCTCCAAGCCCGGCACCGCGGGCGCGATGAACCGCCCGGCCGCGGTCACGTTCGAGCCGACCGGCTGCGGAAAGGTGCTGTTCACCACGTTCCAGACTGCAGGCGGCGCCCACGCGGGGCTGTTCCCGCAGGAGCGCGTGCTGCTCTATCTGATCATGGAGATCACGACCTGCTCGGACAACCCGATCCTCTGAGGCGCAGGGACGGCGGTCTGACGTACTGAGTCAGCGTCGTTTCGTCTTGATCGGCCCGCCCGTCCTACTACAGTGCCGCCCATGCGAGCACTGGGCACGACGATCGCTGGCTTCTCGATCCTGGTGGCGGCGGCGTGCGGACCTGCGGGGCGCTCGGGCAATGGTGGCGACGACACGGGGGGCCCCGATGCTCCACCGCCAGGCACCGAGATTTGCGACGATGCGATCGACAACGATGGCGACGGTCGCGCCGATTGCTCGGACGTCGATTGCTCGGGCATCGGCGACTGCCCGGTCTGCGGCTCGGTCGAGAACCCCGAGGCCCAGCCCCTCGCGCTGCCCGACGGCATCGGCGAGTCGACGGTGTGCTCGACCGACGCCCAATGCACGGGTGATCCGATGATCCCGAACTGCGTCGCGAAGGAGTGCCACGCCTCCTACGTCTCGACGCTCGACTTCATCGGCTTCCCGCAAGGTGCCACGCTCGTCGATCCGACGAAGCTGCTCGCCGTGTGCGTGAACATGGAGCATTCGTATCTGCGCGACCTCCAGATGGAGTTGCTCACGCCGTCGGGTGGCGTCTTCATCCTCCACAAGTTCGTCGATCGCAGCGGCGGCGAGATCTATCTTGGCAACGCCAACGACGCCGACGACGCAGGCACCCCGGTCGCCGGCACGGGCATGGAGTACTGCTGGACCGCGACCGCGGCGCAGACGATGCTCGAGGCGCCGACGCAGATGACCTCGGGCTTCAACGAGCTGCTCCCCGCCGGCAACTACAAGCCGATCGCGCCGTGGCAGGGCCTCGCGGGCACTGCGCTCAACGGCACGTGGAAGATGCGCGTCACGGATCTGTGGCCGGCCGACAACGGCTTCATGTTCAAGTGGTCGATCAAGTTCGATCCGACCCTCGTCTCGGACTGCGCCGGACCGATCATCCTGTAGCCTACGGGCCAGTGACGTCGCGACGCCTGATCGGGCTCCTCGTCGCGATCAACGCGCTGTTCGTGATCGCGGGCTGGGTGCTCGTGCCGGCGGCGAGCAAGCGCGCGGGCAGTGGCATCCGCGTCGGCCTCGTGTTCGACGTCGGCGGCAAGAACGACAAGTCGTTCAACGAGGCCGCCTGGCGCGGTCTCCAGCGCGCGCGTGACGAGCTCGGCGTCGAGGTCGAGTTCATCGAGCCGAGCGAGGGCTCGGATCGCGAGAGCGCGCTGCGCACGCTCGCCGCGCGTGGCGTCGACCTCGTGATCGGCGTCGGCTTCATCTTCGGTCCGGACCTCGAGCGGCTCGCGGCGCAGTTCCCCGAGGTCCGGTTCGCCGGCATCGACTACAGCCCGTCACCCGGCGTGAAGGACCTACCGAACCTCGTCGGCCTGCGGTTCCGCGAGCACGAAGGCAGCTTCCTGGTCGGCGCGATTGCGGCGCTCGTCTCGCGCACGCAGACGGTCGGCTTCGTCGGCGGCATGAAGATTCCGCTGATCCGGAAGTTCGAGGCGGGCTACGAGGCAGGCGTCAAGCACGTCTGCCCGACCTGCCGCGTGCTCTCGGCGTACGCCGGCACCGAGCCCAAGGCGTTCGCGGATCCGTCCCTCGGCGAGGCGCTCGCGAGTGCGCAGTACGGAAAGGGCGCCGACGTGATCTTCCACGCGGCCGGCAAGACGGGTGACGGCGTGTTCGCCGCCGCCCGCCGCCACGGAGGCCGCGCGATCGGTGTCGACTCCGATCAGTACGATGCGGCGCCGTGCTGCGTGATCACGAGCATGGTCAAGGGCGTCGACGTCGCGGTGCTCGACGTCGTGAAGCAAGTGATCGCGAACGAGTTCAAGGGCGGCCTGACCGAGCTCGGGCTCGCCGAGAAGGGCGTCGGCTTCGTTGCGGACGAGCGCAACCGCCACCTCCTGCCGATCGAGGTCGTCACTCGCGTGCGCGCGCTGTCCGCCGAGATCGTGGCCGGGACGATCGTGGTGCCCTCGCAATGACGGCGCCGCCGATCATCGATGCGACCCTGACCAAGCGGTACGGCGTCCGCGAGGTCCTGTCGGCCGCGACGATCACCATTCATCCGGGCACCGTGCACGCCCTCGTCGGCGAGAACGGGGCGGGCAAGAGCACGCTGGTCAAGATCATCGCCGGTGTCGTGCGCGCCGACGGCGGCACGCTGGCACTCGCCGGCACGGCGATCGATGTTCCGCGCTGGGACCGGATCGCCGCGCGCGCGGCCGGCATCGGCATCGTGCAGCAGCACGGCGCCTCCGCCGGGACGCTCTCTGTCGTCGAGAACGCCATCCTCGGCGTCGAGGGCGGCCCGCTCCTCGGCCTCGCCGCCACCGCCGCCGCACTCGCGAAGCTCGGCAACCAGGTCGGCCTCCCGATCGATCCGTGGGCTGCCGCGGGCGAGCTCACGGTCGGCGCGGCGCAGCGCGCGGAGATCGTGGCCGCGCTCCACCACGGCGCGAAGCTGCTCATCCTCGACGAGCCCACCGCGGTGCTCACGCCAGTCGAGGTCGATGGCCTGCTGGTCACGCTGCGCACGCTCGCCGCCGCCGGGACGACCATCGTGATCGTCACTCACAAGCTCGACGAGGTCCGTGCGGTCGCCGACGACGTGACGGTCCTGCGCGCCGGCGCGACGGTCGCGACGTTCGACCTGCGCGAGGGCGTGCCGGATCGTACGAGCAACGCCGCCGCGATCGAGGTGGGCGGTAGCCCGCGTGTGGGTCGCGTGACCGGGGCGCGCATGCACGGCGATACCGGAGCGCTCGGGGGCAGCGAGGGCCCAGACGTCGGTCATGTAACCGGAGCGGGCGCGCCCGCCGATGCTGGGGCGCTCGAGGTCGGTGACGGCCCGACCGTCGGTCGCGTGAAGACGGTGGGCTCGCACGTCGATGTCGCCGCGATCGCGCGCGCGATGGTCGGCGCGGATCTCCCCGAGCCCGCGCAGGTGGCGGAGCCCGCGGCCGACGCGCCGTACGCGCTGCTCGTGAAGCGCGTCTCGATCGGTCCACTCACCGACATCTCGATCTCGGTGAAGGCCGGCGAGATCGTCGGCGTCGCGGGCGTCGACGGCAACGGTCAACGCGAGCTCGCCCTCACGATCGCGGGTGTGACCTCGGGCATCCGCGGCGGCATCGAGCTCGGCGGCCGCGATGTCACGCGCGCCTCGACCGCTGCACGCCTCGCGGCGGGCCTCGCGCACATCCCCGAGGATCGCCACCACGGTGGTCTCCTCCTCGACGCCACGGTCGCCGACAACCTCGCGCTCGGGCGCGCCGACCTCACGGGCCGCTGGCGGATCGATCGCGCGCGCGTGCAGTCCAACGCCCGCGAGCGGATCGCCGAGCTCGACGTTCGCCCCGCTGACCCCGATGCGATCGTGCGCTCCCTCTCGGGCGGCAACCAGCAAAAGGTCGTCGTCGGTCGCGAGCTGTCGCGCCCCGCCTTGACCGCGGTGGTAGCGGCACAGCCGACCCGCGGCGTCGATCTCGGCGCGGTCGCCCGCATCCATGATCAGCTGCGCACCGCCGCCCAGCGCGGCGCCGGCGTGCTCGTGATCTCCGCCGATCTCGATGAGCTCCTCGCGCTCTGCCACCGCGTCGTCGTCTTGCTGCGCGGGAAGATCGTGGGCGAGCGCGCGGGCGCCGCGTTGCGCACATCGAATGCGCGTGCGGAGCTGGGGACACTGATGACGGGGGCGTCGTCGTCGTCGGAGGCACGGCCATGACGAGGGCGCCGCACGGCGTGCTCGGAAACGGCGACCTGGGAAACGGCGACCTGGACGCCATTTCGGGGAGTGTCCGGTTGCCGGTCGCGCGGCTCGGAAACGGCGACGTGGACGCCATTTCGAGGAAGCTCGGAAAAGGCGACCTGGACGCCATTTCGGGGAGCGGGAGCGGAAAAGGCGACCTGGACGCCATTTCCGGGAGTGTCCGGTTGCCGGTCACGCGGCTCGGAAACGGCGGCGTGGGAAAAGGCGACCTGGACGACGTGGGAAAAGGCGACCTGGACG
>JANOPP010000687.1:0-10832 GCA_031421915.1 Myxococcales bacterium | reverse complement strand
CTACCGAGCAGCGCTCGACTCCGCGGAGTCGAACGCGATCATGGTCCACCCGATCTTCTTCGCGTTGGACATCGGCGATCTCGTCGAGGCGTACATCTCACCGGGCATGCTGATGCTGTATCCACCCGAGATGGACCGCGGGACGCAGGTCCGCTGGGGCTTCTCCGCGGGCATCTCCGTGCCGCTCACCGCATACCTCGAACGCCTCTGACGGACTACGCTAGGCACCCCATGTCGCAACGGTTGTCGTTCGAGGATTCGGAGCTGACCTATCCCCAGCTCGTCGCTGCCAAGGGTGAGCTCGCCGCCGCTGATCTGATCGCGCGCCTGCGGGACGGTCGCGGTGTCGTTCGCGCGAATGCGCTGCTCGGTCTCGCCGCCATTGGTCACACCGGCCGCGAGGTCGTCCTGTTCCTGCGCGATGCCGATGTTCGGGTCGCGCGCGCGGCCGCCGAGGCGCTCGTCCAGCTCGGGGCCGCTCAGCGCGAGCACCTGTCCGCGATCGCAGCCGCGCTTGCAGAGGCCCGGGCCGAGGTCGTCGATGCGGTCGCCCGCATGTTCGCGGCGCTGATCGGTCACGCCGATGCCGATCTGATCAGCGTGCTCGACACGTCGAGCATGGCCGCCGCCGACGCGATGATCACCGCCTGCCAGCGCACGCACGTTCGTGGTCTCCATCTCCTCCAGGCCGCGGCACGCGACAAGCGCACGCTGGTCCGACTCCACGCCGTTCGCGGCATCGCGCTCCTCGGTGTCATCGAGCAGTCGTCCTCGTTCGAGGTACTCCAGGAAGTCGAGCGCACCGACGACATCTCCGACGTGCGGGCGGCGACGCGCTCTGCGCTCGGGGCGCTCAAGGTCCGCTGTATCGCCGCCGAATCGACGCGCCGCAAGACGTCTGATCCGGCGCCGCCGCTGGTGCCCGAGCTCGAGCAACGTGTGATGGCCCCTGCGGAGCTGAAGTCGGCCGCCGCCATCGCGCCCCGCGACGAGCTGCTTCGATTGCTCGATGCACCGGTGGCCCACGCCCGGCTGAATGCCGTCCGCGTGCTCGCGCTCAAGGGATCCGCCGGCCTCGAGACGATCAATGCGCTCGTCTCGCGCATGACCGACGTCGATGCACAGGTGCGTGTCGAGGTCGCCACCGTGCTCGGTACGCTCGGAGCGAACGCGAGCGTCACGGTCGCCGCGGTTCCTGCACTCGTCGCTGCCCTCGAGGACGTCGAGCCCGCCGTCAACGCCGCGGCGGAGACGTCACTCGCCGGGCTGGGTGAGGCCGCCGCGCCTGCGCTCGTCGATGGCCTCGATACTCCGAGCGAGCGCCTCGGTGCGCGCGTCGCGTCGCTGATCGCGCGACTGGGTCGCGGCCCTCAGCTCCTCGCCGAGGCACTGTCCTTCACCTCGGTCGACGTCCGCATTCACGCGGCCAGCGGACTCGCCGCGCTGGGCAACCCGCGCGCGCGGGTCGCACTGTCGGCGCTCGCCGCCACCCCGACCTCGCGCAATGCACGCCTCCGCGCCGCTGTTGCGAAGGCGCTCGCGGCGATCGATCCCCGCCCCGATCTCGCGCCGCCGCCGATCACGGTCACCAACTTCGACACCCGTCAGCTCACCGAGGCAGAGCTTGCTGCCGCGAAGGCAGCCCTCTCGGCGCTTGGCGTGTTCGGGCTGGCGGCTCACCTCAACGACGGACGCCTTGCCGTGCGCGCGAATGTCGCTGCCGCCCTCGGTACGCTGGCGTCGACCGACGCTGCGGCGCCCCTCGCGGTCGCCCTGCGCGACTCCGCCCCCGAGGTCCGACTCGCCGCCGCTCGCTCCCTCGAACGGCTCGGTGATGCCGCTGTCGCCGCGGCCGCTGACGATCTCGTTCGTGCACTCCGCGACGATGGTCTCGCGACGATCATCGCGGGGATGCTGCGCTCGCGTGCGACGGGCGCGATCGACGCCGCACTCGCGCGCGGTCTCGACACCACCGACGCTCCCCACGCGCACCGGATCTGCGAGCTGATCACCGTGCGCCCTGGTGGCCTCGCTCTCCTGTGCGACGCCTTCGCGCGCGCGCCCTGCCAGATCAACGCCGCGCGGGGTCTTGCGATGCTCGGCGCGGAGCGCCTCGGCGCGGGCAGGGCCGTGCTCGAAGCTGCGCGCGGGGACCTTTCACCGAGCACGCGCGAGCTTGCCGCCGCCACGCTCCGCACGATCGACGGAGCGCCCGCCGTCCCGACGCCTCCGGCCGTCGCCGGGTTCGAGACCACGCTCCTTCCGGCCACGGCCTTCACGGGTGGGCTCACGGTGCGTCAGCTCCTGCCGTTCCTCCAGGATGGCCGGCCGATCGTGCGTGCGAACGCCGCGACCGCGCTCGGCACCGTCGGTGCATCCGCCGACCTCGCACTCACGATCGGTGCGCTGCTCCGCGACGACGATCCCCAGGTCCGCGTCGCCGCCGCGCAAGCGATCGACAAGCTTGGTGATGACGTCGTGATCGCAACGGCCTCCCACCTCGTCGCGGCGCTCTGCGGCCCGGTCGCCGTTCACGCGGCGTGCAAGGCCGTCCTCGCTCCGCGTGGTGCCAAGGTCGAGGCGGCACTCGTCGCCGGCCTCGACACCAGCGACGAGACGCACGGGATGCGCGTCGCCGAGCTGATCTGCGCCCTCCCGAATGCGCCGCAGCTCCTGTTCGCCGCGTTCGATGGCGAGGCACAGAACGTTCAGCTCAACGCTGCACTCGGCATCGGTCTGCTCGGCGCCAAGCGTGCCGGCGCCGCGGGGCGCGCCCGGCTGCGCTCCGGTCTCACGGGGCCGATCACGCGGCGCCACCACGCGGTCGTCAAGGCACTCGCGTTGCTCGGCCCGGAGTAGTTACTATCGGACCATCCGCGGGCGCGACAGAGACCTACCGCGCTGCCGTCACCGCGAAGGACAATCGTGGCGTCGCGTCGCAACGAGTCAGAGGCGCGAGGAGAACGTGTCGCACGCGGCGAACTGACCGCTGTCGAAGCCGCGGCGGAACCAGGCGACGCGCTGTGCCGATGTTCCGTGCGTGAACGACTCGGGGTTCACCTCGACACCCGCCTGCTTCTGCAGCCGGTCATCGCCGATCGCGGCGGCCGCGGTGATCGCCTCTTCGAGATCGCCGGCGTCCAGGAGCTTCTTGCCCTGCGCGCTCTTCGCCCAGATCCCGGCAAAGCAGTCGGCCTGGAGCTCGATCCGCACCGAGTAGTCGTTCTTGCTCTGGCCTGCTCGGGGGCGCGGCTCGTTGCCCTCGACGCGGATCAGGTTCTGGAGGTGGTGCCCGATCTCGTGCGCGAGGACATAGACCTGGGCGAAGTCGCCGGGGGCGCCGAACCGCGCCTTGAGATCGCGATAGAACGAGAGGTCGATGTAGGCGTTCGCGTCGCCTGGGCAGTAGAACGGACCGATCGCCGACGACGAACGACCGCACGCGGTGTCGATCGAGTCGGTGAAGATGTAGAGCTTCGCGAACTGGTACTGCTTGCTCTCGGCCTTGTACATCCTGTCGAAGGTGTCCTGGATATCCTTCATCGCGAACTTGATGAAGTCGACGAGCTCGGCGTCCGGATCGGGCCCGGCGGGCGGCTCGGCCGATCCTTGCTGCGCGGTCGTGCCTCCGCCGCCGCCACCTCCACCGAGCAGACCGGTGACGTCGATGCCGAGGAGCCGCGACACGAGCAACGCGACGATGGCGATTGCTGCACTGCCACCGGCGATGACCGGCGCCTTGGACTTGCGCCCGCGGACATCGACCACGTTGTCGTTCGTCGTACCCTTCGTCCACTTCATGGGGCTGCATCCTAAGGGTTGTCCCGTAATGAACGAGCCCCGTGGGCCCATTTCTCGGGGACATGACGGTTCGCCATCGGGCCCGCTCTGACGTGGTCTGGCAGATGCCAGGCTCATTCAGGGTAGGACCCGCGGCCGTGCCGCTGATTCGCCGAGCCACCGCGACGGAGTCGGGTGTGGACGTCGACCACGCGAGGAAGGGTCCCTCGCGCGCCGAGAGGTCGGTTGACTCGGACGGGGTACCTTGCCACCCCTGATACGGATCGGATCGATGGAGCAATTGGGTGATCTGCGCGAGCGCGGTGCGCGTCGCGTCGTAGTCGACGACTGCGGACGAGGATCCGTCCTCGGGCGTGATCACGAACGAGGCGAGGACTGCGGCGACGGCGTCACGATCCGCGCGGAGTCCGCACGCCGGACAGACGTGGACGCGATCGGCGAGCGTCTTACGCACGCGTGCTCCGCACGGACAGTGTTGCGACATCGCGGTGGTCCGCGTGGCTACGCGACGGACACCGCGGTCACGGCTCCCCGCGATCTGGGCTACCGCGCGAGCCTCGCGATCGATCGCCGCGACGAGCAGTCCCGGGGTGAACGACGCGACGGCGCGACCCCACGATTGCGACCACGCGGCGATGCACGCGTCCTCGACGACGATCTGATAGCCATGCGTGCGAATCACATCGGCGGCGATCTGCCGTGCGTGATCGCGCCGGGCCTGCGCGTTGGCAGCAGCATCCGCGACCTGTGCAGCACGCCGTCGGTGATACCCGCGCGATAGTTGATCGCGGCGGTAGCGCTGCAGCGGGACACCATCCCTTCGTGCGTTTCGCGGGCCGCTCGGGACAACATCCACGGCAGGCAGCCCGGCGGCGGCACGGCGTTGCGCGCGCTTCTGCTGTCGTTTCGAGAGTTGGTACTGCGCGCGGTTCATCGCGCGACGGGATCGATCGAGCGCGCGCTGACGACGACGTTCAGCACGTGCCCGGCGCTGTGCACGCTGGCGCTGGGGCGTGTCGCGCTCGACGCGACCGAGCCTCATCGCCGTCGCTGCTTCGCGCGATGCGATGGTGAGGTTGCTGACGTTGACGTCGAGACCGGCGACGCGATCGGCGGCGTCGATCGCGATGGTGGCGCGCCGCTCGACGGTCGCTGGCGACGTGTACGGCACGGTGAGCACCATCAGGTGGGCCTCGTAACGCCAGCCACCCGGCACGGAAGGATCCCGTGTCCGGACCAGGTCGACCTTGTGCCAGCGGCTCGGATCGGCCAGGTGATGGTCGAGGATCGGCTGGTTCGACGGCGCTGTGGGCAACCGCACCGGCAGGACGAGCGCACCCTCCGCGAGGCCGCTGAACACGATCGCGAGCGGGCCGTCATAGGTCCACCATGCGTCACTGGTCACCGGCCGCAGGCGACGTGGCTGGACGAAGTCTCCGGCGTCGCGATACGCAGCGCGGTGACCGGCGAGCGTGCCGTGGACGCGAAACGTCTCCCACTTGCGCGCCGTGGTGTGAGATCGCGCTCTGCCGGGCAGTCGCCCGAATTCGAACCAGCGTCCGACGTGCGACGCGCCGTGCCGATGGCCGCGCGCATCGCGGAACAAGTGCCGCTCGGTCGCGGACCACACCGCGTCGGCGAGATGCATCGCGAGCGCCTTGGTCACGGACCGACGCAAATGCGGCGCTGCGTCGAGGTGCGCGTACGCCGCGTGTTCGAACGCGGTCCGCGAGAGCCCGAGACGGTCGCGCACCGCCGCTGGATCGTTCGCGCGTTCGTGCGGTGCGGCCCAGTACGCCCGCGCCTTGTCCCGCGCAGATCGCTGGAGCGCGCGACGGACCTGATATGCCCCCGAGAACATCGTCTCGACGCGGCGGCGCTGCACGGGATCGTGGATGTCGAGCGCGAGTCGCAGCACGCTGAGCCCGTCCTCGGGACGGCGCGCCCACGGTGTGGACTGGTTCGGTCCTCGCGTTCGCGACGACGACGACGCTAGTCTCGACGACGACACCACTCAACGATCCTACGCGGTCCGTCTGACAGCGAGCATCCGACGATGATGGCCTCGCACATGCTCGTGCTCGCAGCGATGACTCGACAACAACTCGATGCGATCGTGGCACGCCTCGATCACATGAGGTCCCACCGACGCGGGCGACCGTGGTCGTGCTCGCTGCGTCGGCGCGTCCTCCTCACCTGCGTCGCGCTGCACACCAACCTCACCTTCCGCGAGCTCGCAGCGTGTGCGCAGCTGTCGTCGTCAACGGTCCATCGAATCGTCGCGATGCTCGCGCCGATGCTCGCCGCGCTCCCCGAACCATCGCCGAACGACCGACGCGTCTCGTGGGTCGTCGACGGCACGCTGATTCCGACCCGCGATCACACGTGTGCCGCGAAGTCCAAGAACTACCGATACTCGTGCAACGCGCAAGTCTTGATTCGACGACGAGATCTTCGTGTCGTCGCGACCTGTGCGGGAGGACCAGGGAATCGCAACGATCCAGTCCACTACCGCGGCTCACGCGTCGAGCATCTCTGTAAGCATCACAAGCGGGTGCTCGCCGATGGCGGCTATCGCGGCGTCCCCGAGCTCGTCACGCCCGTGTTTCACAAGAACCGCATCATGCGCAACCGTGCGTGGCGTCGTCATCGTCGACGTCGGGCCCGCGTCGAGCACGCTGTCGCCAGGCTCAAGACATGGCGCGTGCTCCGCGATCACCGTCGGCGCGGGCACCACCTCGATGACACACTCCGCGCCGTCTCCTTCCTGCACAACCTCAAGCTCGACCAGTTCCGGGACAACCCTTAGACCGGAACGATGCAGCCGGCGCTCTGATAGAGTCCGTGCATGAGCATGGTGGAGGGGGCGCGTGCGGCGATGGCGCGTGCGCAGGACAAGCTGGAGCGGATCCGGACGATTCAGCCGTTTCTGATCGATCTGTCGCTGCGTGAGACCCCGGCCGGGGGACGCGTCGGCCAGACACTGACCGACAAGATCAACCTGCTGCCACTCCTGCGCGAGTTCGGGTTCAAGAACATCCTGCTCGGCACGCTCGACTACGCCGATCCGGACGAGCTCGAGGTCGACGACGACTTCATGGCGCACCTCCAGAAGTTCGATCACGAGGCGCTGCGTGGTGGCTGGGCGTTCACCGACCTCGGCAAGGACGGCGGCAATGGGTTCCAGCCATCGCGGTCGATGCAGAAGCTCGTCACCTACCAGGTGCCGAACACGCTCGTCGAGATCTACCTCGCGGACCTCGCCGAGGGCGCGCCGTACTCGTTCGAGCAGCTCGTGGACTGGCTGCCCAGGTCGATCGCGTGGCTGCAGGCGAACATGTATCGGTTCGACGGCAGGCCGCCGCAGATCTTGGTCAACATCGTCGACGGCTGCGATGCGTTCCACTCGAACCTGGCGCAGACCTGTGACGTCCTCGAGGTGATCCGCGACTCCGGTGTCGACGGGCTCTCGTTCGAGGACGATCGCGGCACGTACTTCCCGTTCCAGGTCGGCGCGTACGTCGAGATCGCGCGGTCGTACCTCCCGACCCAGAAGATCCTCGTGCACATGCATGCTGGCGGCGGCTTCGAGAATGCGTCGCTGATCGAGGCGATCCTCGCCGGCGCGGACGGCGTGTGGGGCGGGCTGCCCAAGCGGGCGGCGACCATCGGCCACGCATCGCTCGGCGAGCTGCTCGTGAACCTCGTGCGCGCCGGCAATCAGCACGTGCGCGCGTACAACCTCGCGCAGCTGACGCCGCTCGCCACCAACTGGGAGACGCGTGACGATCAGGAGCAAGTCGCGGAGGACGTCCCGATCCTGGGCACGAACGCGTACCGCACGCCGCTCGCGTTCTTCGAGCAGAAGGCCGGTCGGGCGCAGGACCTTCCGGCGTCTGCGATCGGCGCGACCCAGCGGTATCGGATCTGCCCGGTCGTCAGCGATCCGCCGGTGATCCGGGGGCGCCTCGGCGAGGTCATGAAGCGCGATCCGAAGAGCTTCGACGAGACCGTCATGGTGCAGATGCGGCGGTTGATGCGGCGCTCGCTGCGCGCGGGACGGCGGATCGCGTGGGACGAACCGCAGGCGCTGGTCGCGCTCTATAACGCCGCCGGAGGGCGGTGAGGTCCCCCTGCAAGCTCGGTGCGACGACTGGAGCGGTGGAGCTCCACGTGGCGCGGCACCCCGTGGGCTCTGCATTTCTTGCGCTGCTGGTGGTGGTCGCGATCACGTCCGCGTGTGGCCACAGCAAACCGACGGTGACCGGTGCGGAGCTCTACGCACAGGTCCAGGCGCTCCAGTCCACGGGGCAGGCCACCGTCGGCGCCGTCGCGATCCGCAAGGAGCAGGTGCTGACGACCGCCTCGGCGGGGCAGGTGTTCCTGGTCGAGCAAGTGATCGCGACGTGCAAGGGCGGAGATCCCAGTCGCGACGTGGACTGCACGCTCGCCTTGCTGCTCGGCGAGCGATTCACCGTGACGGATCACATCCCGGCGCGCCGCACGCCCAAGGTCGAGGGCGAGGATCGGAGCAGCTCGATGCTGATGTCAGGTGTCGTCGTCGGGATCGCAGCCGCAGCAGCCGGCGGCCTCATCTACGGTCTCGCGACCTGTGAGTTTCCCGGCTGCAAGGCTGTGTTCGGCGTGCCGGTCGTGCTGGTCGCAGGCGGGGCACTGTTCGTGCTCGTCGGCGACTGAGGCACGAGCGGGAACGGGGCATCGATCGCGCCGACTTTGATCAGCGCGGATGCAGCCAGGTCGGCAGGAACGAGTAGGGATCCAGCTTCAACGCGGTGTCGTACGTCACGTCGCACTTCGCGAGCAGAGCCTGCAGCGTCCCCGAACGGTACGCGTCGAACGTCTCGGTCGCGCCGCCGATCAGCTGTCCACCGACGAAGACCTGCGGGATCGTCGGCACCGACGTCCTCGCCGTGAGCGCCGCACGGATCTTTCCGCCGCGGTTCTCCGGTTGATACGGGACCGAGTCGAGGTCGATCGAGCGGTACGGGATCCGGTGGCGGGCAAACATCCGGCGTACCGCCCAGCAGAACTCGCACCACTCGAGGGAGAACAGCACGACCGGCTGACTCGCGTCCGCGAGTGCGGCCGTCACGAACTCGACATCGGCAGGCGTGGGCTGCACGGCCTGTGCTGGTGGCGCCGGCGGAGGCGCAACGTCGAACCGGAAGTTCGGCGAGGACTCGGCGATCGCGACCTCTTCGGCGGTCATCTCCGCACCGATCTCGGCGAACAGCGGCGTGCTCAGGTAGCGCTCGCCTGTATCCGGAAGCATCACGAGGATCGTCGCCCCCGCCGGAGCGTCCTTGCAGATCGTGAGCGCCGCTGCGAACGCCGCACCGCTCGAGATGCCGCAGAAGATGCCCTCCTGCCGCGCGAGCTCGCGCGAGTAGCGCATGGCGTCGCCGCCGTTCACCGGCACGAGCTGGTCGATGAGCTTTGCCGCGACGGCGTCGTCCGTGAGCTTCGGAATGAAGTCCGGACCGATGCCCTGCACGGGATGTGGTCGCGACATGGGGTGACTGCCGAGCGGTGATCCGTCCGCCGCGCGCGGCTGCGGGATGCCGCTCGCGAGCACCTGCGAGTTGTCGGGCTCGCACAGGATGATCTTCGTTTCGGGCCGGCGCTCCTTGAGCACGCGGGCGACGCCCTTCAACGTTCCGCCGGTCCCGTACCCCGTCACCCAGTAGTCGAGTCGCTCACCCTCGAAGTCCTCGAGGATCTCGACGGCCGTGGTGCGCGAGTGCGTGTCCGGATTCGCCTCGTTCTCGAACTGGCGAGGCATGAACCATCCATGCGCCTTGGCGAGCTCGGTGGCCTTGCCGAGCATGCCCGTGCCACGCAGTGCTGCCGGCGTGAGCACGACGCGCGCGCCGAGAAACCGCATCATGCGGCGCCGCTCGACGCTGAAGTTCTCACCCATCACGATGACGAGCGGATATCCCTTCTGCGCGCACACCATCGCGAGCCCGATGCCGGTGTTGCCACTGGTCGCCTCGATCACGGTCTGCCCGGGCGTGAGCGCGCCGCTGCGCTCGGCCTCTTCGATCACGCCGAGGGCGAGGCGGTCCTTCACCGAGCCCATCGGATTGAACGCCTCGAGCTTCACGTACAGGTTGACGTGCGCGGGGGCGAGCCTGGAGATCCGGACGACGGGCGTTCGTCCGATGGTCGCGAGGATGTGATCGAACTTGGGCATGGCTCGTCTCCCGTGGTTCCGACGCTACCACCTACGTCAGAGCGAGATGCCGTGCGCCGCACAGGTCTCGCGTACGGCCTTCTGCGTCTCCTTGTCGGTCACCTTCGCGAGGTACTTTTTCGCCTTGTTGGTGTCCTTCACCGCGCACGCCATGCCCGCGGCGCCCGAGTACAGGTTCTGGAGCAGGGCGGGGTCGTCCGCGGACTGTTCGATATGTTGCTCTGTGTTCGCCAGCCCCTTCGCATACTCCGCGAGCAGCGTATCGACCTGTGGTGGGGTGGCGGGCGGTGTGGCGGCAGTCGCAGCGGCCTGGGGCATTGCGGGCTTGGTCGGGGCGGGGCGGGTGTCCACCGCGCTGGCGCTGGCGCTGGGCGTTGCGGGCTTCGACGTGTCCTTCGCGGCACCGCTCACGAGCAGGTAGCTGGCCGTGACCGCGCCCCCGACGAGCAGAACCGCGAGCGGTACGAGGAGGAGGGCACGCGGTCGCTGCGGCGCATTGGATGACAGCGTCGTCGTCGCCACGCCCGGTGCGATCGTCGAGCGAACCAGGGCCGCGTATTCCTGCGTATTCGGTCCACCAAACGGCGCGAGCGCCGTGGCAAGCGTCGCGACATCGCCGAACCGCGCGGCTCTCTCCTTCTCGAGGCAGCGCATGATCACGGCACGCAGCCCCGGAGCCACGTCGATCGGCGCAGGCGCCTGGGTCGTGATCATCACGGCGAGCTCACCGATCTGCGCGCTCGGAAACGGCAGTCGCCCGGTGATCATCTGGTAGAGCGTGACGCCGAGCGACCAGATGTCGGTGCGCGCATCG
>JANOPP010000686.1:0-2595 GCA_031421915.1 Myxococcales bacterium | reverse complement strand
TGCTGCTCCTCGGCGGTGTGGTCCAGCGTGCCCGCATGCAGATCGGGCTGTTCACCGTGATCCTCACCGTCACCGCCGCGGTGATCGTGATGATGATCATGTACAACCTCACCCTCGAGAAGACGCACGACCTCGCGGTCTTGAAGCTGATGGGCGCGCCGCGCAGACGCCTGGCAGGCCTCGTGCTGCAACAGGCCTGGATCCTGGGCGTCATCGGTTATGGCCTTGCCTTCGTGATCGGGCAGCTCACATATCCGCAGTTCCCGCGGCGCGTGGTCATCACCGACACGATCGCGATCATCGCGCCGGTTGCCACGATGGTGATGGTTACGCTCGCGAGCATGCTCGGGCTCCGTCACGTCATGCGAATCGATCCCGCGAACGCGTTGGAGGGCTGACGGTGACCGATGCCGTTCGAGCGGTCTCGTTGACGAAGACCTACGGAACCGGTTCGGCGGCCGTCGTCGCGCTCGACGACGTCAGCCTCGCGCTCGCGCGTGGCACCGTCGCCGCGCTGCTCGGACCGAGTGGCTCGGGCAAGTCGACGCTCATCAAGGCGCTCGGGTTCGTCTCGCCCGCCGAGCGTGGCGAAGTGTTCTTCGAAGGGCGCCTCGTCATCAAGGACGGCGAGCCGCTCGCCGACCTCGCGCAGCTCCGCCGACAGCACCTCGGGTTCGTGTTCCAGAAAGCGAACCTGACGTCGTTTCTCAACGCGCGGGAGAACGTGGAGATCGCGTGCGAGCTTGGCGGCAAGACCGATGGACGCCGGCGTGCCCGCGACCTCCTGCGTTACCTCGAGGTCGACAACCGCGAGCGCTCGTATCCGGAGATGTTGAGTGGCGGCGAGCAACAGCGGGTCGCGATCGCGAGAGCCCTCGCCAACGAGCCGTCCCTCATTCTCGCGGACGAGCCGACGGCAGCACTCGACAGCAAGCGCAGCCGGAGTGTGATGGAGCTCTTTCGCAAGGTCGCGCACGAGCGGGGTGCGGCCGTGCTCGTCGTGACGCACGACCATCGCGCGCTCGACGTCTTCGACGTCCTCTACGAGATGGAGGACGGACGCGTGAAGCCCGCGTCGGCGTGACGCCGTACGTCGACGAGCTCGTTACTCCGTCAGCTCTGCGACCAGTCACTGGATCGGACCTTCGCAGGTACGGGTCAGGTTCTTGATCACGGTATCCTCAACCTCGCAATAAGTAGGACGGAATCACCGCCGACTACCCGGCACGCATCGGAACCTAACTGGGCGACACGAGGGCAAGTGCTCGTCGGGATTGGTGCTCACCCAGGTTCGATTCCGCATGCGCTTCCGCCATTCACGATCACGATCACGATCACTTTCGGGCGACCTGATGTCATCGGGCCCCGATGTAGGCGGCTGAAATTGCTGGGGCCGGGCCACGGTCTGAATGTAAAATGGCGGGATGAGACAGTCGTTCCTCCCATTGGTGATCCTGGTGTTCGTCGCCTGTGGGGACGATAACGGAGCCACGCCCGACGCCAACGGCGACGCCACCAATCCGCCCCCCACATGCGTCGGAACCGGGGCCACCTGCGCCGCGGATGGCGACTGTTGCACCGGCAACTGCGACGACCTCACCATGCAGTGCGCGCGCGTGCCGGGACAGTGTCTCGCCGCCGATGCGCAATGCCTCTCCGGCCCTGACTGCTGCTCGTTCTCGTGCATCAACTTCCGCTGCTCGGGGAGTCAGTGCACGTCCGATAACGGCGCGTGCGGCGCCGACGGCGAGTGCTGCGGCGGCATCTGTCTCGGCGGCACCTGCGCCCCACTCAACCCGACGTGCAAGACGTCGGGCAATACGTGCGGCGGCAACGACGAGTGTTGCTCGAGCTTCTGCAAGAACGGCACGTGCGACAACGCGCCGTCGTATTGCACGCAGGTCGGCGATACCTGCACGAATGATCCCGAGTGCTGCGGTGGCGCGTGCAGCATCGCGGGCGGTGCCGCGCTCGGCACGTGCATCGTCGTGCCGTCGAGCGGCGGCGGCGGTTGCACCAGCGCGGGCGAGGTCTGCGGCGAGGGCGCGGCGTACATGGGCGGCCCGCTGCCGGTGTGCGGCGGCGAGTGCTGCAGCCGTGCGTGCTTCCCCTACGGGCCGACCGGCGTACTGGTGTGCCAGCCTCCGAGCGGCTGCAAGCCAACGGGCGAGGTCTGCGGTGCGGACAGCGACTGTTGTGGATCGGCCGGGAACCCCGACGGTGCAACGACCGACGTCATGTGCCGGAAGGAGCCGGGCTTTGCGTTCGGTCGGTGCGACAACGGAAACTCGTGCGCGGCAGCCGGTATGATCTGCCGCCTCAGCACCGACTCGTGCAGCGCCACGGCGAACTGCTGCGCCGGCAACGTCAACCAGTTCGACACCTGCCATCAGGACAACCTCGGCATCCCGCGCTGCGGCGTCGCCGTGGACTGCACCAACCCGCAGGCCCAGGTCGGCATGGCGTGTGCGACGAGCACCGATTGCTGCGGGCTACCCTGCACGCCCAACGCGATGGGGAACCTGGTGTGTGGCGGCACGTGCGTCGCCCAGGGCGGCACGTGCACGAACTCGGTCGACTGTTGCTCGGGCCTGC
>JANOPP010000685.1:0-9512 GCA_031421915.1 Myxococcales bacterium | reverse complement strand
CGCTCGATCGCGCGGGCGTCGTCGACGTCGTCGTCGAGCTCGGTGACGTCGCCGACCGAGGCCGGGTCGATGCCCTTGATCACGACGTTGGCGTAGTTGCTGTTGGCCGCGATGACGACCTCGCTCACCAGGAACGGCGAGGCCGCGACCACACCGGGCGTCTTGACGATCTTGCCAGCCAGCGCGCGGTAGTCGGTGAAGCCCGACTCGTCTTCGGTGGTGACCATGATGTGCGCGTTGGAGCCGAGGATCTTCTCGCGCAGGTCGGTCTCGAAGCCTGACATCACGGACAGCACGCAGACGAGTGCTGCGGTTCCGATCCACACGCCGCCGATCGGGACCGTCGTGTAGAACGTGAAGAACGCGCGCAGCGTGCCGAAAAACAGTGCGAGCGCCGCGAGCACGCCACCGACCAGGCTCGCGATCCCGAGGATCTGGCGGAGCTGAGCTCCCGAATCGTCCTCGATGGTCAGGAACGTGCCCTGCGCGACCGGGCGCAGGATGTCGCTCACGAGAGTGCCCGCGAGCATCACGGTGACGCCCATGCAGAACAGGCTGAACGCGATCTTCGAGTGCCGCAGGATGCCCCACGCGACGACGATTCCGAGGAAGCAGGCGAGCGCGAAGATCAGCTGCGGCGACTTTGGCAACGAGACCGGCCCGAGGTAGCGGTTCCAGCTGAGCGCAGCGTAGGCGACGAACACGACGCCGAGCATGGCGGTCACCCGCGTCCTGCGGGTGACCTTGGTCTCGAAGACGAGAAGGTACCGCCACGCCACGAACGACTTGAAGTCGCCCATCAGCGCGCGAAGGATCACGAGCATGCCGGCGACGATCGGCCCGTACATCACGACATAACGGCCTCCGCCCTCGGCGGTCCGGTAGGTCAAGAATGTGATCACGACACCCGCGGTGATCAGCGTGATGCCGATCCCGAGCTGGATGATCATGCGAGTACGGCGCTGATCGTGGGTGAGTAGCGGCTTGGTCGCGGTCCGCTGGATCGGGTCGGGGCGCGATGCCAGGTAGCGCACGTTGCCCTCGCACACGAGCGCGAACCCGACGACGAACGCCGCGTGACTGCGTAGCATCCCGACGGCGGAGAGCGACTGCGAGGCGTCGGAGCCGAACAGCACGGTGATGATCAGGGCGAGCCCGGCCGTGATCACGCCGAGCGCGGCGAGTGTGCTGGTGGTCGGCGCGAGCGAGGCGGCGGCGAGTGCGAGGAGCACGAGGCCGATCGTGAGGCCGAGGCCGACGACACCGTAGAGGCCCGTGCCCCACGAGGTGCCGCCGTACGTGGTCATCGCAACGACGACGGCGAGCACGGTGAGCACGCCGCCAACCACGAGCTCGAGCACGACCACCTCGCGCGCGGTTCGCTTCCGGCCTCCGAAACCCTCGACGTAGAACAGATCGATCGTGCCGCGCACCAGCGCGAGCAGACCGCTGATGATCGGACCGTACATCACCACGTAGCTACCGCCGCCCCTGGACTCTGCTGCGGCGGTGTACGTGACGAACGTGATGATCACCCCGGCGAGCACGAGCAGAACGCCGAGCGCGAGCTCGACGATCGCGCGGGTTCGCTTGGGATTCGGGCGACCGACGGACATGGGTGGGTGTGGCTACTCCGGCCGCATCAGGGGGAACAGGATGACGTCGCGGATCGAGGCTGCGCCGGTGAGGAGCATGGCGAGGCGATCGATACCGATGCCCTCGCCCGCCGTCGGTGGAAGACCGACCTCGAGCGCGCGGCAGTAGTCCTCGTCGTAGTCCATGGTCTCGTCCGCGCCGACCGCCTTTGCGCGGAGTTGGGCCTGGAAGCGTGAGCGTTGATCATCGGGGTCATTGAGCTCGGAGAAGCCGTTCGCGATCTCCTTGCCATTCACGAACAGCTCGAACCGATCACAAAATGCCCCGTCCTTGTCGTTTTTGCGCGCGAGCGGCGACACGGCGAGCGGGAACTGGGTGAGGAACGTCGGCTGCACGAGCTTGGACTCGGCCGTCTTCTCGAACAGGAGGTAGCCGATATGGCCCGCGGTCACGCGCCGCTGCTCGTCAGAGTCGTAGCGCGCGACGATCGCCTGTGCCACGTCGCGCCGCTTGTCCGCGTTCTTGAGGCCCGCGGTCGCCTCGGGGTGCGCCGTCTCCGATGCCTGATCGGCCGGAACGCCGCCGAGCAGCACACGCGCGAGATCCGCAGCGGGCACCCCATTCGCGAGCGACACCAGCGTCGCCGTGACGGGATCGGCGAACACCTGATCGGCCTCGGCGATCCCGCCGAGCTCGCGTACGGCGTCGCGGATCGAGAGGCGACGCCAGCCCGGCGCGAGATCGATCTCGACGCCGTCCCACGTGACCTTCGTACCGCCGTTCACCTCGAGCGCGAGCTCGCCGATCATCTCCTCGGTGAGGTTCATCAGATCGGTGAACGTCGCGTACGCCTGATAGAACTCGAGCATCGTGAACTCGGGGTTGTGCTGGCGCGAAAGCCCCTCGTTGCGAAAGTTGCGATTGATCTCGTAGACGCGATCGAAGCCGCCGACGACGAGCCGCTTGAGATACAGCTCCGGCGCGATCCGCATGAACAGCTTCATGTCGAGCGCGTTGTGGTGCGTCACGAACGGCCGGGCCGCAGCACCGCCGATGATCGGGTGCATCATCGGCGTCTCGACCTCGAGGAAGTTACGCTGGTCGAGGAAGCGCCGGATGCCGCGGACAATGGCCGAGCGCTTGCGGAACGTCTGCTGCACGTCGGGGCTGACCGCGAGATCGACGTAGCGCTGGCGATAGCGCTGCTCGACATCCGTGAGGCCGTGCCACTTGTCGGGTAGCGGGCGCAGCGACTTGGTGAGGATCCACAGCCGCTTCACGAGGATCGAGAGCTCGCCGCGCTTGGTCCAGAATGCGGGGCCCTCGGCGGCGACGATGTCACCGGCGTCGAGCTGCGGCAGGATCTTCGCGAAGTCGTCCGCGTCGAGGCTATCGACGTTGAGATAGAGCTGGAGGTCACCCGTGGTGTCGCGGATCGGAGCGAACACCGTCTTGCCGAACCCGCGCTTCGCCATCACGCGACCGGCGACGCGCACGGACGTGCCGTCGATCGGAGTGATCGTGGCGTCCTTGGGTTCCTTCGGCGCGTCCTTGGCCGGAGGCGGCGCCTCGGGCGGCTTGGTGGGCAGGTAGCGCGCGCGAACATCGGCGAGCGAGATCGCAGGACCGATGTCATTGCGATACGGATCGTGCCCGCTCTCGCGCAGAGCGCTCGCCTTGTCGCGCCGCTCGCCGATGATGCGATCGAGGGTCTTCTCCGGCTGCTCGGGAGGGCGCGACGACATGGCCGCGGACCTTACCTCATCCTCGGGAATCAGGCCGTGCTATCAGGTGCGCATGTACCGGCTGATGGTGATCGCTGCGCTGCTCGGATCTGCCTGCAAGGGGAAGGACACACCCCGGGGACAGACCGAGGAGGCATGCACGAAGGCGAAGGCCCACGGTCCGCTGCTGTGGATCGAGGACGACTATCCGGCTGCGCTCGCCTGCGCGAAGATGAAGAACCTTCCACTCGTCGTCGATCTCTGGGCGCCCTGGTGCCACACGTGCCTCTCGATGCAAACGACGGTGTTCATGGACCCGTCGTTCAAGGCTGACGCGTCGCGATTCGTGTTCGTCGCGATCGATACCGATCGCGAGGTGAATGCGCGGGTCGTCGAGAAGCTGCCGCTGTCGGCGTGGCCAACGTTCTACGTCGTCGCGGCGGACGAGACGATCCTCGCGCGCTTCGTCGGCGGTGCGAGCCTGTCTCAGTTTCACGCGTTTCTCGATGCGGGTGCGAAGGCGCTCGGCGGGGTCACCGGCGCCGATCAGCACCTGCTCGCCGCCGAACGTGCGCTCGCGAAGAACGATCTGGAGATCGCCGATCGCGAGCTGACCGCCGCGCTCGCCAGCGCTCCAGAGACATGGGTGCGGCGGCCCGATGCGCTCGTCTCCCTGCTCCACACGAAGAACAAGCGAAACGACACCGGGGGGTGCCTCACGCTCGCGAACGACGCACTCGAGAAGACCGGGACCTCGGCCAGCGCGACGGACTTCGTCGGACTCGGAATCGAATGCGCGGACAGGGGCGCAAAGGTTGACCCGAGCGCGGCAGCCAGATTTCGCGAGCGGGCGATGCTGCGGTTACAGAACCTGATCGACGATGCCTCTGCCAAGCTGTCGATCGACGACCGATCCGACGCGATGGTCTACCTGCGCGAATTGCTCAAGACCGTCGGCCGCAACCCCGAGGCCATCAACCTCGCCCACAAGCAGCGGATGATGCTCGCCGACGCCGCCGCGAAGGCGACGAGCCCGAAGCAGGCGATGACCTACAACTGGCACCTCGCCGAGGTCCACGTGTTCCTCGGTCTCCCTCTCGAGGCGGTGCCCGCGCTCGAGAAGTCCGCGCGAGACTTACCCACCGAATACGACCCGGCGGCGCGCCTCGGCTGGATCTATCTGAAGGGCGGCAAGCTCGCGGAGGCGGCGACGTGGACCGACAAGGCGATCGCACTCGCGTATGGTCCACGCAAGGCGCGCGTCCTCGCGCAGCGCGCGGAGATCGCGAGAGCTGCGGGCGATCCGGCGGCCGAGCGCACCTATCGCGAGCAGACGATCGCGCTGTGGGCGTCGCTGCCCCCCGGCCAGGCGAACCCCGATGCGCTCGCCAAGGCGAAGGAAGCGCTCGCAAAGCTAGACTCCGCCGCCGCTGGCAGCGGCAGTGCAGCCGGCAGCGACAGTGCAGCCGGCAGCGGCAGCGCAGCAAACAGCGGCAGCGCAGCAGACAGCGGCAGCGCAGCCGGCAGCGGCAGCGCACCTCGCTAGCCACTAAGCGTTCGTCGTATGATGGTCGGGTGTGGGCGGAGGCGTGGGTGCGAGACCTGCCCCTGATGGGTCTCCACCAGCGCCGCGAAAGCCGGCGTGAACCGCCGTTGATGCAGGGTTTGTCCACACCCCGAGACGCCGTAACCCGCTGACTCTCGACGATCTTCCACGACTTGCCAGTGGTCCAGCCTTTGAACAATGGAAGTCCCATGATGAAGACCCTACAGCTCGCCTTGCTTGCTCTCCCCCTCCCGCTCCTCATGGGCGCCCAGGGTGACGGCTGCGCCGCGGGCTCCACGTCGCCGGCCCCCGACGTCCGCGGCACGTGGTCTCTCGACTACGACGATCAGATCGGTGTCGAGGTGAAGATTGGTGGCGCGGTCTACAACGCCGAGCTCGGCGCCCAGGGTGGATCGTTCACGATCAACCACGCGGGCAAGCCGTACACGTTCGACCTCGCATGCAGCCGACCGGAGATTGTCTGCCCGAGCGAGGCGTGGCCGAACATGGTCGTGATCGAGCAGCGCAACATCGCCGCGCAGCATCAGATGATCGTCAACTTGCCCGCCGCGAGCTGCGACTCCGCGTTGACGCAGCCGGCACCGGGGACCTGCGGCACAGGCACCAGCAACCCCGAGTGCGATCTCGTGTGCGGTGGCAACGTCACCATCAAGACGCAGGAAGCGTTCGGCGTGATCGGCGAGACCGGCGACTCGTTCCGCCTGTTCCTCGGTGGTGGCATCGTCACCAACGGCATCAACTGCGCGATGCTCGGCTACTCGCTCGCCGACGCCGATCTCGAGTCGACCGGCCGCGGAACCGAGATGTGGGAGGCGGACGCGATGACGGCCGGCCTCGTGACGATCGGCTACTCGGGCGCGTGCCTGTTCGCCGGCACGGTCAACGGCACGGACCAGGCGCTGCTCGTCGCTGCCGAGGTGAAGTTCAGCACCGGCTTCACCGGCGCGAAGCAATAGCCGTCGGGTCGCCGCGCGACCGGGTCAGCTGACGGCGTTCGCGGACTTGAGCAGAAACGTCCGGATCAGCTCGTCGAGATCACCGTCGAGAACACCGGCGATATCCGAGGTCTTGAGCTCCGTCCGGTGGTCGTTGACCTGCTGGTACGGGAACAGGACGTAGCTCCGGATCTGCGAGCCCCACTCGATCTTGAGGCGCGCCTTGGCGTCCGCGTGGGCCTTGGCCTCCCGGATCGACAGCTCGTAGTCGTAGAGCTTCGCGCGCAGTAGCTTGAACGCCTTGTCCTTGTTCGAGTGCTGGCTGCGCTCGTTCTGGCACTGGACGACGATGCCGGTCGGCAAGTGCGTGATGCGCACGGCGGAGTCCGTCTTGTTGACGTGCTGGCCACCGGCGCCGCCCGCGCGATACGTATCGATCCGGAGATCGGCGTCGTTGATCTCGACCTCGATGTCGTCGTCGATGTCGGCGGTCACCGTCACGGCAGCGAACGAGGTCTGACGGCGGCCATTCGCATCGAACGGCGACACGCGGACGAGGCGATGCACGCCGTTCTCCGCCTTGAGCAACCCGTACGCGTAGTCGCCTGACACCGTGAGCGTCGCACTCTTGATGCCGGCTTCCTCGGCCATCGTTTCCTCGACGACGTCGACCTTCCAGCCCTTGCGTTCGGCGTAGCGGATCAGCATCCGCATCAACATCATCGCCCAGTCGGACGCGTCGACGCCGCCGGCGCCCGCGGTGATCTGGAGGATCGCGCCGCCACCGTCGAGCTCGCCCGACAGCATGCGGCGGAACTCCATGTCGTCGAGAGCCTTCTGGATCGCGGTGACCTGACCGGCCGCCTCCAGGGCGCTCGCGTCATCGGACATCTCGATCGCGAGGTCGAGCAACACCTCGGCATCGGACAGCGCGCGCTGCTGGGTGTCGTACGTGCCGATGACCGTCTCGAGCTGCTTCTTGTTGCGGAGCAGGCCCTGCGCCTTCTTCTGGTCATCCCAAAAGGTAGGGCGCGCGGCGATCGAGTCGAGCTCCTCGATCTTCAGACGCTTGGCGTCGACGTCAAAGTAACCTCCGGAGCTCCGAGACCTTGGTCCCGAGCTCCTTCAGCTGCTTCTTGATCGCGCCGATGTCGACTGCTTCGACCGCCATGACCGAGCTGTCTTAGCACATCCGCGCTAGCGAACAGCCCGGTTCACGCGGAGCTGGACCAGGTTCTCCGTGCCGAGCGCGACGGGATAGTTCCCGGTGAAGCACGCGGAGCAGTACCCGGTGCCACTCGTGCTGCCGGCGACCGCCTGCATCATCCCGTCGTGCGACAGGTAGGCGATCGAGTCACTCGTGACGTAGCGCCCGATCTCCTCGACGGTGTGCGATGCGGCGACCAGCTCGCTGCGGTTCGGCGTGTCGATGCCGTAGAAGCACGGGTGCGTCGTCGGCGGCGCGCTGATCCGCATGTGGACCTCGCGCGCGCCAGCGTTGCGCAGCATCTTGACGATCTTGCGGGACGTGGTGCCGCGGACGAGCGAGTCATCGACCACGACCACGCGCTTGCCGTCGACGATCGAGCGCACGGGCGAGAGCTTGAGCCGCACGCCGAAGTGTCGGATCGACTCCTGCGGCTCGATGAACGTCCGGCCGACGTAGTGGCTGCGGATGAGACCCATCTCGAACGGAATCCCGCTCGCCCGCGAGTAGCCGATCGCCGCGGGGACGCCGGAGTCCGGTACCGCGATCACGACGTCTGCGTCGACGGGATGCTCGGCGGCGAGCGCCATGCCCATCTTCTCGCGAGCGCGGTAGACGCTCTTGCCGTTGACCAGGCTGTCGGGCCGGGCAAAGTACACGTGCTCGAACACGCAGAACGTGGGCGAGGCGGCGCCCTGGTCGAAGCCGAGCTTGTGGCTCGTCATCCCGTCCTTCTCGATCACGACGATCTCGCCGGGCTCGACCTCACGGATGAACTCCGCCTCGATCAGATCGAACGAGCTGGTCTCCGAAGACAGGACGAACGCGTCCTTGAGCCGGCCGATCACGAGGGGGCGGAAGCCGTTGGGGTCGCGGACGCCGATCAGCTTCTCGTCGCTGGTCAGGAGGACCAGGGAGTAGGCGCCGCGGACGCGCGACAGCGCGAAGATGAGGCGGCCGAGGACGTCGCTGGGCGAGGACAGGTTCTTCGCCTTCGCCATCAGATGGACGATGACCTCGGTGTCGCTCGAGGTCTGGAAGATCGAGCCCTGAGCCTCCAGCTCGCCGCGCAGCTCGGTGGCGTTGACCAGGTTGCCGTTGTGGGCGATCGAGACCTGGCCCCCGGCGTACTCGAAGACGAAGGGCTGGGCGTTTCGCAGCTCCGAGCTCCCCGCCGTGGAGTACCGGACATGGCCGATGGCGGTCCGGCCAGGCAGCCGGGCCAGTGATTCCCGGTCAAAAGCGTCCGAGACCAGGCTCATGGCCACGTGCCGGCGGAGCTTTCCGTCCTCCACGGCGACCAGGCCGGCCGACTCCTGCCCCCGGTGCTGGAGGGCATGCATGCCGAGGTACCCGATATTGGCCGCTTCGTCGTGTCCGTGGATGCCGAAGACGCCACACATAGGCCCCAATTAGCACGGGGGGGTGATCGCCAGTAGCAAACTTGTGGATCTCGCGGGGTTGGCTTACCTTTTTTGGTGCGTGCCACGTCTTCTCTGGCGCGATGCACAAGGCATCGAGGGCTCTCTCGATCTCGCGAACACCGAGATCAAGGTCGGCCGCGCCATGGACTGCGCAATCCGAACGGATGACGCGATGGTCTCGCGTCATCACGCGCGCTGCTTCTGGGGCGGCGGTGGTTACGTGCTCGAGGATCTGTCGTCGGCAAACGGCGTCTACTTCCAGGAGCAGCGCGTTCAGAGCCATCTGTTCAAGCACGGCGATGCAGTGCGCTGCGGAAGTCTGTGGCTGCGCTTTGTCGATGCCGGACCTGGAAGTGTTGCGGGGAACAACCCGCCGATGCCGATCGGCCCAACCCCGAATCCATCCACCCCGATGATGCAGCACCCCGGAATGGGCGCGGTGTCCTCCGCGGGCCCGACGGGCCATGTCTCGGCCGTGTCTCCGCAGGCCGCGCCGCCGCCCAGCGGCAATGCGGGATCTGCTCTCGGCAACCAGAGCGCAGAATCCGACGTCGAGATCCGCGTGCTACGCCGCCGCGTCGAGCAGCTGCAGACCGAGCTCCGGGTCTACCGCACCAACAAGTTCAACCAGGACACCGCGCGCCGGATGGAGGATCTCGAGAACGACCTCTCGATGATCGAGATCGAGCGCGACAACCTGAAGATGCGCATGGAGCGCGCCGAGCAGCAGCTCAGCATGGAAGCGGGCAGCGTCAAGGTCCGCCGCGCACTCGAGATCGCGGCCGCGACCGCGGAGACGTCGGCGTCGCTCAACGATCTGCTGTCGAGCCTTCGCATCGAGGTGATGGCAGCCGAGGGTGAGTTCGAGCAGTACGCCGCGAACATGCCGCGCGCGAGCTTCGAGCTGATCCGCCAGTCGATGAAGGACGCGGCGAGCCACTGCGACGAGGCTCGCGAGCTGCTACGCAAGCTGCGCGAAGTCGCCGAGTCGCGACGTCGTCGTCGGTTCCTGCGTCGCTGCGCTCGACGCGCGCGGGAACGTAGTCGAGGCCGAGGTTG
>JANOPP010000684.1:0-7975 GCA_031421915.1 Myxococcales bacterium | reverse complement strand
TGCTCCGCGTCGATCAACACCCTCGCGGTGTGCGCCGAGCGGATCGCCGCCTACAAAGACAAGGCGGGGCCGGGCGCGCTGCAGAAGCTGTCGAAGATGGCGGTCAAGCCGGAGTTCATCGCGTCGATGAAGACGCTCGTCGCACCGCTCCGCGAGCCGGCCGGCCTGATCGACATCGCGACCAAGCTGTCCGCCGCGGGCTTCGACGTCGCGTTCATCGCGGACCGCGCGTGCTATGACGCGCGCGACGCCGTCCGCTGGGGCGGCGAGGTCGAGTCGCACCTCGAGCTCGTCGCAAAGATCGCGCCGAACGCGGCGTGCATCGGCGAGGCGCGCGACGCTGCGTCGAGCAAGCGCCGCAAGGCGATCATCATGTCGATTCTCGCCATCATCGGCCTGGTGCTCCCGATCCCCATCGGCACGATGATCGCGCGCCGGCGCTGGCGCAAGGTGCAGAAGGGGCTGCCGGGCGACGTCATCGAAGAGGTCGCGACCGGTGCCAAGCTCGAGGATCGGCTCGGTGCGCGCGGCCTCGGCAAGGTGCTGCGCGATGGTACTGCGGAGGCGAAGCGCGAGCTCGCCGGCACCGCGGCCGGGCGCGCGCTCGAGTCGCTCGATGACGCGACGCTCGTCGCCGCGACGGCCACCGTGGCGCGCGCGGTCCGCTCCGGCGACGCCGCGACCCTGATCATCCGGCGCGGAGGCAAGCATGACGAACGTCATGCGCGCAGCAATCCCGAAGGGAGTGCGCAGGTCAACGACGCCGTGTACGTCGTCGCACTGCCGGTGCGGCACCCGCGCCCGCAGGTCGTGCAGCGCTACCTCGGCGCTCCGTGGCCCGAGCACCTCGCCCAGATCCAGCGCGCGGCCGGTACGCCTGTGCTCGCGCTGATCGTGATGTGCGGTCCCGATGCGGCCGAGGCCTCGCTCGTCGTCGGTCACCACGACGGCGCGACGAGCTCCGATCCGGATCTCCTGCTCGACGCGAAGGACGCCCGCGACCGCGGCGCCAATCGCTTCCGCTACGTCACCACGCTCGCGGGCACGCCCGCTCCCACGACCTCTGAACCAGCGAAGGCGGCCTGATGTCGACCATCGACTACGGTATCGATCTCGGTACCACCAACTCCGCGCTCGCTCGCCAGGAGGGCCGCCAGCAGCGGCTGCTTCCCGGCCCCGACGGTGATCCGCTGCTGCCGTCCGCGATCCACGTGCTCTCGAGCGGCGAGGTCGTCGTCGGCTCCAGGGCGCGCGTCGCGCTCGACACCGATCCGCAGAACGCCACGATGGAGTTCAAGCGGCTGATGGGCACCGGCGAGAAGAAGCGGTTCCCGGCGTCGGGCAAGGAGTTCACGCCCGAGGAGCTGTCGGCCGAGGTGCTGCGCTCGCTGTGCGCGCGTGCGCTCGCGAGCGACGGAGAGTCGCCGCGCGCCGCGGTGATCACGATCCCCGCGATGTTCCAGCTCCCGCAGTGCGATGCGACCCGGCGCGCGGCCGCGCTCGCCGGCATCGAGCACGCGCCGCTGCTCCAGGAGCCGATCGCCGCCGCGATCGCGCACTCGGGAACCGGTGAGGTCCGCGAGGGCAGCTGGCTCGTCTACGACCTCGGCGGTGGCACGTTCGACATCTCGCTCGTTCGCTGCAAGGACGGTCGCCTCCAGGTCCTCGACCACGACGGCGACAACCACCTCGGTGGCCGCGACTTCGATCGTGCGATCGCTCGCAAGGCGACCGAGCTCATCCGCGAGGGCGGCAAGCACGGCGACTTCAAGCGGACGGATCCCAGGAACGAGGACGCGTTCGCGAAGATCAAGATGGAGGCCGAGCGCCTCCGCATCGCGCTGTCGACCGCCGAGGCCGGCTCGTTCTCGATCCCGGACCTCGTGTCCTTCGAGCTCGATCGGGGCGGTCTCGAGGATCTCCTCGCTCCGCTGATCGAGCGTACGACCGCGCTGTGCAACAAGCTCCTCAAGCGCAACCGCATCGATGCCAAGGAGTTGTCGGGTCTCGTCATGGTCGGCGGTCCGACCCTGACCCCTTGTGTCGCACGCCAGATCCACTTCGACGTCGGCGTCGAGGCCAAGCACTACGTCGATCCGATGACGATCGTGGCGCGCGGCGCGGCGCTGTTCGCGTCGACGCAGCGGATGCCCGCGACCATCCGCCGCAAGAAGGCCGGCGCCGCGATCGAGCTCCACCTCGAGTACGAGGCGATGACCACCGATCCGACCCCGCTGATCGTCGGCAAGGTCACGTCGCCGGTGCCACCGCCGCCCGGTCTCAAGATCACCGTCGAGCGTGATGACGGTCAGTTCCGCGCGCCGCTCTCGGCGGTGCAGCCGAACGGCGCGTTCGCGATCGATCTACGCCTCGCACCGTCGCAGCTCAACGTGTTCAAGGTCGGGGCCGTCGACGGTGCCGGCAACGCACTCGCCGTCGAGCCCGACTCGATCAAGATGCTCCACGGCTTCTCGATCGCGCGTCCGCCGCTCTCCCAGTCGGTCGGCATCATGCTCGCCGACAACAACGTGCACTGGTACCTGCGCAAGGGAGCGGTGCTCCCCGCGCGCCAGACCGTGACGCATTCGACCACGGTCTCGCTCAAGCGTGGCCAGTCGGGCGAAGCGATCCACGTGCCACTCGTGCAGGGCGAGTCCACGCGCGCCGATCGCAACAAGGTGATCGGCGTCCTCCATATCCACGCCGACAAGATCGATCGCGATCTACCCGAGGGCACGACGGTCGAGGTCACGCTGGCCGTCGACGAGTCCGCGCAGACCATCGGTCGTGCGTACGTCCCCGCGCTGGATCAGTGGTTCGAGGAGGTCGTGCGCTTCGATCTCGAGACCAAGCCGGCCGCTGACGTCGGCAAGTCGCTCGCCGAGCAGAAGGACCGACTCAAGAGCCTCGAGGCTCTCGCCGACGAGCTCGACGAGGGTTCCGCGGGCAGCGGCACCTGGGTCCGCAGCGAGTCCGACCATAACCACAACGACGCCCGCATCGCGGAGGTCGAGGCGCTGCTCGACGAAGGCGATCGCGACTCGATCGATCTCGCCGATCAGATGGTGCGCATGATGGCGCAGGACATCGACACGACCGAGGACGGCGGCAAGAAGGCGCGGCTGACGAACGAGCTCGAGGATCTCCGCACGCGCGCGACCGAGGTGATCGAGCAGGACGGAGAGCCCGCCGACAAGCGCCAGCTCGCGACGCTGCTCGCCGAGGTCGACAAGGCGCTCGCGCGCGGCGATCTCGATCTGGTCGAGCGCAAGATCGACGACATCCGCTCGCTCAACTTGACCGTGATGACCCGCCAGCCGTGGTTCTGGGAGGGCTACCTCGCCTACCTGATGAAGGAGGCGGAGAAGCTCGGCGTCATGGACCTCACGCGCAAGCACTTCGAGCGCGGCGTGCAGGCGATCCAGAAGCAAGACTTCCACGAGGTCCCCGGCGTGTGCCGCGAGATCGTCCAGATGTTCCCTGCAGAACAACGTGAACGGGTCGGCTCGATGATCCGTTCGGATGTGAAGTGAGGCCCGCCATGACCGCAGCCGTTGAGATCAACAAGAGCACCGACGGCAACGATCGGACGCTTCTTCGCTCGCCGGGCCTCTCCCAGTTCCGCAAGTCGCCGTTCCGGCTCCTGCGCCTGCCCGCCAACGCCACCGCCAAGCAGGCCGTGTGGCAGTGCGACAAGGCCCTCGCGCGCGCGCGCGTCGGTATGTCGCTCCCCGATCCCGATCCGACGCCCTGGCTACCACCCGGTGACGAGATCGAGATCCAGGAGGCCGCGCAGACGATGGAGAGCCCGCTCGCGCGCCTCGTCGAGCAGCTCCTCTGGTTCGACGTGATCGATGACGCTGACGGCGGCGCGCTCGACAGCGCTCTCACCGCCGCCGACGGTACGCAGCTCCGCGCGTACTTGAACCTCGCGCGCGGCATCAACGCTCCGTCGCCCGCCAGCGCACCGGACACGGGCGCGAGTCCGTACCGCGACGGCTCCGCCGCGCCGCGCGTTTCGTCGTCGATGGCCCATCAGATCAACCAGGCAAACCTGCGCCTGCTGCTCGGTGCCTCCGCGCTTCACGCGATCGGGCCGACGATCGTTCCCGCGTCGACCGCTGCTCAGGCCGCGGCGCTCGCCTGGAAGGATCGCGGTGGTCTGTCGACCGTCGAGGATCCGCACAAGACGATCCGCGCGACCGGGGCGCTGCTCGGCACCCAGGTCGTGTGGGCGTGGCTGCTCGGCGAGGGTGTGACCAAGTGGGGCGAGCTCCTCGAAGACGAGGCGTTCGCTGCACACGTCAAGACGCGGATCGCCGCACTCGGTGACGAGCTGCTCACCGCGGACGATACCGAGGCGGTCATCTCCGCCCTCCGGACGCGCGTCGCCGATCTCGTCGTCGGCGAGACCAAGCTCGAGATGGCCCAGGGCCGGATCGGCAACGTCGCGCACCTGTCGTCGATCGCCGGCAAGAGCGGGATCGATTCCGAGACCTGGCTGGTCGCGTTCCGCCCGCTCAAGACGCAGTTCCAGTCCGAGCTCGCGGATCTCGCCCCCGATGCCGAGACCGGCAACGGCCTCGTCGAGGACGTCAACGCGTACCTCGATCGCTTGTCCACTCTCGCCCAGCGCTGGCGCCCACTCGACGAAGCGCAACTGCTCGGCCTGTCGTCCCTGATCGACGACGCCGTCTCCGAGGCGTTCGGCAAGCTCCGCTCGATCCCTCGCGAGAAGCAGCTCGAGCCGCGCTTCAAGGAGGTCCTCGATCGGATCGGTGCGCTCGCGCACTCGTCGTCGATCAAGGAGCGCGTGAAGGGCTATCACGACCGCCTCGCCGACGTGCAGAAGGCGATGTGCCACTTCTGCGGCAAGCGCGAGCTCGAGGCCTCGTCGTGCGCATCCGTGTCCTCGCAGATGGAGACCGGTCGCGAGCACTACGGCAACACGACGCGCATCCACTACCAGGTCGGTGCGCGTCCCGTCGCGCGCTGCCCGCGCTGCGCGCAGGTCCACGGCTATATTCGCTCGGTCGGCACGCTCGCGTTCTTCGCGCTCTCCGCGTCGGTGATCCTGTTCGCGCTGCTCAAGCCCGAGAGCTGGTTCCGCGGTACATCGACGGCGGTCGGCCTCGTCCTCGTCTGCATCGGCGTCGCGATCGCGTATGGCGCGGGCTTCATCGCGCGCGAGGTGGCCGCCGGCTTCGTCACGGGCAAGGGCGAGCGCAAGTTCGGCGACTACCAGAGCTCGGCCGCCGTCGAAGGGCTGCGCGCCGATGGCTTCATCTCGATGAAGTACGACTTCCGCACCAGCGCGTGGGAGCTCGTCAACAAGCACGGCGTCAAGGCGCGCCACGGTGGTGGCGATGGCGCAGAGGTCCTCAAGACCCTGTTCTGGATCGGCATCGTCGTCGTCGCGATCGCGCTCAAGGTCTGCGCGCGCAGCGGCTCCTACTGACCGTGCGCTTCGCGATCGTTCTGCTCGCGCTCGCTGGATGTGGCGGAGGCACGCCCGCTGCTCCGCCGCCTCCGGCCGCGAACAAGGTGGTCCCGGCGCCGCCCCCCGTGGCTCTCGACGATCCGAAGTGCGCGGGCGACCTCCGGCCGCATCGCGAGACGATGCGGTTTGGCGAGCTCACGGAGCTCGCCTCCTTCGGCAAGCAAGGCACGTTCAAGGGCGCGGTGCACGAGCACTACGCCGACGGTGGCTACGCGATGCTGCTCGACCTCGAGATCTTCGGCCAGCGGTGGATGCCAGACGCGCGCGATCGCGGCTACCACGCGTTCGGCGACCACTGCGTGCGCATCGTGACGGCAACCGAGAACGAGATCGAGCTCGACGTCGCGATCCAGCCCGACCACGCCTACGACTCCGGCCGGTGCCACATGGGCTGCTGCGTGACCGAGGCGCAGCAAAAGCTCGGGCCCGACGGCGAGCAGGAGTGCTGCTTCTGTTCCGACGACCCGACCCCGTAGAGCGCCTCACCGAGAGCTACGTTGGCCGCGGGGGGATCCAGGGTACGGTCGGTCCATGAACTACGTCCTCCTCGCCAGCCTGCTCTTCGCATCCGCGTGCGGAGGCCCCGGTCAGAACGCGCTCGCGAACACACCGACCGCGACCACGAAGGCCAGGCCCGCGGAGGCACCCGCGGCGTCCGACTCCGACGCGGAGCGCGAACACCTGATCAAGACCAACGACGACATGCGGGACGCACAGCAGGCGCACCGCGAGGCCTCGCCGTCGTCCCCGACGCCCGAGGAGACGCCCACGTCCGTGAAGCCCAAGACCAAGCCGGCATCTCCCGACCCGCAGCAGCCCCTCCCGCCCGTCAAGAAGTAGTGTCCCGGGCCTCGGTTGTTCGCACGACACCGTCCCGGTATCCTGCACGGGTGAGGGCGCTGACAACCGACATGACCCGCGGCGAGTTGCGGCCCTACTTCCTGTGGGACGAAGATGTCTCGATCGACGAGCTGCTGGTAGTTCTCAAGGGTTCTGATCCGGTCGCACGGGACCGTCTGTTCGGAAAGATGTTGCGCGAAGCGCGGGATCTCGACGTGTGGGCGTTCGTCACGCCGACTGACGTTGCGAACGCGCTACCTCGTCTTCGGCGACGCATCGGGCGCAGGTTTGGCTTCTGGTGCTTCTTGATCGATGGCTGGAGGAGCGATGGCCTCCTTGCCGTCTAGACTGTCTCGCCTTCAGGTCGAGACCCTCCGTGCGTTCTTCGATCGCGAGCGCAGCTTCTTTCTCACCGGCGGTGCCGCGCTCGCGGGCTATTATCTCGGTCATCGGACCACCGACGATTTGGATCTGTTCACCACGGACGATGATGCGTTCGAGCGCGGACGGTTCGTGCTCGCAGACGTGGCCAATGCGCTCTCGGGCCGACTCGAGATCCGTCAGGACACACCACGGTTCCTGCGGACCGTCCTCACGTGTGGCGACGATGCGCTCGTCGTCGATCTCGTACGAGACCTCCAGTACCAACTCCATTCTCAGAAGCTGGAGCGTGACGGCATCCTCGTCGATCCAGCGGACGAGATCATGGCCAACAAACTGACGACGCTCGTGAGCCGCGCCGAAGAGCGTGATCTCGTCGATGTGTTCTGCCTGGAGCGTGCGGGCTATCGCGTCGAGGATTCGCTGGCGGCCGCCCTCGCCAAGGATGGCGGATGTACACCGGCGACACTCGCCTGGCTCCTTTCCGAGATCACGATCCCGGATGGTTTGCAGCTTCCCGCGGAGCTGACGGCGGCGGAGCTACGGGACTTCATCGTCGATTTGATTGGCCGGCTGCGTCGAGCAGCCCTCCCAGCCGCGCCGTAGCGAACCGCCACGGTACCGTCGCGAACTGCCACGGCTAACTCCGCGCAACTCGTCGGCGCGAGCACGTGTCGTCTTCGCATGGGCGCAGCAATCGGAACTGAAGACTCCACGAAGTCCCGCAACGTCGAGCTCAACATCATCCCGTTCATCGACTTGATGAGCTGCTTGACGGCGTTCCTCCTGGTGACCGCGGTGTGGGTGAACATCTCGCAGCTCAATACCAAGGCGGGGGGCAAGTCGCGCGAAGGGATCGATAACGTGGATCCCGACCCGGAGCTCTCCGTTCTGGTCGAGGCCGACGAGATCTGGATCGGCGTCTCGCGCATCGAGGAGTACGAGCGCATCCCGAAGACCGCATCGGGCTACGACTGGGACAAGCTCGAGACCAGCCTGCGCGTGCACAAGACGACCGGCCTGTTCACCGACAAGACGGTGATCCAGGTGGCCGCCGAGAGCACGAAGGCCGAGCCCGTTCCGTACCAGGCAATGATCGCCACGATGGATGTCGCGCTCAAGGTCGGCTTCAGCGACGTGAAGATCACCGACCCGAACGGCCTCGCCGCGCGCCCGCACCTCTAGGCGCGACCGGGTCGCCGGCCACCGTTACCCGGGCGGGGGTTGCGTCGAAATATCGGCGCCGCGGTCAGG
>JANOPP010000683.1:0-12371 GCA_031421915.1 Myxococcales bacterium | reverse complement strand
TTCGCCGCCTGCCGGGACGCTGCTTCCGCGACATCGATCCACAGCTGCCCCTTGAGCGCGGCCTGACGCCAGCCCTCGAGCGCAGGGATGTGACCGGGGAGCGCGGCCTCGGCGCGACCGAACCGCAGCACGGCATCGTCGATCTGTCCGGTCTCTGCGAGCGTCTCGCCGGCACGGGTCCAGAACGCGGCCTGCGTCTTGGGATCACCGACGAAGTAGTTCGCGATCTTCTCCTCGAGCTGCGCGAGCTCGGGCGAGAACCCGGCGCGACGAACGATCGACTCGAGGTGCAACAGCGCGAGGCGCGCGGTCGGCAGGATCGATGCGTCGCTGTCGAGGACGGCGCGGTAGATGTCCGCGATCTCCGTCTCGGGGCGGCGATCGCGCGTCGCGAGGCCCGCGAGATCGAGCAGCAGCGCCGCGCGATCGCGAGCGTGCTCGGGTGCCACCGTCGAGATCTGCGCCTTGCGCAGGCGGAGGAGCTCGGAGAGCTGATCACCGATGGCATAGCGCCGCTCGAGGCGCAGCAGCAGATCGATGCGCGTCGGATCCGCCTGCGACGCACTCTCGAGCGAGATCTGCGCGGACTCCTGATCGCTGCGGAGCTCTCCGTCGATGTGCGCGAGCAGCTCGTACGCCGACGCCTTCGCGCTCGCATCTCCAGACTCCTCGGCGGCGCGCAGCTGCGCGAGCGCGAGGCCAGTGATCGGCGCGGGATCACGAAGCTGCGTGGCGACGCGAACCAGAGGTACTGCCGCGAGGGGATCGCCCGGGCGAAGCTCGAGCGCGCGCTGGTAGAGCGCGAGTGCGCCGGCGCTGTCGCCGTGGATCCCGGCGAGATCTGCGTCGCGCACGAGCCGCGCGAACGCATCGGCCGACGACACGCCCGGCGCGGACTCGCTGCGCCGCGCGGGTGCGGCGGTCGGACGATCACCGGCTCGGCGACGTGCTGCCGCGAGGAGATCTGGGATGACGCCGAGCTGCGGCAGAGCCTGCTCGACGCGACCGAGCAGCTGGGTCGCACGCGACGCATCGCCAGCATCGAGAGCGAGCTGGGCGGCGCGCAGGCGAAGCGAGGCAACCTCGGTGGTGGCGGCCTTCCCATCGAGCAAGCTCGCACGCTCCTCGAGTGCAGCGGCGGCGTCGCCGAGCTCCTTGCCACGCGCAGCGCCGATCAGGAGCGCGACCGTGCGGCGCGGATCGTCGAGACCAGGCGCGAGCTCGCGCAGCATCGCCTCGGTGCGACTCGGGTCCTCGGCAGCGAACAAGCGCGCGCGGCGTAGCCCGAGACTCGCGGCGGCCCACGGCGAGCGCTCCGCGGCCTGGGCGCGACCAAGCACCTCGGACATCACGTCGCGATCGCCGAGGCGGCTCGCGAGCACGATCGCGGCGGCATGCGCGCTCGGCGCCTGGGGGCCGTGTTCGAGAACGCGCTCCCACGCTTCGAGGGCGGAGGCGGTCGCGCGCTGGAGCCCCTCGCTCGCTCCGTCGGACCCGGACTGCGGCTCGGCGGCCGCGGCGGCACCGACGGCTTCCTCCCACGCGATCGCACTTCGGAGCTGTGCGACTTCGCGGTCGAGCTGTTCGCCCGGCTCCGCAGCCAGCTCGGCGAACAGCTTCGCGCGCTCGCCCCACTCGTTTGCGGCGGCGAGCGCTTCACCGAGCGCCTCGGCGAGCGCGATCGAGCCCGGTCGCTCCGAGTGACCCTTGCGCAGGATCTCGATCGCCGCAGACAGCTGTCCCTGTGCGATCAACCCGTACGCCGCGCGGAGGCGGGCGCGTTCGCGCTCGACGTCGGCAGCGACCGCGAGGTCGACGTCGATCGACGCCTGCGTCGCGTCGGCGGCGACGTGCGCGGTGCGCAGCTGCGCCGCCGCGTAGTCGTCACCAGGATCGAGAGAGAGCGCCGTGGCCCACAGCTCGATCGCGCGCGATGGTGGCAGCTCGCCTCCCTCGATCTCTGGGACGCGCGCACCATCGAGCTCGGCCGCGCGGGCCGACGCGTATGCTCGCTCTGCCGGCGAAGCCTGCGTCGTTGCCCAGTGAATGTAGGCACCCGCGGTCGCCGCGTTGTCGGTGCCCGTGGCGGCGGCCTCCGCGGCGAGACGCGCGACGAGCGGATCGCGCGGCGCCGACGACGTCGAGATTCCCGCCGCGATGATGCTCGCGTCGCCAGCGCCCCACTGCTGGGCGCGCACGGCAGCAGCCGCGGCCGTGATCGGATCCACGGCCTCGACGTTGCGCGCGAGATCGATCAGTGCGGTGGCAGCCGCGGCGCCGTCGGCCTGGGCGGCAGCGTGGCGAACGGCACCGATCCGTGCCGAGAGCGAGGCCGGATCGGACTCGGCCGCGGCAGCGAACCAGCTCGCGGCCGCAGCGGTCTCGTTGTGATGCGCAGCGAGTGCGCCGCGCGCGGACTGCACCGCGGCACGTAGCTCGGGATCGGTGACGGCATGAGCGAGCTGCTCGAGCCCGAGCCCGAACTCGTCGGCGCGACCGTCGAGGAATGCGAGCTCGAGGTGCGCGAGCAGTGCACGGACGTCGGACGGCGCGCTGTCGAGCACTTCGCCGACGGCAACGCGTGCGAGATCCTGATCGCCACTCGCCATCAGGAGATCGATGCGGTAGTGACCGAGCGGCCGGCGCTCGAGTGCACCCGCGACCGCAATCTCGGCGTCGAGGTGACGCACGGCCTCGACGAGGTCGCCACTCGCGCGCGCGATGCGGCGCAGTCCGCGGAGCGCTGCGGTCGCACGCGGATCTGCGAGCAATGCTGCGTCGTAGTGAGCGCGAGCGCGATCGAGGTCCGTCAGGCGCTCGCACAGCCGGCCCGCCTCGATACGCAGCGCCGCGGATGCCGCGCTCTCGTCGACCGTGGCCAGCTCGCGCTCGTAGATGAGCAGAGATCGAGCCGCTGCTTCATCGAGAGCGCTGCTCGACAGCGGGTCGACCTGCTCGGGCCACGCGCGCGCAGCGCTCTCGAGATCGACCTCCGGCTCCGGCTCGACCGGTGCCTCGATCTCGACCGGGAGCGCGGTGACGAGGCGCTGCGGGCGCGCGGTCACAGCCGCCGGACCGGGGACGCCGAGGAGCGTGTGCGACGGATGAATCGTCGCAGCGCCTCCTCCCATCGGCGGGACCGACGTCGGCGCCTTGATCCGCGGATAGAGATCCGTCAGCGCCGGCGGGCGCCCCGAGGCTTCGCTGATCGTAGGCGTCCCGCCCGCGGGCTCGGCGAGACCCGAGACACGCTTGCTCGGCGTCTCGGCCATCGTCTGCATCGCGTCGTTGCGATCGTCCTTGCGCGAATCGGCTCCCTCGAACGAATCGAATCGACCGCTCTCGTCGGCCTGCGGCTCGTCGTCGAGCGCGGACAGTGCGTCGTCGAGCCCTGGAGCCGGCGGCGAGTCATCGACCTCGATCGCGAGATCCGACGACGCGCGCGGCGTCGATGGCCGGCGCGGCCGGATCGGCGCGATGTCGTCGAGGCCATCATCGTCCTTTGCCCCCACCGCAGCCGCGACATCGGAGAAGTCATCCTCCGGCGCGGGTCCCGCCTGCGGCGGTGGCGTCATCGCGTCGATCTCGACAGCGATCTCGCCCTCGGACGGGCGGAAGCTCATCGGCGGGGGCCTTGTCATGCCCTCGGCACGCCGCACGACGTGCGCGGTGCGCCGAGCCGCCGTCTCGCCCGAGGTCTCCGGAGCGATCATCGCCGGCGCCGCGGCGGAGGCCGACGCATCGATCTCGATCTCGTACTCGTCTTCTTCGATCGGGGGCGGCAGCGTCTTGGAAGACGGACGCGAAGCGTGGCGTTGCTCGTCGAGCTCGCCGACGTGCTGGATCCGCGTCTGCTCGCCGAAGTCCTGCATGTCGATGCCATGCGCAGGCGTCGACCGCTGCTCCGGCGAAGGTGTCGCAGCAACGCCGATCTGCGTGCGGCGAATGATCGCGGGACCACGGCGCGCCTCGGGCGCGACCGGCGGCGGGACCAATGGATCGTCGTCGAATGCGGCATCGCCGATCGATGGCGGCGGCGCGACCGGACGCGACGCGGACGTGAACACCTCGTCGTCGTCCTCGAGCGGCGGGGGCTGCGTCTTGCCAGCCGAACGCGTCGGTGTCGGATAGGCCTGAATCCGGGTCTTGTCGCCGAGATCGTCGATCGGTGGTGCCGTCGAGTGGCGACCGAGGATCTCGCCGAGCGCCGCAGGCGGGCCATCGGCGCCGACATCGGAGAAGTCGGTCTCCGCGCCCGATGCGACATCAGCGTCGAACGTGTCGGCCATCGTCTCGGACAGACGCGCGCCGCCAGCGGGTGCGAGCCCGCGGTCGAGCGTCGATTCGCCACCGTCGTCGATCGCGCGATCGAGCGTCATCTGATCCTCGAGATCGACCTCGAGTGCCGGAGCCGCGGGCATCGTGAGCACGGTCGCGTCGGCCGCGGGCGGCCACTCCATCACTTCCTGATTGGCTGGCGCCCCGCCCGCGTCTTCGGCGTGGAGCGCGTCGAACGTGGCATCCCAGGCGTCGAGCTCGTTGTTGAGATCGTCGTCGCCGAGGAACGGTTTTGTTGGCCCTTTCGGCGGGCCCTTGGGCGGCTTGCCTGCGCTCATCGGGTTCCCTTGAGTGCGACGCCGAGGCGCTCGCGTAGCTTGAGATGATCGTCAGAGATCGACCACGCGGTGAGCTCGAGCGCGCTGGGGCTATCGGCCAGCGCCTTGCCACCCTTGCCGACGTCGAGCTGCGCGTGAGCGACTGCGAGATCGCCGCACCACAAGAGACCTGCGCGATTCCCGACGGCGATCGCCATCTTGCGGAACTCGTCGACCTCGGCGAGCTCGGCAGCTTTCTGCTGCACGAGCGAGACGACCACCGCCTTCTGCTTGCGGCCCATCTCCTTCTTCAGTGCCTTCGCGCGCTCGGCGATCGTCGCTTCCTCGCCGACGACGTTCGCGCTGATCCCCGCGGGAATCGCGGTGACGTCAGACGCGCGCAGCGCCGCAGCGATCGTCCAGCCGAGCTCGCTCTCGCGAAGCTCGGGCAGCGTGGCGAGCCCCTCGGCGAGCGTCGCGACCGCGCGGCCGAGCTGGAACCGGTGCTGCGGCATTGCCGCCGTGGCGACATCGGCGCCGATGCACAGGATCGGCGTCTCTGCCGCGAGCGCGCGGGCGATGCCGACCCGCGCGGCGCTGATGTAGATCTCGACGTCTTCGATCCCGAAGCACGCGAGCGCGACCGCGAGCGGCTCGTACTTCTCCCCGAGCTTCTTGACCGCCACCTTGTCGCCGCGGACGAAGCCGAGCTTGCCGGGATCGACGCCCGTCGCGACCTGCACGGCCGGCGCGATCGCACGCCACAGCTCGGCGAGCGGGCCGAGCGAGCCACCGCGCAGCGCGCCGCGATAGGCATCGTCGAGCTTGGTCCTTGTCGGAGCACCGAGACTCGCGCGGCCCTGCGTGAGCACCTGTCGCTGATCGACCGACGGGGTGCCGAGCGCCTCGAGTCCAACCAGCGCGAGCCAGCGCGCGTCGACATCACTCTGCCAGCCAGTGACCTGCGCGAGCCGCTCGTAGAGCACGGCGCTGCGCGGGTTCTGGATGATCGACGACCGGAAGCTCGACGCCGTCGTCGACAGCACCTGCGAGCGTGCCGGCGCCTCGAGCAACTCGGACAACTCGCGGACCACGTCGAGGTTCAGCGGATCGAGCGTGCGTGCACGATCGAGCGCAAGCCGCGCGGCTCCGCGATCGCTCAACTTGTCGCGGAGCATCAACCCGAGGCGCAACTCCTCGCGCGCCTTCTCCTGCGGCGTCGGCCGGAGGCGCGTGATGACGCGCAGCTCGCGCGTCGCACGTTCCCAGTCGCTCGCGCGCAGACACAGCGCGAGCAGGCGCTCGCGGAGTGCGACGTCGTCGGGGGTCGTCTCGGTCACACGCTCGAGGTTCTCGATCGCGCCTGCGATGTCATTGACGTTCTCGGCGAGGACCTGCGCGAGCTGCAGCTCGACCTCCGCACGGCGCTGGGGCCGCGTCTCCGCCGCGATGTGGCGGCGCCACAGAGCAACGGCCGCCTGAACATCTCCGGCCTGGAACGCCAGATCGGCGCGGAACCGCAGCGCCTCGACGTGGCTCGCCGAGCGATCGAGCAGCGCGTCGAGGTCCGCCATCGCGGGTTCCTTCTCGCCGAGTCCGTGAAGAACCGTGGCGCGCTCGAGGAGGAGCGGCACCATCTCGCTCGGCTCGCGCTCTTCGGCCTCGAGCCAGGTCAGGCGATCGGTCAGCGCTGAGATCAGGCCACGGATGTCCGCCTTCTCGCGAAGGAGATCGAGGTATCGCTCGAGCTCGGCGGCACCGGGTTCGACCGCGAGGAGCCGCTTGTAAGTCGCGAGCATGAGCTGCTGCGCATCTGGCAACGCAGACCCGTCGTAGACGCTGATGGCGTCGCGGAGCAGCGCGAGCTTGGCGGTCGGATCCCCGATGCTCTTCGCGAGCTGGAAGCTCGCGTGCGCCCAGGTCGTGTCGTCCTTCGCGCGCTTGGCGAGGCGGCGCAGCGATTCGAGTGCACGAAGATCCGTCGGCTGAATCTTGAGAACGGACGTGACGACGACGCCTGCCTCGCGGATCCGTCCCGCAAGCTCGAGGGCCTCGGCGCGATCGAGCTCCCACGAGGTCTGCGCGGCTGGATCATCCGCGAGGGCGCTACGCAGCTCGAGCACCTCGGCCCGCGCGAGCAGCGGATCGATGATCGCTGCGTTGTCCGTGCCCGTCTCGATGTGCGGCGGCGGCACCGCGCTCGCCTCGGCGAGGACGAGCAGCGCGCTGGTGTCGTCGGGCGAGCTGGCGCGCGCCGCCGCGACGCGCTGGTTCGCAAGCTCGAGATCTCCGCTGGCGGCCGCAACCGCGGCGGCGCGCATGTGGAGTGCGGCGGCTGCCTCGGGCATCTGCACCGAACCGGCGAGCCCGTCGTATGCCGCGGAGAGCCCCGCCGGATCACCGCGCCGCGACGCGACGAGAGCGGCGCCGAGCAGCGCGCCACGGCGATCGGGGTGCGCCGAGATCGCTGCCGCGAACGACTGCGCGGCGCGATCGAAGTCCTCGAGGACGAGCGCGTACATCCAGCCGCTGTCCTCGGCGAGCGCGGCGCCGAGGCGCGGATCGGTCACACGGCCTGCGAGGGCGCTCGTCGCTTCGAGGCGCATCACGGTGTCGGCGCGGCCCGCCGCGAGATCCGCGAGCGCGAGTGCGGCGCTGGTCGCAGCGACCGATGGCTCCTCGCGCACCGCGAGGGCCCGGAACACGTCCGCCGCCTCGTCGAACTGCCCTGCCCGCTCGAGAGCGCGGCCGAGCAGCCACTGCACCTCGGGGCTCGGATCGAGATCTGCGATCGCGCGACGCGCGGTGACCTCGCCGTTGCGATCACCGAACTGCGCGCGCGAGCGAGCAGCGCCTTCGAGCGCGGTGCGATCCTCGGGCAGACGCTGCAGCCACTCCTCGTAGACGGCCGCTGCCGACGCGACATCCTTGAGTCGAACTTCGAGGACCCACGCCGCCTCGCGCAGCGCGCGCCTGGCGACCGTGCCATCCGGCAGTGCACGCGCCTCGGCGCGCCGCTCGGTGACGAGCTCGACCCAGCGCTCCTGTGCGCGCAGCAGATCGATCAACGACTCGCGTGCGAACGCATCGTCCGGCCACAGCGAGAGCACCTGACGATACAGATCCGTTGCGCCCTCGACATTTCCCGCGCGCTCGCGCAGGCGGGCCGCGGCGAGCAAGGCCGTGCCTCGCCGGGTTGGATCGGGCTCTGCGCTCGCGATCTCGATCAACAGGATTGCGCGTTCGTCGTCCTTGCCGAGCTGGGCGAGGGTCGACTCGAGCCGCCAGCGCAGGCCGAGCTCACCCGGCGCCATCGCCATCACCTCGCGCTCGAGCTCGAGGACTCCCTCGAGATCACCGTGTGTGCGCGCGAGCCGGATCCCACGCTCCAGCACCGCGCGCCGTGCGTCTCCGGACAGGCTCGTCGCTGCCGCGCGCAACCGCGCGAGCGAATCGCCGACGGTCCCGGTCGTGTCGTCGAGCTCGGTCAACGCTTCGAGCGCCGGCGGATAGTTGGGGACGGCTTCGAGCGCCTTGCCGAGCACGCCGCGCGCCTCCTCGAGCGCCTCTGGGCCACCGATCTCGTACGCGAGGAGCTCCGCACCCTGGACGTAGAGCGCGGCGGCCGCATTCGGATCGGGCGCCGGAGTCTGGCCCGGTCCCATCCAGCTCCCGAGCAGTGCGGCGTGAGCGGCGGAGATATACGTTCGCGCGAGGTCGCCGGCATCCGCACGACCGAGTGCATCGCGCTCCGCGGCCGACGTCAGGACGATGAAGCCGGGTGCGCTCGCTTCGAGCGACGCGAGCAGTGCGCGCGCCTGATCGCGCTGGCCACCGCGGAGCAGTGCATCGGCGCGGCGGATCGACAGCACCATCGCGCGTGCCGGATCGCCTTCGACGGCCTGCCAGCTCTGCACGAGCTCGGCGAGATCCTCGTAGCGGCCGAGCTCCTCGGCGAGCTCGGTGAGATCCGCGAGAACGACCGGCTCGCCGGGCGACAGCGCGAGTGCCTGCTGGAGAACATCCCACGCCCTCTCGGGGGTGGCGGTGCGCGCGAGCTGCGCCTGGCGCCGGCGCAGAGCGACGAGCTCGCGGCGGATCGCTGTCGCGCGATCGGTCTGGTGCTCGGCATCGCCACCGGCGACGCCGTTTGGATCCGGGCCAGCGAGGCCGAACGCAGCGAGCATGAGGTTCGCGAGATTCTCGACCGCGGTCGCGACGTCCTCGGGCGTGCCGTTCTCTTCGGCAACGCGGAGCCGTTCGCGGGCGACGCGCTCGGCCGTGGCACCGCCGGCTGCGAGCTCGGCCGCCTTGTCGAACGCTGCCTGTGCGCGTGCGTACTCCGTCGCGCCCGCGTGACGACCGACCTCGACCCAGTAGCTGATCTTGCGCGCGGGGACCTCGACCGCTTCCGCGAGCTGCTCCCAGACGTCGAGCAGCGCGGGCACGTCGTTCGCTTTGGCCGCGAGCCGCTCGAGCTCGAGCAAGGCACCCTGGTGCTTTGGCGAGATCCGGACGGCCTCGTCGAGCGCGACCCGCGCCTCGGCGCTGTCGTTCATCTGATGACCGATGATCCGTGCCTTCTCGAGCAAGAGGTCAGCGCGCTCGTAGTCATCGCGCGCGTACTCGACCTCGGCGCCGATCAGCTTGGCGAGGTTCGGCCACAGCCCGCGCCGATAGAACACACGGCGAATCGCCCACAGGTTCGGACGCAGCGCCGGATCGAGCGTGAGCGCGCGACCATACGATTTGACGGCGCGCGCCTCGTCGGCGAGTCGGCGCTCGTACAGCTCGCCAAGCTCGTAGGCGAGGTACGCGGCGGCCGCGGGATCCGTCGTCGCTTCGAGCTCCTTCGAGACCGTCTCGGCGCGCTTCTCGCTGCCGGCATCGCCGAGCTCCTCGAGCGCGCGATCGATCACCGTCGGCGAGTCGAGGTGCGCCTCGAGCGGCTGATCGACGACGATGTTCGGCGTCGCGGTGCTGACCTCCATGCCCTCCGACAGGCCTGCCAGATCACTGCCCTGCGGCAGATCGAGATCACCGCCCGCGGGCAACGGCGGCGGGGGGCCCGTCGGCCGGCGCTCGCGCGCATCCCGTGCCTCTGGCAGCGAGCCACTGCTCGACGCCCGGCGAGCGCGCGGTGCTTCGTCGGTCTTCGCTTCGTCCGTCGCCGGCGTGATCGCCGGCGCGCTACCAGACGGCGGCACGGTGATTGAGGGTGCCGGGATCGAGACGGGCGGTGGCGGGACCGGCACCACGGCCATCGGACCGGGCGTGCGCATCATCCCCGGCGGACGTGGTGCGATCGGTGGGAGCTTCATCCCCGAGCCCTGGCCCGGCATGCGCGGCGGCACAACCACGATCGGTCGATTGCCCGGAGGCGGTGGTGGTGGCGGCAGCACCGGCACCGGCGGACGCGCGCTCGACGGTGGACGGCGAGGCGCTTCCTCGACCTCGAGCACGTCGGTGAGATCGATCGTGGTGCCGACGCTCTCGGTCGTAGTTGGGTCGGCGTCTTCGTCGTCCGACATCATCGCGTCGATTCGCGAGGCGAGACTCGCTCGATCCTTCGGCACGCCAGAGGTCGGTCCGGAGACGTGATCGCCCGCTGCGATCGGCCTCGCGGCAGGATCGGCGGATGGAGTCCCCGTTGCGCCCTCCTCAGCGCCCGGTTCGTCTTCGGGTGGTGTACCCAAGTCTCCCAAAGATCATCAGATCACAGCGTGGGGTGTCAACGCAGGGGACCGTCATTCCGCGTATTTGGGTTATACAGCGCCCGTGTCGGAACCCCTCCTGCTCGGCGATGACGACCTGACCCTCGAAGCAATCGCAGCCGTGGCCCGCGCGGGCCGTCGGGTGGAGATCGGCACCCGTGCGCACGCCGGCATGGTCCGGGCCCGCCAGGTGGTCGACGCGGTCGTCCGCGGCGGAGATGCCGCGCCCGCGGTCTACGGCGTCAACACCGGGTTCGGGGCGCTCGCCGAGGTCCGGATCTCCGCCGACCAGGTCGCTCAGCTCCAGCAGAACCTGGTTCGTTCGCACGCCGCAGGCGTGGGGCAGCCGCTGCCGCGCGATGCCGTCCGCGCGATGATGCTCCTCCGTGCCGCGGTCCTGGCGACCGGCCGCAGCGGCGCACGCGCCCTGTGCTGCGAGCGGCTGTGCGAGCTCCTCAATGCCGGCGTCCATCCCGTCATCCCCGCGCGCGGCTCCGTCGGTGCGTCCGGAGATCTCGCGCCGCTCGCGCACCTCGCGCTCGGCATGATCGGCGAAGGCGACGCCGAGTACCTCGGCGAGACCATGCCCGCGGCCGAGGCCCTGCGCCGGGCGAAGATTCCCGCGCTGGTGCTCGAGGCCAAGGAGGGGCTGACGCTCCTCAACGGCACCCAGCACATGACCTCCGTCGGAGGCCTCGCCGTCCACGATGCCGATGCGACCTGCCTGATCGCGGACCTCGCGGGTGCAATGTCCCTCGAGGCGCTCAAGGGGACCGCGCGCGCGTTCGATGCACGCGTTGTCGGTGCGCGCCCGCACCCGGGACAGATCGCGGTCGCGTCGTTTCTCCGCGAGCTGCTCGTTGGCTCGGAGATCGCGGACTCGCACAAGGACTGCGGCAAGGTGCAGGATCCATACTCGCTGCGCTGCATGCCCCAGGTTCACGGGGCCAGTCGCGACGTTCTCGCGTTCGCGCGCACCGTCCTCGAGCGCGAGGCCGCGAGCTCGACGGACAACCCGCTCGTGTTCATCGACGGCCCCGACGGCGACGAGATGATCAGTGGCGGCAACTTTCATGGCCAACCCGTCGCGATCGCTCTCGACGTCGCAGCGATCGCGGTCGCCGAGCTCGCGAACATCAGCGAGCGCCGGATCGAGCAGCTCGTCAATCCGCATCTGTCGTCGGGGCTACCGCCGTTCCTCGCGCCCGACAGCGGCCTCAACTCGGGCTTCATGATCGCGCAGGTCAGCGCGGCAGCGCTGGTGTCCGAGAACAAGATCCTCGCGCACCCCGCCTCGGTCGACTCGATTCCGTCGTCAGCAGGCCGCGAGGATCACGTGTCGATGGGTGCGACCGCGGCGCTCAAGCTCGCAACGATCCATGACCACGTCCGCACGGTGCTCGCGATCGAGTTGCTGTGTGCCGCGCAGGGCATCGATCTCCGCCGCCCCCTGCGGACGACGCCGCCGATCGAAGCAGCGCACGCGGTGATCCGCGCGAAGGTGCCCGCGATGATGGTCGATCGGCCGATCGCGCCGGATATCCGCGCAGTGCGCGCGATGATCGACGACGGCTCGCTGCTCGCTGCGGTCAGCCGCCGCGGCGCTTGACGTTGCGGTTCGGTCCGCTGACCGCGGGGGTCGCGGGCGGCGGTGCGGGCGCATCGCGCGCAGCCTGCGCGAGCATCGACGTCATCATCGGATCCGAGAGCGTGTCGGACCGCGACCGTCGCGGCGGCGCGCTGGCGGAAGCGGCCTCCTCGTCATCGTCACCGGACATCTCGATGACAACCTCCTCGTTCTCGCCCTCCCCTTCGCCGGGCGGAGGAGGCGGAGGCGGCTTGATCAGCGAGTGCGCGCTGTGACCCCGCCGACCTGCCACGACATTCGCGTTTGGCGCCGCGGCCCCGGGTGCAAGGGACGGCTTTACCGTGGGGGCCTTGTTCTCGGTCTGCCGCGTCAGCTTTGCGAGCTCCTCGCGCTCGAACGGGACGGTTTCGCCCGAGGTACGTCGAGGACCAGACATCCACTCCATGGTACGCGAGGAAGGGGCCCTGCGCAGCG
>JANOPP010000682.1:0-26618 GCA_031421915.1 Myxococcales bacterium | reverse complement strand
CTGGCGTCGGAGTCACCGCCGACCACGACGTACCGTTGTTCGAGACTTCGACGAGCCCGCCATCGGACCAGGTACCGGTCTTGCCCGCGACGGTGCCGGTCCAGAAGTCGTGCCAGCTCCAGAACGACAGCGTCACCGTCTTGCCCGCGCACGCTCCGAGGTTCAGCGTCGGCGAGATCAACGCCGCGCGCTCGCAAGACGTGTAGTTCGCGTCGAGCCGCGTGGCCCAGCAGCTCGAACCGGTCCGACAGCTGCCCGGTCCCGACGACGCTTGGCCGATCTGCCACTCGTCGAGAGGCCAGCTCGGTGCGGAGGCTCCGTCGAGGACCTCGTGCGTCCAGCCAGCGGCGCCGCTCTCGAAGCCGGTCGCGAGCCCCGCGAGCGCGATGTCACACGCCGACGGCGGTGCATCGACCACGGTCATCGGCGCGTCGATCGCAGTCCCCGGCGGCGCATCCACGCCCGGCGTCTCCGGCGCGCCTGCCGACGCGCAACCGGCGAGTACCAGGCCTGCAGTCCATCGCGACATCGAGCCCTCACCATCGCACGGGCGCGCGAGTATCGTCCCTGACAAATGCGAACACGCTCTGCCCTCGCCTGGCTCCTCCTCGTGGCGGCCTGTTCCTCACGCAAGGAACCGCCGTCGAAGGAGAACGGGGCCGGCCCCCTGTTGCCCGGCAGCGCGGGCAGCGCCGCAGAACCCGGGGCCAAGCCACCTTCCTCTGGCTCCGGAGGAAATGGGGTCAGGCCACCAGCGCCGGCGCCGCCCGAGGATCCCGCCGTGCGTGCGGCATATCGCGCGGGCATGCGCACCGGCCGCAAGGCGACGGATGCGAAGAAGTATGCGGAGGCGATCGCCGGCTTCGACGCCGCGCTCGTCGCCAAGCCCAACGATGCACGCGCTCTCGGTGAGCGCGGCTATGCGCGCCTGCTCCAGGGCACGGACCTCGATGCGGCCGTGCGCGATCTCGATACGGCCGCGAGCGGCACCAAGGATCAGAAGCTGCTCTCGACGATCTGGTTCAACCGCGGCCTGATCCACGAGAAGCGCGGCGATGCGACGAACGCGACCGCATCGTTCGCGATCGCGAACCTCATGCGCCCGACGAAGGCAGCGGCCGCGAAGCTCGCGGGCAAACCTGCCTGCCCGGTCGAGGTCCAGCGCGCGTTCGTCGTCGACGAGTTCCCGCCGCTCCAGGCCGCGAGCTGGGCCGCGCTCGAGAAGCTCCTCCCGCACGAGAACGATCCCGAGCCAGAGCCCGAGCCCACGCTTCCCGCGATGATCATCGCGCGCTCGATCGACCAGACGGTCGCCTACGCGGTGTGGCGTGCTGGCGGAAAGCTTCGTGCGACCCCGGTCGGCATGGCGTGGTACGGCCGCTGTCCCGGCTCACTGTCCCTCGAGATCGCGGAAGCCACGGCGACGCACCTCCACATCCAGGGCTCGGAAGAGGCAATGGGTGGGCACACGTATATGTGCGAAGACCCGGCCGCCGGCCTGATGGAGTGCACGGGCGCGGACAACGAGGTCTCCGCTGGCACCGCGTGCCTCGGCGGCAGCGCTGTCACGCGCGACCTCGTGATCGAGCTCGCGACCGGCAAGGTCCTCGTCTCGGTCGAAACGCTGGATACCGGTACACCGAGCCCGACGATCACCCTCGCGGAGAAGGCGCTCACGATTCGCGGCCAGGGCTGCGACCGCGCGGAGCCGTTCTAGCCAGCTGCGTGAAGAACGACCGTCAACCAGGGTTCACGGAAACGGGGGTCAGCGCCCATTTCCTGCGCGCCGCGTGATGGCACGCAACGTGGACCTGTCGCGGTCGTCGTCCGAAAGCAGGTCCCCGTGAACGTCTCCCTCGTTAGCTTTGTGTGCGCCGCTGCAGTTGCCGGAACGCTCCTCGAATCGGGTTCGGCCGAGGCCGAGGTTCGCGATCATCGCACTCCGACGATCCAGCCCTCGATCGAGAGTCGCCCGCACTATCGTCGGCGCCCCGGCCCGCGCTTCATGCTGCCGCTCAAGGTCGATATCGGCGCGTCGGGCGCGAACACGTCGCGCGGCTGGGCGTCGGGCATCGCAGCGGCGGTCGGCGTTCACTGGGCGTCGCTGAGCCCGAAGCCGACGAACACCGACGTCGGCATCGGCGTGTTCGGTGCACTGCTGTCCGCGCCGAGCGACTCGAGCGTGATGAACGACAAGAGCGGCGTCGCGTATGGCGGTGCCTATCTCGAGGTCGGTCAGACGCTCGCGAAGGGCAGCTTCTGGCGAACGTGGGCCGCGGGTCGCGGCGAGTACCTCCGCAGTGCGGCGTTCGGTGCCGACGAAGCAGGCTTCGGTGCCGCCGGTCGTCTCAGCGCAGAGCTCTACGTCAGCGGCGTCGGCCTCGAGCCGCGCGGGGTGTTCCTCGGGACCTATGCGATCGGCGCCTACGTCGAGGTCGGCGTTCGCGACGTGGTCTCGGATCTCGGCGCGGTGCACATGAGCGGCGGGCTGACGTTCCGCACCCCGCTCGTGTTCGCGCCCTGACTAGCCGCCGACGAGATACTTCACGAGCGAGTAGAACGCCTCCGGCGCGAGGAACGTCAGCTCGACGTAGCCGAGCGTGATCACGTCGCCGGATTGCAGCGTCTTCGACGAGCCCGACGTCAGGAGCTTTCCGTTGACCTGCGTTCCGGACACGGAGTCGTTGTCCCAGAGCTGCCAGCCGTCGGCCCCGCGCGCGAACCACGCGTGCTGCTTCGACAGGGAGCTGTCGGCGATCACCACGTCACACGTCGGAGCCAGTCCAATCGTGACGACGTTCTCCCGCGGGTCCTTCGCGACGATCTGCGCGGCCATGACGCTGTTCCCGACGGGGCGCGTCCCCTCGACGACGAACCGGTCGATCGTGAGCATGCGCACATCCGCGGGAGCACTGGCCTCCGCCGGGCCCGAGGTGAACACCACGAACGGCCACGGGTGACTCTCGACGAAGTCGCGCCTCGTGCCCGCCAGCTCGCCTCGAAAGAGCTCGATCGCCCGCACGCTACATCCTACCGCGCGTTGCCAGAACGAGCTGTTGCCACCCCGACCGAGGCGACCGAGACTTGCGAGATGAAGGCGCTGGCAATGTGCGCGATCTTGGTGTTCACCGGCTGTACGAGCGACGAACCGCTCGCGCTCGACGGCACGCACTACCAGTACGTGGTGAGTGACCTGAGCATTCCGTCGAACAACACGATGGCGCGCGACAACGGTCTCGATCTCGACGGTGACAAGACCGTCGACAACCAGCTCGGCATGGTGTTCGGAGCGCTCGCGGGTCAGGGGCTCGGCGTCGGCGAGACCGCGACCGAAGCGCTCCTGCGCGGCGGGCTGGTCATGCTCGCGGACCTCGAGACCAATGGCTTCGATGACACCGAGATCTCCGGATTCACGACGTGGCTCGGTGACGACCTCTCGCCCGCGCCGTGCCTCGATCCGACCATGCTCGACACCTGCGGCCAGCATCTGCGCGGCAACGGCACGTTCTCCGTCGACCAGGATTCCGCGTCGCACCAGATGACGGCCCCGATCGTCAACGGCGTGTTCGTCGACAAGGCCGTGTTCCTGCCGGTCGAGCTCGTGCTCGACTCCGACACGCCGATTCGCCTCGATCTGCGCGCCGCGCGCGTGCGCCTCACGGAGATCACGGAGACCCGGATCACCGGAGTCTTCGCCGGTGGCATCACCCAGGGAGACATCGACAACGCCGTGATCCCCGAGGTCGCGTCGAACTGCGACCGGATCGTCCGCAACGAGTGCAATCAACCAACGCCAGCCGGCAGCGAACCCTGCGGATGTGTCGCCGGGAGCCGCGCCAACACGCTGCGCAACCTGTTCGACAACAACCGCAACTGCCGCGTCGAGACGAACGAGGTCGCGACCAACAGCCTGGTTCAGTCGCTGCTGAAGACCGACATCCGCGTCGACGGCCAGGAGCTCCTGTCGTTTGGCGTCGGCGTCCAGCTCGCACGCGCGTCGTTCTAGCAGCTGAGGTACCATCGTCCCCGCGACGGTGAGCTGCCCCGACGAGAACGTCTTGATGGCGATGGTCGAGCAGACGCTCGAGCAGGAGCAGCTGCACGTCGTAAAGGCGCACATCGGTAGCTGCCCCGCGTGTCGCATGATCGTCGCGGCCGCGGTCGGCAGCGGCTCGACCGCGATGGGCACGCCGTCCGACGGTGGTGGCGACGACCTCGAGCCGGTCATGCCGCTCTCGAACGTCCGGATCAACGATCGCTACGTGATCGACCGGATGCTCGGGCGCGGCGGCATGGGCACCGTCTATCTCGCCCGCGATCACTCGCTCGGCCGCGAGGTCGCGCTCAAGGTGCACCGCGCAGGCTCGGGTAACGATCGCCTCCACCGCGAGGCGATCGCGATGGCGAAGCTCGCGCACCCCAACGTCGTCGCCGTGTTCGAGGTCGCGACCGTCGACGATCGCCTCTACGTCGCGATGGAGTACATCCGGGGCGAGACGCTGCGCGGCTGGCTCGCGGCAGCGCAGCGCAACTGGCGCGACATCATCGAGATCCTCGTCGATACCGGCAAGGGACTCGCCGCCGCGCACGCCGCCGGCCTCGTTCACCGCGACTTCAAGCCCGAGAACGTCCTCGTCGGCACCGACAAGCGGCCACGCGTCAGCGATTTCGGTCTCGCCCGCACCGACACCCGCCCGAGTGCACCGATCCTCCCGCTCGCGGGTAGCTCGTCGGTCGACACGCCGATGACCCAGACCGGCGCGCTCGTCGGAACACCCGCATACATGTCTCCCGAGCAGCTCGGGAGTGGCGTGATCGACGCACGCAGCGATCAGTTCGCGTTCTGCGTCGTCGCATGGGAGTGCCTGTTCGGCAGCCGCCCGTTCACCGGCACGACCCTCGCTGCCCTCGCACTGGCGATCGAACGCCAGGTGCTCCAGCCGCCCGCGCGCACCGAGGTCCCGCCGCGCGTGCGCAAGATCATCGAGCGTGGCCTCTCCCTCGACCCGGCGAACCGCTACCCCGATATGCCCGCGCTCCTCGCCGACCTTCGCGATGCCGCCGCTCCACGCTCGCGCCGCTACCTCGCGCTCGGACTTGGCGGTGCCGTGGTGCTGACGTCCGCGATTGTGCTCGCGAGCTCGGGCGCGGGCGACGACAGCAGGGCGAACCAGTGCGCCGTCGACGAGACAGCCCTCACCGGCGTCTGGGATCCGTCGCTGAAGACCAAGATCAAGACGGTGTTCAACGCCGCCGGTCTCGAGGACAGCGCGCAGATGTTCACGAAGGTCGAGGGCGTGATCGACGACTACCGCAGCGCGTGGCTCGAGATGCGTCGCACGGCCTGCGAGGCGACGCGCGTGCGTGGCGATCAGTCCGAGATGCTGCTCGACCTGCGGATGACCTGCCTCGATCGCCGCCGCGACGAGCTCAAAGCACTCACCCACGAGCTCGCGAGCGCCGATCGCCCGGTCGTCCTCGGCTCGGTGCGAGCCGCGCTCGGCCTCAGCACGATCACCGAGTGCGGCGATCTCGCAGCGCTCAGCGGCCCCGTTCGCCCTCCCGACCCGGCGATCAAGATCCTCGTCAACGCGGAGCGCGCGGAGCTCGCGACCGTCAAGGCGCTCCGCCTCCTCGGCCGCATCAAACCCGCACGCGCGAAGATCGATGCCGTCGCGGCGCGCTCGAAGGACTTCAACTACAAGCCGCTCGAGGCGGAGATCCTGCTGCTCCAGGGCGACCTCAGTGATCGCGCCGGCGACTCCGAGACCGCGGTCAAGCTCCTCGAGCAAGCGGTCGTCGCGGCCGACGCCGGCAATCACCGTTTCCTCGCCGCGCAGGCGTGGTCTACGCTCGCGTGGATCCAGGGCTACGGCAACAAGGAGTTCGAGCGCGCCGAGTTCGCCGTCAAGATGGCCGGCGCGGCGATCCAGAGTGGTGGCGGTAACGCCGAGCTGTCGGCGCAGCTGATCAACTACGAGGCCCTCATCCTCGAGACCAAGGGACAGCTCGAGCCCGCCAAGGCCAAGTACCTCGCCGCACTCGCCGCCCGCGAGCGCATGAACCAATCCGACACCTGGCAGCTCTCGCTCGTCCTCAACGATCTCGGTGGCCTCGAGCGCAAGCTGAAGGACTTCTCGTCCGCACGCACTCATCACGAACGCGCGCTCACGATCCGCCGCAAGATCTTCGGCGAGCGCCATCCCTACGTCTTCTCGTCCCTCGTCAACCTCGGCACCGTCGCGTGGTCCGAGGAGAACTTCCCCGAGGCAGAGACGCGGTTCCAGGCCGCGATCGCCGTCGGCGAGGCCGTGTTCCCCGCAAAGCACCCGCAGAAGGCACTCGTGCTCGGCAACCTCGCGTCGGTCTACGAGCGCCAGGGCAAGTACCGCGAGTCCGCCGACACCTTCCGCCGCACCGTCGAGATGTACGAGGGCACGCGCGGTCCCGATCACGCCGACACCTCCGACGCCCTCCACAACCTCGGCAACGTGCTCTTCGCGCTGAAGGACTACGCGAAGGCACTCGAGGCCTACGAGCGCTCGCTGAGGATCCTCGACAAGAGCGACGACGACGGCACCAAGGCCGGCGTCCTCTATGACTACGGCGACGCGCTGATCGTGACCGGCGCCCACACGAAGGCCGAGCAGCTCCTGAAGCGCTCGATCGATCTCGGGACCAAGGCATCCTCCGCCGACGAGCCCGACCTCGCGTACGCCCTGACCGCGCTCGGCGAGCTCTACCTGAAGACCAAGCGCCCTCGCGACGCGAGCCCGGTCCTCGAACGCGCGCTGAAGCTCCGCACCAAGGACGGCGTCCCCGCCGCTGGCGTCCCCATCGACGAGCTCGCGCGCACCGAGCTCGCGCTCGCGAAGCTGCTGTGGTCGACGCCCCCAACTCGCCCTCGAGCCCTCGAGCTCGCGCGTACCGCGAAGAGCCACGTCGATCCCGCCAACCCCACGCAGCGCGAACCGCACCAGGCGATCACCCAGTGGCTCGCCGCGCGCGAGAAGTGAGCCCCCAGTTCGCCGAGCGCGATGGGCGCTGGCTTCTACGCGCTACGCGTCGCGTGCGTCTCGAACCAGCCGCGCGCCTGCGACGGATCGATCCCGACGTACTCGAAGCCCGGCAGCACGAGGTCCCGCACCGCGCCATGCACGACCGCGATCAGCGTCGCGCGCGGCGGATAGCCGTGGCCTGCGATGCCTTGCTTCGGTAGCTCCGCGAGCCGCGCTTCCCACGCCTGAACCTGGGCGCGCAACAGCTCCGGGATCCTCAGCGCGACCTGCCCGCGCTCGTCGGAGGTCAGCGACACGAGGTGTGCCCAGCCGATCCGCGCGTGATGGATCTCGTCGGCGAGGTGCTGACCATGCAGCTCGCGCAGCTCGGGCCACCCACACTCGGCGACGCACGCCTCGACGAACGCGGTCGCGATGGTCTCGCCGATGCAACACAGGTTCACGACGTGGAGCGCCGCGCGCATCCGCGGTCCCTCACCGTAGTCTGGTAACCGCACCGCCGGCGGAAGAACCTCGATCGGCGCACCTCCGCGATACGCCGCCGCGAGCTCCGCGCAGATCCGCGCGTGCTTCGCTTCGTCGTCGATCGCGCGCCGTGCGAGTGCGATCACGTCCGCGTGTGCGCCGGTGGCGACGAGCTCCCCGACGAGATGGACGAACACACCGCGCACGGAGCTCTCCGACGCGGCACGCTGCTGCCACAGCGCGGCCAGCTCGGCCTGCGTCTCGGCCGGCAGCTCGTCGATCGCGGCGCTGCGCTCGATCACAGGATCAGGATCGCATCGACCATCGCGTCGACCGGGGCGTCACGAGGTGCATCGGTGGTCGCTGCATCCACCTGCGCGACCGCATCGGGAATACAGGTCGCGCACTTCTCTTCCTCGCAACCACCCGCCGTCAGGGACGCTCCGAGGACGACGATCGCGCGGAACAGCTTGGCGTTCGTGCCCATGTCCTCAGCGTACCAGCGATCGTTGCCACCTCGCGCTACGATTCCGGCGTGGACAGCCGTGAGCTCCGATCGCTGCTCCTCGTCCTCGCTGCGTGCGGCGGAGCGCCCTCGAAGGCACCACCACTGCAGCGCGGGGGCGAGACCGCTGCGTGTCGCACCGAGCGCCTCGCGATCCTCGAAGCCTCCACGCACACGCGTGATTGCACCACCGTCGCCGACTGCACGACGATCACCAACCCGGGTCATCCCTCCGACGAGGTCTACCTCGTGGTTCATGTCGCGGACGGGCCCGCGCTGAAGACGCGCGCCGAGACGCACCTCGCTCGCTGCGGGGCGTTCATGCATCGCGAGCCGATCGGTGCCTACGTCGTGGTCGAGCCCGCGTGCACGGCCAGTCGCTGCATCGCCGTCGAGACCACGTTCCATACGGAGTGATTCCCGGAGCTTGTCGTTCTCATTGGAGGGCCAGCCGCGCGTTGTCGACCTCACCTCCCTTCATCGAGATACCGCCCCGCTCGACTCCCATCTCGCGCTCACCTCCTGCGGCAACCGTGAACCGTTCATCGGAGGTTGCGTTGACATCCAGCGCCATGGAGCCAAGAATGTTGCTACCCGAGCCATCGTGTACGTCGAGAGCCTCCGAATCGAGAACTTCCGAACCTTCCGCACTGCGGAGATCGAGCTCCTTCATCCGGGCCTGACTCGCAAGGAACTGCGAACGAAGTATCCGATCGACAAGCTTCTGTTCCCGAACGTCAACTTGATCCTCGGCAACAATGGGAGTGGAAAGACCACGTTCCTCAAGGCGCTCGCATTGGCGTGCCTTGGACCGGTGGTCAGCGAAGTGCGATCCGATCGGTTGGTCCGCCGGGAGCCAGGCGCACCGGCCACTCTCAAACGCCGCCTCAAGCGAGTGAAGGGCACGCTGGAGATGCCCAATACTCGCGCGATCATCAAGGCCGGATTTCTGCTCAATCCCCAAGATCACGCCCCTCGCGGTGTGAAGCGGATCGACAGCAGGATCCGGATCGATCGCAAAGGCTCGTTCGAGAAAATCATCCATCTCGAGAAGTCCGACGCGCCAGAATGGGATCCGATCTTCAGCGAAGAAAGCGACGCGATGTTCTTCGTCGGGTACGGCGCGAACCGCCGGAGCGAGGACAAGGAGCGATTCGACGCTTCTACTCGCAAGAGTGCGGCACATGGACGCGCACGCCGCGTGATGAGCCTCTTCGAAGAAACGTATTCCCTTGTTCCTCTTGCCAACTGGCTTCCGGGGTGGGGACTCAAGAACAAGAAGCGCTACCCGCAGGTTGTGAAGCTGCTGCAACGGATCGTCGGGGACGCGCACTGGACGTTTACTGGCAAGCTCGAGGCCGGCGAGTACCTGTTCAAGCGCGGCGACCAGCTCGTCCCATTCCCAGCTCTCTCCGATGGGTATCGGGCGTTCTACGGCTGGCTCGGCGACCTGCTCTATCATGTGTGCTCGACCCTTCGCGGCACTCGCAAGCTCGCCGACACCGCTGGAATCGTCATGATTGACGAGATCGACCTCCACCTGCACCCCAGTTGGCAGATGGAAGTCTTGCCTCGGCTCAGCAAAGAGTTTCCCAAGCTCCAGTTCGTAGTGACGAGCCACAGCCCTCTTGTCGTCGGATCCCTGCAGTGGGCGAATCTGATCGTGCTGGAGTCGGGCGACGCGCAGACCAGCACGCTCGTGCGCAAAGAGATCCCGGTTCACGGGCTAGACGCTGATCAGATCTTGATCACGCCGTTCTTTGGCCTGGACTCGACGCGTGCAAGCGCAAGCGCGATCCATCTCCAGGAGCTCAGTACGCGTGCCAGCGCGGGTGACAGCAGTGCCGCGTCGCAGTTGTTGCGCGAGATGAGCCAAGGTTCAGAAACAAGCGCATTGCCGCCGGCACCCTAGTGATCCGCTACGACGTCAGCCTCACAGACCTTGAAGAGCAGGTCGATCGGAAAAGCAAGACCTGGCGAGCCCGGGCGCTTGCGCGCAAGACCGAGCTGCGCAGAACCAAGGTCTATGCCACTGGCGGTCCCGGATGGAGCGACATCAAGATCGTGTACATGACGCTTCAGGGCGGCGGTAAGTGTGTCTACTGCGAGCGAAAGCTCGAGGCAGTCGAGATCGGATTGATCGAACAGGACGTCGAACACTTTCGTCCCAAGAGTCAGGTTTCGCCGTGGCCGATCCCGGATCGGCTCACCACCTTTAAGATCCCGATCACGAAGCCCAAGGCGACGGGTGGCTACTACCTGCTGCCCCACGAGCTCTACAACTACGCGGCATCGTGCAAACCCTGCAATTCGGTCTGCAAGGTCGACTACTTCCCGATCAGCGGGACGTACAAGCTCGACGGCAACGATCCCACGAAGCTGAAGACCGAGAAACCACTCCTCATCTATCCGCTGGGCACGTGGGACGACGATCCCGAGTCGCTGATCCGATTCAACGGGATTTCTCCCTACGCCATCAAGAAGACGGGACACGGCAAACACCGCGCACTCGTCACCATCGCATTCTTCAAGCTCGATGACGTCAAGCTGCGCTCGAATCTCTTCCTGGAGCGTGCCCAGGCACTCATCGCGCTGTATCAGCGGCTCAAAGATGCAGATGACAATACGAAGTCTGCTCAGGAACGCCAGGACGCCCGCGATGATGTGACGATCTCGACTTCTTCGCAGATGCCTCACGCGAATTGCATGAGGTCGTTCGTTGACCTTTACAAGACGGATCCCGTACAGGCGAAAGCGACGTACGAGGACGCACGCAAGTTCCGGAGCTCCAAGTCGTAGCGCTACTTCGGCATCGCCGCGCGGATCAGCATGCGCTTGAGACCGACCGCGCGAGCACGTGCCCACTCCCCGAGGCGCGAGGTCTCGGCCGGCTCGAACCGCACGTGGTCTCCGATGCGGACCTCACCACCGCGGGTGACGGTCGCGTACGCACCGAGGCAACGCTCCGCCGCCTGCACGATCGTCCTCAGAACCTTCGGATCCGCCGCCAGTCCCTCCTGCGCGCGGGTCGGCATCGAGCAGCGCGGCGTCGGGCAATCGACGAACGCCATGCACGCACCGAGCGTCAGTGCTCCGCCCGTCCACTCGGCCTCGACGAAGCCGCTGCCCGCACCGTCGATGAGGACGTTCGGCCGGAACCGCCGCACGTCGAAGTCGGAGTCGCCGCTCGCCTTCAACGCCGCGATGCTCGCGGTCGTCACGACGTGCAGCGCCATCGCGTCGAAGTACGTACCCGGCGGCGTCGCGTACGTGCCGAGCTCCATGAGCTTGGCCATCGGCATCATCGAGAAGTCGGGGAGCGGCTCGCTGTCGCCGAGCGCGAAGTCCGCGCGCATGTCATCCGCCGACGACTTGACGCCCTTGTAGTGCCCGCGATCGCTCGCCGGCCGCAGCGAGCACAGCGTCACGCGATGACCGAGCAGCGCCGACAGCCGCCCGTGCACGTCGGGATCGTCGGAGCGGACCTGCGCTCCGTCGGGGAGCGTGATCGTCACGGCCGGAATGGTCCCGGGCCCGACGCCCGGTGCAGGTTCCTCCACGAACCGCGCGGCACACAACAGCAGCTTCGGGAACCTCTTCGCGTGGGTGAGCACGCCGCGCTCCTCGTCGCGCACGGCCCACAGCCGATCGCCGTGAAACCCGCGCTCGCCAACGACGGTCGCGTCGACACGCTCGCCGCCCATCGACTTCACCGGATATCGCCAGAGCTCGAGAACCTTCACGTGACGAGCTTACGCCAATCAAGATGGTAGGGTGCGCGACTCACCGTGCACACCATCCTCACTCATCCAGGCGGCTCGCACAAAGACGACCTGCTCGCCGTCTGCGTCCTCGTCTCGCTCCACAACTGTCCAATAGAACGTCGCGAGCCCACGCCGGCGGAGCTCGACGATCCGAAGGTCGCCATCGTCGACATCGGCGGCGTCCACGATCCGGCGCGCTCGAACTTCGACCACCACCACTTCCCGCGCGAGCATCCTCCGACCTGCGCGCTCAGCCTCGTGCTCGATCATCTCGGGCTGTACCAGGACGCGCTGCAGTTCTGTGACTGGCTCGAGGTCGCCGAGTGGTTCGACTCGCGTGGTCCCAAGAAGACGGGCGAGTGGCTCGGCGTCCCGCGCCGCGCGATCTCGCAGCTCAACTCGCCGATCGACATGACGCTGCTCCGGCGGTTCGCGCAGATGACCCGGATCGAGCCGACCGATCCGCTGTACGCGTTCATGAAGATGGTCGGCGACGACCTGCTCGAGTACCTGCGCGACGCACGCGAGCGCCTCGACTTCACGGCCAAGCGTGTTCAGCGGTGGTCGATTCCGTTCGGCACCGACGTGATCGAGGCGCTGTACCTACCCCGCACCGACGAGGCTGCCGACGAGCCGAGCAGCATGCTCGGCGGCTACATTCGCGCCATGAAGCTCGAGAGCGTGATCCACGCGATCGTGTATCCGGACCGCCGCGGCGACGGCTTTGGCATCGGCCGGTACGAGGATCATCCGAGCCTCGACTTCTCGCGCGTCGAGAGTCAGGCGGACGTTCACTTCGCCCACAAGAGCGGCTTCATGTGCAAGACGACCGCGAGCGACCCGGCGCGACTCAAGGAGCTCGTGACGATCGCGTGGCGTCGCTGAGGCCGAAACCACCGAACCCCCTGGGCCACGCATTTCGTGGCAGGGGGCTCAGCTCTTCCGTTGTTTGGTCGTGAGACGTGCCCCTATGGGGGCGATCCTCGAACCATCACGATGTCCTTGGCGTTTGCTAGGCCGGCAAATAAATGCGGGGGCGAAAGCTCACGGACCGTCGTGCAGTGCGCAGAATCCAGCGTCTCGCAGCTACGGATCGTCTCGTGCGTGCAACGCAACCTCCGTCGGTAGCCCGGCTGACTCGAAGAGTCCCGTGGCTTTGCGTGTCCTCGCTCGCGCGAGGATTGCCGTTTCGTGGTGCGGGCGCTTTCCCGCGGGTGGCGAACGCTTCGTCATGAAGCGCCCGAAAGTCTCAGTCCGAGGGACCAGCCCTCACACGAGTCGTGTACTTCACGCTCCTCCTTCGGTAACCCGGCTGACTCGGAGAGTCCCGTGGCTTTGCGTATCCCGCTCGCGCGGGGGTTGCCGTTTCGCTTCGAGTGACTGCTCTGTACAAATCAACCGTAGAGCAGCGTCGTGCGAGTTGTCACCAAGAAAAAACGATTTCGTCGCGATCATATCCAAGGTGAAGACGAGCACGCGCATCCGCGTGATGTCGTTCGATTCCCGCCCCACACACCGAGTCGTACATCCTCACGAACTTAGAGGCCGAGCGCAGCCGTCAACCGCTTGACCAGCTCCATCTCGTGGGCGGACAGCTTGCCGTCGGCCGACGACGCATCGACCAGCGTCGACACCAGCTCGCGACGTTCCTCGATCGGGAGTGCGCGAACGACGGCCTCGGCGTCGTCGAGTCCTTCGAGCTCGATCACCCGATGGCGCTCCTCGTCGGTCAGCGCCAGGGTCTGCATCAGCTCGGCGAGAAACTCCCGCTCACCGTCGGCCATCATCCCATCGGCGACGAGGACCTTCGACACCACCAGGCACTTGGCCTCGTTCGCTTTCACACCCTGACTGTAACAGGTGATCGGATCGTCGCCGGCCGCACTAGGACTGCGGCGACGGCCGCGATATGCAGCCAGTGTGCAGACCTGGCGGATCGCCGTTCTCGTTGCTGCCCTCGCAGGTTGCTGGACCGCGCCGCGCGCGCTGATCGTCACCCCCGGTATCACCGACCGGGGCACGTGGATCGACGGCCTGTCGTCGTGCCTCCCCGAGGACGGTCAGGTCGTCCAGATCGATCCAAAGCGACCGCTCACGCTGTTTGTCCACGGCTGCAACTTCTCGAGCGGCGGCTTTCGCACGCTCGCGCAGGTCTTCGAGGCACACGGCCAGCAGACTCTCTGCTTCAACTACAACGATCGCGAACGGCTCGAGGATGCATCGGCTCGTCTGGTCGCCGCGCTCGAGGCGCTCGAGGTTCATCTCCCGGCGGGCAAGATCACGATCCTCGGACACAGCCAGGGCGGACTCATCGGTCGTCACGCGGTCGTGGGCGATCGCTCCCGGCCGCTCCGCCTGAAGAAAGACTTCCAGATCCGCCTCGTCACCGTGTCGTCGCCGTTCGCGGGCATCGACTCGTCGCGCCACTGCGGCCTGACGTGGCTGCACCTGGTCACCCTCGGTGTGACCGCGATCGTGTGCCAGGGCATCGCGGGATCGAAGTGGCACGACATCTTCCCGAGCTCGCGCTTCATGCGTCACCCCGGTCAGCTCGGGCCCGCCGTGACCGAGCACGTGATGATCGTGACCGACGAGCGCGGCTCGTGCCTAAGCGTCGGTCCTGACGGGCGCTGCTCCGAACGCGACTACACGTTTGACCTCGACGAGCAATACAGCCGCGCCGTCGACAGCGATCATCGCGTCGAGGGCTTCGAGGTCAAGGCCGGTCATGTCGAGATCGTCGGCGAGCACGGGTCGCCGCCGACCAAGCTGATCTCGATCCTCCAGGCGCAGGACATCCTGGCCAAGACGCCCCCCGAGCGTCGGCAAGAGATCGCCCTGCTGCTGAAGCGGCTCTATTAGCCTCGGGAATTTCGGCTGTCACAAGACGGGACGCCGGCGCGTTGGTTGGTCAAATGCCCACCTTCTTCCAGCGTCTGTTCACCCGCACGACCACCACCACGACCGAACCGACGACCACCAACGCGCGCCACGCGGAGGTGATCGAGCGCACCGCCCAGATGGTGCGTGCGGATCAGCCGCGATCGATCGCCCGCAAGCACGGGCTCGAGATCCTGGATCTGACCTGGGAGGACACGGGCCGCTGAGTCGGGATCAGCTGCGTCACCAGCTCGAGCGCTTGCTCGGACGCCGCGTCACCGACGCCGAGCTCGAGGCCGCGATCCGCAGCGTGTTCGTCCAGTAGCCGTCGAATAGAGCGCGATGTCCTGACTGGCACGTGCGATGCAACTCCTGACCGCATGAAGCTCCTCAAATGGCTCGCCGCCGGAGCCGGTCTTGCGACGGCATCGTATGCAACCTATGTCGGCACGACGTGGCTTCGCTACGGGCACCCGAAACGGGCGCGCGGCGATGCCCGCGACGCGCTCCTCGACGAGTACATGCCGAGTTACGACGTCGCGGATCATCACGAGCTCGCACTCGCGGCGCCCGCCGACGCCACCTTCGCGGCCGCCTTGATCATGGAGCTCGACGATTCGCGCATCGTTCGCGCGATCTTCAAGGGGCGCGAGCTGCTCTTGCGCGCTGGTCCCGACGCGAGCACGAAGCGCGAGGGCTTCATCGAGCAGATGAAGGCCATCGGCTGGGGCGTGCTCGCCGAGCGCCCAGGTCGCGAGATCGTCATGGGTGCGGTCACGAAGCCGTGGAAGGCCAACCCCGTGTTTCGTTCGCTGCCACCCGAAGAATTCGCAGCCTTCGACGAGCCCGACTACGTCAAGATCGCCTGGACGTTGCGCGCGGACCCGACTCCCGACGGTGCGTCAGTGTTTCGCACCGAGACACGCGCCATCGCGACTGATGCTGCCGCGCGAGCGAAGTTCCGGCTGTACTGGGCACTGCTGTCGCCCGGCATCCGGCTGATCCGCGTCGCGATGCTGCCCGCGCTCGAGGCCGCCGTCGACCACACCTGGCACATCGAGGGCGATGACCTCGTCCCGGAGGCCCACGCCCAGCTCACCCATGCCGTCACGATCGATGCGCCGCCCGAGGACGTCTGGCCCTGGCTCCTCCAGATGGGTTGTCAGCGCGCGGGCTGGTACAGCTGGGATCGTCTCGACAACGCAGGTGCCAAGAGCGCCGACCACATCATCCCGGAGCTCCAGCACCTGAAGGTTGGCGACGTACTCCCGGCGCGCCCCGTCGGCGCGGACGGCTTCAAGGTTCTCCGGATCATTCCCGAGCGCGCGCTGATCCTGGGAGGAGTCTCGCCGGCGTGGGATGGCACCTGGGCGTTCGTCCTCGAACCCCTGGGCGCCGGAACGACGCGGCTCGTGACCCGGTATCGCGCGGCGTTCACCGCGAGCAGCCCCATGGCCATGCTCGTCCCCGCGATCGCAACTGTGCATGCCTTCATGGAGAAGAAGCAGCTACGGACGATCAAGCATCACGCCGAGCACCTGCACACGTCGTCCTGACACGAGCGTGCAACGCTTTCGTCCTTGCGGGCGCCCACGTTCCGCAGTACGCCCGACCCGTGAAGCGTACGGGGGTGGGCACGTTCACGCGTCGTCAGGTGCTCGCGGGGCTGGGAGCCGCGGCGACCGTCGGCGTCGTGGGTTGCAGCGACGCGAGTCGCGCAGGCGATGACACCGACGCGGGCGTCGATGCCGCACCGGACGCACCTCCCGACGCACCACCCGATGCGCCGGTCTCTGCGTGCGAAGTGACGTCGACGATGACGCCAGCGCAGCTGCTCGCGCACGTCGAGACGATCGTGGTCCTCTGCATGGAGAACCGCTCGTTCGATCACTACCTCGGCTCGCTGCGCTTGCTCGAGAACCGCACCGACGTCGACGGGCTCGCGGGCACCGAGTCGAACCCGACGATGCTCCCGGGCGGCAGCGTGCCCGTGCACCTGTTGCAGGACTTCACGCCCGAGGATCCGCCGCACGGCTGGAACGCGTGTCACGAGCAGTGGAACAACGGCGCGAACGATGGCTTCGTGCGCGCGCACGCCGGTGCGAGCGAGGCCGACGTGATGGGCTATCACGTGCGCTCGCAGATCCCCGTGACGTACGCACTCGCCGACGCGGGCGTAGTCTGCAATCGCTGGTTCGCCGGCTGCATGGGCCCGACGTGGCCGAACCGGTTCTATCTCCACGGCGCCACCTCGCGCGGCATCAAGTCGAACCTGCCGGCACTCGGATTCACGAGCATCTTCGATCGGCTCGCCGCAGCGAACGTCACCGGCACCAACTACTACTCCGACGTCGCGTGGGCGACCGGCGGCTACGCCAAGCTCAACGGCCTCGCAACGATCGAGCGGTTCTTCGAGGACGCAAGCGCAGGCACGTTGCCGCCGTTCGCGATCATCGACCCCGCGTTCTCCGGTGGCGGCGCGAACGACGATCATCCCGATCACGACATCCGCATGGGCCAGGCGCTGATCGCAAGCGTCGTCGCGGCGCTCGGCCAGTCACCGCAGTGGAGCAAGTGCCTGCTGGTCGTGACCTATGACGAGCACGGTGGCTTCTACGACCACGTGCCGCCACCGACGACGATCGACAACCATCCCGACTTCGGCAACCTCGGCTTCCGCGTACCCACACTCGTGATCGGCCCGACCGTGCGTCGCGGCTGCGCGGTCGACGCCGTGTTCGAGCACAGCTCGATCTGTTCGACGGCGCAGGTCCGGTGGGCGCTACCGCCGCTCAACGCGCGTGCAGCACAAGCGCAGGATCTCTCGGTCTGCATCGATCCGCGACGGATCGTCGATCCGTTGCCGCCCCCGGTGTTGCCGCCCGTCTCGATCTCGCGCAGCGCGCTCTCGGCACGCCAGGAGCACGCGCGTCGCACGAACCAGATCTCGCACCCCGAGCTGATGGCCGCGATCGATGCGATGAAGCCGCCGCCCGCGCTCGATCGCCGCGCCGAGACCGATACGATCGCGTGGCGCGTGCTCGCCTGGGGCGAACGCCTCGGCGCGGTACGCCTCGAGCCGTGACCATCTGCTACGGTGCGCCGATGTCCGAACCAGCCGCAGCGCGCGTCCTCGCGCGGGTGCGAGCCGTCGCGGATCCCCGGGCCACCGTCGAGGCGTACGGCTCGAGCGTCTACGCACCCGCACACGCGAGCGACATCGACGTGCTGGTCTCGAACGATGATCCGGCGCGGCTCGCTGCCGCCCTCGGGTTGACGCTGATCCCGACGACACCACCGCGCATGCACGGAACGCTCGAGGGCGTGCTGGTCGATGTCACGGTCGTCACCGGCGACACCGAGATCGCGCGTCGCATGAGCTCCGGGCCCCGCGACGCGGCCGTGATCGCCACACAGCTCGGCGACCACGGCCGCGATGACGTGTTCCAGGCCGCGTGGCCGCACGTGCGGCAGTTCGTTCGAGCGCGCGCCCTCGGTCACAACGGGCTCGGCTGGTTCGGCAGCTTCGGCTGGGCCATCCTGCTCGCCGTCCCGCTCGTCACAGATCCCGAGCTGCGCGCCGTGGCACCGGGCGCCGCCCTACCCGCGTGGTTGCGCTGGCTGTCGCGGCTCTCCCTCGGAGCGCGCATCGGCTTCGACGGTACGCGCGCCGGCGAGTCCGAGCCGTTCTTCCTCACGGCACCGGCACCACCGCTACGCGATGTCGCGCGACTGAGCCGGCGCTCGGCGACCGCCCTGTTCGCCGAGGCGCGCGCGGCCGTGGTCGCGATCGGTGATGCCGCGACCGACGCGGACGCGATCGATCGGATCGCGAATCTCACCGATGAGCCGCCCGCGGGTACGACGCTGATCATCGCCGGCGACGACGAGCACACACGTGGACGCTACGACGGGATCGCGCGCGGGTTGTTGCGCGAGCTCGAGGTGCTCGGTGCGATCCGCTCGTGGGGCCGCTTCGATCTCACCGGAGACGGCGGCTGGCAGCACCGGATCACGGTGCCGTCGCCGAAGACGAAGAACGCCCGCGAGTTGATCGACAACTGGCTCGCGCTGAACCGGATGGACGCCGCTCTCGAGAGCTAGCTGTCGCGGTGCTTCGCGGCCTCGTGCCTGCGCTCGGCGGCGACGTCGGGCTTGCCCGGAACCTCAGCGGCGTGACGAGCGGCAGGCTCGGGTTCCGCGTTCGCGCGCTCCTCGTTGCCACGAGCGACCTCGTCGTTCGACGCGAACTCGATCGGATCATCCGGCGACTGGCCGACCGGGTCCGGAACCGGATCCGGTGCGCGCTGTGGAGACGGCTGTGACGGGCGCGCAGAGGTCGGTGACGCTGGAAGGGCATCAGGCGTACGTGCGGAGGGCATGCCACCGAACAGCAGCACGCGACGTGCCATGTGCGCGTGTTGCGCATCGCGATGCGTCAACACGGGTTCACACCGACGTGAACCGAGCGGGCGTCGGGCGCGCACACGGCGCCATGCGAGGGGCCGCGAGCCTGGAACGCATCGTGCTGGGTGCGCGGTCGTGAACCAAGTGCGGCGCAGTCCTCGATGGCTTCTCTCGATCGCGTTCCTCGGTGCGATCGCCGGGTGCGGAACCGGCGCCGGCGACAACGCGGTCTGTCAGGAGCCGCCTGCGACCTGTGCCGCCGGCCTCGTTGCCGCGGTCGACATGTTCTCGCGCGAGGGCTGCAACGGCGCGATCGACAGCTACTGGTGCGGCGTTCACGCACAGGACCTCGCGGAGTGCCTGCAGAACGCCCAGGTCTGCCTCGAGGGTGGAACGACGCGCGAGACGATCGCGGGCGTGCTCGCAGCGTCGGTGTGCGCCGCGGAGTTCATCGAGTGGGACGACTGCTTCGCCAACGGCGATGCGGACGGCGGCGGCGGCGACAGCGACTGGGACGACTGAGCTACTCGGGCTCCGGGGACGCCGTGCCCGTGTCCAGCTCCGGGCGCTTGCCTTTGCCCTTGCCCCCCACCGTCTTGACAACGCTGGGCTTCGCGACCGTGGGCTTCTTGACGACCGGCTTCTTGGTCGGCTTCTTGACCGGTAGGGACACGGGGGGCGCGACACGCGGAGCCGCCGAACCTGCGGCCGCGACGATCGGATCCGCTGCGTCGACGACAACGACGGCGGCGATCGAAGCGTCGGTCGGGGCATCGATCACGGCGATGATCGGGGCATCGATCGCGACGGCGGTTCCCGCATCGATCGTCGCGGCCGTGGTCACCGGTCGGTCCTCGTCGCTGCGATTGCCCGCGGTCATCGCGACGGCACCGGCGGTCCCGGCGGCGAGCACGGCGCTCGCTGCGAGCGCGACCCAGCGGCGTGAGACACCGGGGCGCTTCACCAGCGCGCGAACTGCCTGGCCGAGCTCTGCTGCAGTGGCGAACCGATCGGCGGGATCCGGCGCGAGCGCGCGGTGCACGATCGCGTCGGTGCGGCGATCGCATCCCGGCGGCCCCTTGGTGCTGGGAGGCGCGAAGCTGCCGAGGGGCAGCTCGCCGGTGAGCATCTCGTAGAAGATCACGCCGAGCGCCCAGATGTCGGCGCGGTGATCGACGGCGCGCGCATCCTTGCGCTGCTCGGGCGCGAGATAGTGAAACGTTCCCATCGCGACGTCGGTCCGGGTCAGTGTCGTGATCGCGGTGTCGGAGCCGAGCTGTGCGAGACCGAAGTCCGCGACCTTCACGCCGCCGGTCGTGCCGACGAGGATGTTGGCAGGCTTGAGGTCGCGATGAACGATGCCGGCCGCGTGCGCCGCGGCGACGCCGTCGCAGACCTGACCGAAGATCTCGACGATCTCGGCCAGGCTCATGCGGCCCGCGGCCAGCGTCACCGACAGATCGCGCCCGTCGATCAGCTCGGTGACGATGTACGCGATCTCCTTGTCCTCGCCGTGATCGAGGAAGCGCACGACGCGTGGATGCTCGAGGCGACGCAGTGCCTCCGCCTCGCGGGCGAAGCGCGCGAGCACCGCCGGACGATCGGTGCCGAGCCCGGGTCGCAACACCTTGATCGCAACATCGCCGGTATCGCCCTTCGCCCGGTACACGGTGCCCATGCCGCCCGCACCGATGCGCTCGAGGATCGCGCGACCCGCGAGCGTCGTGCCCGTGAGATCGGACTCCAGCGTCACCAGCGCAACACCGGGCTCGGTCCCGACGCGCGACACCGGCGTCGCGAGCCCGCACCCCGCACACGCCAGACGCGTATCGCCGACGGCCAGCGCCACCGCCTCCCCACACGATGGGCAGCGAACCTTCACGCGCTACCTCCCGCGATGCCGTGGTCGCGCAGCTTCTTGTCGAGCGTCGGACGCGAGATGCCGAGCGCGCGGGCGGTCGCCGCCTTGTTGCCGCTGTTCGCCTCGAGCGCAGCCGCGATCCGCTCGCGCTCGAGGACCGCGATCGCCTCGGCGAGCGTCCCCGGCGCAGGAGAACCGGCGTGCGCGCGCAGCTCGGGCGGCAAGTCGTCGGCCTCGACGACACCTCCATCGTGGAGCACGAGCAACCGCTCGACGGCGTTGCGCAGCTCGCGAACGTTGCCGGGCCACGGATGGCGATCCCACAGCGCCTGCGCCTCGGGCGACAGCGTCGGAGGGCGGCGCCCGAGCTCCGCGGCGAGCGTCGCGAAGAAGTGCGCGGTGAGCGCTGCGCGATCGGCACCTCGCGCCCGCAACGGTGGAACCTCGACCGTGATCACCGCGAGCCGCCAGTACAGATCATCGCGAAACGCGCCTGCCGTGATCTGCGCGCGCAGATCGCGATGGGTCGCTGCGACGACGCGCACGTCGACCTCGATCGGCTGCTCGCCGCCGACCCGATAGAAGCGACGATCCGCGAGCACGCGCAGGAGCTTCGCCTGCGTCGCCGATCCGAGCTCGCCGACCTCGTCTAGAAACAGCGTGCCGCCGTCGGCCTGCTCGAAGCAGCCGCGGTGCCGCCGGCTCGCACCGGAGAACGCGCCCTGCTCGTGGCCGAACAGCTCGCTGTCGAGGAGCGTCTCGGAGAACGCCGCGCAGTTGACCGCGATCCACGGACCGGACGCGCGAGGCCCGGCGGCGTGATACGCCCGCGCCACCAGCTCCTTGCCCGTGCCGCTCTCGCCGAGGATCAGGAGCTGCGTGCCCGCGGCCCCCGTGCGCACCGCAGCGTCGAGCGCGGCGCGCAGCCGTGGATCATCACCGACGACCCGCGGCATCGCTGCCAGCACCGGCGCGGCAGGACGGACGGTGCGCGCGACCGCGAGCGCGATCGCCGGTGCCAGCGCCGCGACCCGCGCGAGTGTGGAGTCGTCGAACGCGCCGCGGCGGCGATGATCGAGGTGGAGCACACCGAGCGCTCGTCCTTCGTGGATCAGCGGCGCCGCCAGCACGGCCCGCAGATCGTGGGCGAGCACCGAGCTCGCAGTGGCGAACGACACGTCGCCCTGGGCATCGTCGACGGCGAGCGGAACTTGCTCGGTCATGGCGCGCTGGATCAACGTCGTCGACGTGGTGACCGTCGCGCTGCCGTGGACGCACAGCGGGCGCAAGCCGCCGTCGGGCGTGGTGGCAACCAGGCACGCACGCTCGGCGCCGAGGCTCTCGCACACCGCCGCGAGCAGCGCGCCGAGACCACCGCGATCCGCCGCCGCGATCAGCTGCAGCGCGTGCTCGTGATCGCGCGTGAGCTCCGCGCTCGAGCGCGTGATCCCAGCGGGCAACCGCCGCGCCCCACGCGCCGCCGTGTCGTCGCGCACCAGCAGCAGGCGATGATCACCGTCGCGATCGCCGACCACGTCGACGGGTGGATCGAACAGCAAGCGATGGCTCCCCAGCTCGATCAGCGCACCCTCGCGCAGGGGAATGGTCGCCGCACGGATCACGGCGCCGTCGACGCGCGTGCCGTTACGGCTCCCCAGGTCCTCGATCTCCCAGCCTCCGTCGGTGCGCCGCAGTTGCGCGTGGCGGCGCGACAGCTCCGTGTCGACGAGCTGCACCTCGCACTCGGAAGCCCGCCCGAGCGTCGCGACATCGCCGAGCGCGAACCGCACCAGCGGCACCTCGTTGCGCAGGAGAATCAGGACGGCCATGACGGAGCTTGCCGTCAACTGTAGCGCGGCCTGGGTCACGACGAGCTGACCGCGAGCGCCTCTGCCGGATCGGCGAGAAAGTCGACTGCAACATCTCCGATCGCGTGGTGTCCCCCGGGGAGCGGGACCAGACGCAGGCGCTCGGCCGCGGTCGCGCGCCCCATCGCCGGTGCCGGTGCCTGCGGAGCCGCGACGCGCCAGAACTCCGCCGCGCGCTTGCGGTTGCTGCGGTCGGTCGTGAACGAGCCGTTGCCGACGAGGATCGTGAGCCGCGGCGCCTCGGGACGCGCCGACAGCACACGCCACGTGTCACCGAGCCACGCACCGCCGTAGTTGCCGTCGGCGAAGATCACGTCGGCGATCCGCACCGGGTGCCCCCCGGCCACGAAGTCCGCCGCGACGAGCTGACCGATCGCGTTGACGATTCCCTTGCCGCCGTTCGAGAAGCCGATCAACGACAGCCGCAGATCGAGGCGGCCGGCCTCGACGCCCGTCATCGTGGCGATCCGCGCGCGAACCTCGTCGAGGAACACGATGAAGTCTCCGGGCGCGGCATGACCACCCGCGCAACTCTTCGTCGCGCAGCCGCGCTGCCAGTACGGGTTCGGCGCCGTACGGCTGCCGTGCGAGCTCGACGGCGCGTCCGGCGCGACGAACACGCTGTTGCGGCCGAGGCGCGCGATCGACGCCGCATGCCGGTGATCCATCGCGTCGTCCTGGAACGAGCCGTGACCTTCCATGTAGACGACCAGCTCGATCGTGCGCGCCGTGTCGAGGACGCGCGGCACGTAGACGAGCGTGTCGCGCTTGCCGCCGACGGAGCGCAGCTTGCCGAGCCACACCGTACCGTCGAGGCCGTGCTTGACGACCGCCGCGCGCAACGCCCGCGCCGTACGCGGCACGCCGCCATCGACGTCGACGACAGACGCAGCTTCAACAGGACGCAGCTCGAGCGTGGTCCAGACCAGGACCATCGCCGCTGCCAGGGCGACCGGGCGCAGCATCGGGACTCCTCGACGCCCGCGAGATGCGTGCGTACGGGGACTGCTTCAGCAACCGCCACGCCAGGGACCTTCCGAGCAAGATCACGGCGTTGTCGACGGGCACCCGCAAAGTGCCTTTACGGGAGCAAAGCGGCTTTACGGTCGGTAGACTCTCCCCCCAAGGGGATTGTCATGAAGCAGCTCGTGATCGGAATCGTGCTCGCTCTGGTGTGGTCCCGGCCCGCGGTCGCCGAACCCCTGCAGATCCGCATGGCCACCCTCGCCCCGGCGGGCAGTCCGTGGACGGAGTTCCTCGAGCGCGCCGCCTCCGAGATCGCGACCGACACCGACGGGCGCGTCACCTTCAAGTACTTCACCGGCGGCCAGCAAGGCGACGAGCGCGACTACATCCGCAAGATCAAGCTCGGCCAGATCGACGGCGCCGCGATCACCTCGATCGGTCTGGCGATGATCGATCCGTCGATCCTCGTGCTCCAGCTGCCGATGCTGTTCACCTCCGAGGAAGAGGTCGACTACGTCGCGAACAAGATGTGGCCCTACTTCCAGAAGAAGTTCGAGGCCAAGGGGTTCCGTCTCGCCGAACGCGGTGAGCTCGGCTGGGTCTACTTCTTCTCGAAGAACAAGGTCACCTCGATCGCCGATCTGCAGAAGCAGAAGCTCGCGACGCAGGGCGACGATCTGTTCAGCTCCACGCTCGCCTCCCGGATCAAGATCAATGGCGTCCCCCTCGGCATTCCCGAGATCGATTCCGCGCTCACCTCTGGCCGCATCAACGCGTGCTTCAGCTCGCCGCTCGGTGCGATCGCGCTGCAGTGGTACACGAAGGTCAAGTACATGACCTCGACGCCGATGGTGTTTGGCATCGGTGCAACGGTCATCTCCCTCGACGCGGTGAAGAAGATCTCGGTCGAGGATCAGAAGGTCATCCAGGGCATCGCGAAACGGAACCAGAAGAAGGCGCGCGCGGTCATTCGCAAGGCCAACGCGGACGCTCACAAGACGATCCTCCGCAAGGGCGTCACGCTCGTCGACGTTCCGCAGGCGATGATCGACGAGCTCACTGCGATCGCTGTCGAGGTCCGGAAGGAGCTCGTCGGCAAGGTCTATACGCAGGAGGAGCTCGATCGCGTCCTCGCTCTTCGCGACGAGTTCCGCGCCAAGCAAGCGAAGCCCGCCGCGAAGTGACCCGCGCCGCCGCCCTCTTCCTCGTCGCGCTCGGCGCGTGTCGCGAAGCGGCCCCACCGCCACCGCCCGAGCCAGCCCCGTGGTCCGACGCCTGGCTCGAGCGCGAGGCCGACCGCTATCTCGGCGCGACGGTGAATCGCCGCGCGGCGCTCGAGGCGTCGCTCGTCAACCCGACGAACATCTACTCGCGCCAGCGCCTCGCCTCGTACGGCAAGGACACCGTCGGCTGGGACGCGCTCCCCGTCTGGAATCCGCGCTCGCGGCCCATTGATCAAGCGATCGCCGACGAGCTGCGGCGCGGCGTGATGCCCGAGCTGCCCGCCGAACGGCTGTGGGACGGCAAGCGACCGACCAAGCAGGCCGAGTGGGTCGCGCTCGGACGACGCGTGTTCTTCACGTTCCCGCTGCGCGCCGAGATCGCGATGGAGCACGCGCTGACGCCCGGAGTCGCGGGCTCCGAGCTCCTCGGCGTCGAACGCACCCCCACCGGCGAGCTGCCCGGCCTCGTCGTGTTCGGCGATGTCGACGGTCGGCAACGGATCGGCATCACGTGCGCGGTCTGCCACACGGCGATCCGCAACGGCTCCATCGTCGAGGGGGCCGCGCGTCGCAGCCTCGATCTCGGCGCGCTGCGTCTGCGGTTCTATGGCGACACCAAGGAGTCCATCGATCCGGAGCTCGCGCGACGGATGGCGACCTGGGGTCCGGGCCGCGCCGATGTCACCGAGGACGACGACGAGGATCCGGTCGCGATTCCGGATCTCTGGGGACTCCGCACGCAGAGCCACCTGACCCACGCAGGAACGATCCGCCACATCGGACCGATGGCGCTCGCGATCCGCCAGGAGACCCAGCTCCTCCACGCCAACGCCCTGCGCGTGCGACCGCCGCGCGAGCTCGCGTGGGCACTCGCGATGTACCTCTACGCACTCGAGCCGCCGCCCGCGCGCGTCGGTGGTGACCCCGCGGTGATCGCGCGCGGCGCGGCGCTGTTCGCGGACGCGTGTCGCTCGTGTCACGCGAGCTCGACCTTCGGCGGCGATCCCGTCCCGGCCGCCAAGGTCGGAACCGACCCGGCACTCGCCGACGGTCGCGCGCGCGGAACGGGCCGCTATCGCGTCGCGCCGCTCGTTCGCGTCGCCGACGCCGCACCGTACCTGCACGATGGCTCGGTCCCGACACTCGACGTCCTGCTGTCCAGGGACCGACTCGCACCGGAGTTCGTCGGCGGTACGCGCGGCCCGGGACCGATCCGCGGTCACACCTTCGGCACGTCGCTGCCGGCGGACGATCGCGCGGCGCTTCGGGCCTATCTCGAGACGCTCTGAGTCGTTCGGCTCAGGTCACGGCGCCAGGTGGCAACGAGGCCTCGGCCTGGAGCGTCGTGCGCTTCTCGATCGTGCGCTCGCCACCGTCGCCGGCAGCGACCACCAGCCGCACCGTATAGGTGCCACCGCTCATCACGTTCGGCTGGGACAGTGCGTAGCTGACCTGGAGCACCTGGTTGGCCGCCACCTGCTGGTCCCACGGCTGATAGGCGTCGCTGGTCCACTGGCTCGCGTCGCGCGGCATGAGCTCGCCGATCACCGCGCCGTTGTCGTCGAGAACCTCGACCTTCTTGATCGTGATCGTCGACGGCGCCTCGGTTCCGTTCGCGACCCGGAGCTGGACCGAGCTCTGCTCGCACGCGCGTCGAGCC
>JANOPP010000681.1:0-5118 GCA_031421915.1 Myxococcales bacterium | reverse complement strand
CTGGTCTACGACCAGCCGACCCAGTAATAAACGAGAGCGTGAAAGTTCCGATCGCGGTGCGCGATCTCGAGCGAGTCGGGCACCTTGCCGCGATCCTTCGCGTCGCCGATGACGCCCGGCCACGGATCGATCATGACCATGTCCTCTTCGGCCTTGGGATCGAGGCGATCGATCGTCAGGCCCACCGCGTGCCCGACCGCGTCGTCGGCGACGTCGTGGCCGCCGGCGCCCGGCTCGGGGTGAAGCTTGCGAAAGTTGGTCGGCAGCATCGCGCCGCGATAGCCGCGTCCGGCGCGCACCCACTCCATGATCGCGGCCGTCGGCGTCGTGACGCGGCGGCACTGGAGGCGGTAGCCGAGCTCGTGCAGCGACTGCACACGTCCCGCGAACCACCGCTGGACCTTCTCGATCGAGCCGCCCTCGCGCGACGTGTTGAGCTCGTGGAACACGATCTCCTGGATGCCGGGCGCGTAGGCACCTGCGCGATAGGCGATGCGGCGGAGCAGGTAGGCCGTCGCGGCGCCGGCACACGCGGTCGGCGTGTGGAACACGGGTACCAGGAACCGGACATCTTCCGGTCGCTGCATCTCCACATCGTCGCGGCTCACCGTCATCACCACGCGGTCGCAGCGTACACGACACCACGCGATCGAGGGGTGGCACTCCCTGTCAAATCGGCGCGCGGATCGGCCGCAAGGAATGCCCCCATCAGGTCTTCATACGGCGCGCGCGGGCGGGGGCTTCCCTCGTCGGAGAGTCCGTACTGGTTGACACTATGTCAGGTTTCTTGTACTGACATAGTGTCAGGTTATGCCGCGCCGCCCGGACCTCGAACGGAGAAACGAGCTCGCTCGCGCGGCGTTCGACGTGCTGCGCACGCGAGGCGTGCAGACGTCGATGGTCGAGCTCGCCGCGGCGCTCGGCGTCAAGCGCCCGACGCTGTACTTCTATTTCCCCGACCTCGGCGCGGTGTTCGAGACCGTGCTCGACCAGACGTACCTCGCGCTCTACGAAGCCGTGATCGCGAAGGTCCGCACGATCGAGCACCCGATCGATCGGCTGCGCGCGGTCGTCGAGACGTCGCTCGCGTTCCACCGCGAACACCCGCAGCTGATCGGCGGCCTGGTCCAGTTGTGGGCTGTGGGTGGCCGCGATGTCACCTCCGTGCTCGATCGCGGACGCCGCAGCGTGGTCGCCGGGCGCGATGCACTGGTCGCCGACCTGCGCGCCGGGATCGCGCGCAAGGAGGTTCTGCCGTGCGATCCGGTGCGGATCGTCGATCTCGTGCTCGCGGTCGTCGACGGGGTGCTCGTGCACCAGGTGCTCGGGATCGCCCATCCAGACGAAGTGTTCGAAGAGCTCGCGGCTCGCGTGATTGAGCCGCTCCGGCCCCCGAAGCGAAAGCGAAAACGATGACCACCCAGCAGCGGCCCCTGTTCCTCGCGCGACTCACCGGCACCCAGGAAGAGATGGGCGCCCAGCACGGGCGGCTGTCCGCTCCGGAGGCCGATCGCCTCCTCGCGTTCTACCGCACGATGCCCGAGCGCACGCTCGCCGGTGGTCTCGGCCTCGGCAGCAAGCTCGCCGTGCGAGTGCTTGCCACCGCATGGCAAGCGAACCTCGCGCGCACCCGACCGCCGGAGCTCGCGGCTCGTTCGCGCGCGTTCGCCGAGGCCGTTGCCGCGTCGCACCCGAAGCACGATCGCCGGATCGCCGCGCTCACGCTGGCGACGATGGATACGTTGCAGAACTGCGTCTCGCTCGTCGCACGCGCCAAGGTTGGCCCGTTCGCCAAGCCGCTGCTCGCCCGGGCGACCGCCGCCGCGATTCCCGCGTGCTCGACGGCGATCGTGTGGGGCAGGGCGACGCACGACGGTGAGCTGATGTTCGCCCGCAACTTCGACTTCCCCGGCGTCGGCGTGTGGGACGCCGCACCTGCGTTCATCGTGTGCGCCCCGGATCGCGGCCAGCGCTACGGGTTCTTCGCGACGCGCGGCGCCGATGCGCCGGTCGTCACCGTCGTCAACGAGGCGGGCCTCGTGCTCGCGCCGCATACGCGCTGGCACAAGGACGTGACGTGGAGCGGCGCGATGATCGTCGATATCGTCCACGACATCGCCCGCCGCGCCGAGACGATCGAGGATGCGATCCGGATCGCACGCGAGCGGCCGGCCTCGTCGAGCTGGGGCCTCGCCGTCGGCAGCGCGCGTGAGAAGACCGGCGTCGTGATCGAGCTCGGCGGTCCGAACATCGACGTGCTCCGTGCCGCGCCCGGTGCCGACCATGTCGTGTGTGCGAACGTCTATCGCACCGCTGCGCTGCGCGCCGGTCAGTTCGCCGCATCTGCCGCGTGGGACCATCACTCGAGCCGCCGCGAGCGTCGGCTGCGCGGTTTGATCGAGGGCCGCAGCGCGCCGCTGACCCCGCGTGATCTCGCGGGCTTCCTCGGCGATCGCGTCGACCCGACGGCGCCAGGCCGCGGTCGTCAGTTCGGCGGCATCCTCGCGCAGCCTCTCAACGTCCATGCCGTGGTCGTCGCACCCTCCGCGCTGCGTGCGTGGCTCGGCGTCGATCGCGCGCCGACGTGCGAGGGCACGTGGGCCGAGCTTGGCTGGGCATGGGACGGTCCCGCGGGCGGCTGGGAGCTCGGCGCCACCGAGGCGTCCGGGTTCACCGCCGAGACCCAGCCCGACTTCGTTGCACCGCAGGCACCGGCGACCCGCCACGTGCACGACGCCGCCCGCGCATGGGAGGCGAGCCACGATGTGAAGACCGCGCGCGCGGCCATCGAGCGCGCCGTCGCGGCAGACCCTGACGATCCATCGATCCGGCTGATCGCAACGTGGCTCGCACTCGAGGACCGCGCTCCGGATCGGGCGGTGATCCACGTCCACGCGGGGCTCGCACTCGAGTCCGAGCCCTATCGAAGAGGGCAGCTCTTGATGTGGGGATCTCGCGCTGCTCAGGCCGTGGATCCCGCACAAGCAACACGCTGGAAGGACGATCTGAGTCGCCTCTCCGGCGACGGTGTCGACGAGCTACGCGCCCGATCTCGTGAGAATCACCGAGGTCGTCCCCACGCCAACCTCATGATGGTCGACGCTTATTGAACCACTACAAATCGCCGGGTCAGTTGCTAACGGCGCGAAGACCGGCTTAGGATCACCCTCGGCGCGCACATCCACGCGCGTCTCATCTGGGGGAAACACACATGGGATACTTATGGCCGATTGTTCTGATCTTGGGCGGTATTCTCGGTTGCGCAGGGCTCATCGTCGCGAAGAAGCCTGACGCGAAGGAGCTGATCGGTAAGCTCCAGCCGTTCCAGGCAGCGATCGGTGTCGCGCTGCTCGTCTTCGGTGTGCTCAACCTCCTCGACGCGATCCGCCTGCTGTCGTTCGTGAGCCTGATGCCGGTCCTCGTGATTACCGCGTTCGCCGCGGTGGTCTCGGCCATCATCCTCGGCATCATGTTCGGCATGCCGATGGTCGCGAAGCTGTCGGCGAGTGGCGCTGCCAAGGGTGAGGAGCTCGGTAAGAAGCTCGCTCCCTACCAGACGCTCGTCGGCATCGTGGCGATGATCACGGGTCTGATCATGCTGCTGTTCGTCCTCGGCATCATGAAGCCGATGTGATCAGCTACCGCGCACCGTAGTTGTGCGCGGACGTCTCTTCGTTGCGGTCGGTGGCGGGTGGGGGTTCCGGTGAGAGCGCGCTGATGCGAGCTCTCGTCGCCGGATCTAGATCAACCGCACCGGCGGCCAACGTCGGTGCGAGTTGTTCGACGTTTCGGCCTCCGACCAGCACCGAGGTCACGCCGGGATGCGAGGCGACCCACGCAACCGCGAGGGTCGCCGGCGCATGGCCGAGCTCGGCCGCGAGCGCGCAGAACGCGTCCGCGGTCGCGTAGAAGCCGGCTTGCGCGTAGCGGACCTTGTACATGTTCGTGTCGAGCAGCCGGCCATTCGCCGGCGCGCGGCCGGTCCCGTACTTGCCCGTGAGCAGGCCGCCACCCGTCGGTGAATACGGGATCACGCCGATGCCGAGAGCCTGCGCCATCGGCAGGATCTCGACCTCGGCGGTGCGCTTCACGAGGTTGTACATGGGCTGGATCGCGACGAGCGGCGCCCAGCCCTCACCGCGGGCGAGGCCGAGTGCGTGCGCGACCTGCCACGCTGCAAAGTTGGAGCACGCTGGATAGAGAATCTTTCCGGCGCGGACGAGATCGTCGACGGCGCGCAGGGTCTCGCCGAGGTCGGTCACGTCGTCGAACCGGTGCAGATAGAACAGGTCGATCCGATCGGTGTCGAGACGCCGCAGGCTGGCCTCGACCGCGCGCACCAGGTGGTAGCGCGACGATCCGCGATCGTTGTCGGACGGCCCCATCGGGAAGTACGCCTTGGTCGCGAGCACGAGCTGGTCGCGCTCGCCCTTCATCAGGCGTCCCGTGATCTCCTCCGAGCGTCCCGCGTTGTAGACGTCGGCGGTATCGATCAGGTTGACGCCGGCATCGCGCGCCGCGCGCCAGATCGCGCCGGCCGCCGCCTCGTCGGCATCGCCGCCGAACGACATCGTGCCGAGGGCGACGCGCGAGACCTTGACGCCCGTCCTACCGAGCCAGCGCATGCACTCAGCGGGGGAACGCGGCTTCGATCCGGTTCAGGACCTTCTCCTCGTCGCCCGACACCTTGCCGAACCCGAGGATGCCGCCAGCCGCCGCCGCGACCATCTTCGCGAACCCGACGATCTGGTTCTTGAGGAGGCGATTCTGCTCCTCGTTGAGCTGGCCAGTGAGCGCCTTGATATAGGACTCCCACGCGGTGAACAGATCCTCCGGCGGCTTCTTCTTGAGCCAGGTCTGGAGCAGCTCGTAGCCGTCCGTCCCCTGCTCGAGACCTTTGCCGTGCGCGCCCTGCAGGATCGCGGTGCGCTCGTTGTCCTGGATCTCGCCGTCGGCCCAGGCGACCTGGATCAGCGGGACCAGCGACAGCGCCGCGATCGTGTTGGACTTGAGGCCGAGGCTGACCAGGCGATCGAGGACCGCGTCGTCGCTCATGCCCGAGGCCTTGCGGAGATCTTCTCGCGACCGCTGCGAGTCCATCTTGTCCTTCATCGCCGA
>JANOPP010000680.1:0-8860 GCA_031421915.1 Myxococcales bacterium | reverse complement strand
GCAAGGTCGCGGTCTACGACCTCGGCGGTGGCACGTTCGATATCTCGATCCTCGAGATCGGCAACGGCGTGTTCGAGGTGATCTCGACGGCCGGTGACACGTTCCTCGGTGGCGAGGACTTCGACCGACGGATCATCGATTGGCTCGTGTTCGGGTTCGAGAAGCAGCACGGCATCGATCTGCGCAAGGACAAGATGGCGCTGCAGCGGCTCAAGGACGTCGCCGAGAAGGCGAAGTGCGAGCTGTCGAGCGTCAAGGAGACCGAGATCAACCTGCCGTTCATCATCTCGACGGGCCGCAACGAGGCACTCCACCTCCAGACGATGCTGTCGCGTGACAAGCTCGAGGAGCTCGCGGGTGATCTGATCGAGCGCACCGTGGAGATCTGCGCGCGCACGCTCGAGGAAGCCGAGATCCAGAAGAGCCAGATCGAGGACGTGATCCTCGTCGGCGGCATGACGCGGATGCCGCGCGTGCAGTCGGCCGTCGCGGAGTTCTTCGGTCTCGAGCCGTGCAAGGGTGTCCACCCCGACGAGGTCGTCGCGCTCGGCGCCGCGATCCAGGGCTCGGCGCTCACCGACGAGAAGAGCGACATCCTCCTCCTCGACGTCACGCCGCACTCGCTCGGCATCATGATCGTCGGTGGCTACTTCCATAAGCTGATCGAACAGAACACGACGGTGCCGACGTCGGAGCAGCACGTGTTCACGACGGTCAAGGACAACCAGACGTCGGTGAAGATCCTCGTGCTCCAGGGCGAGAGCGATCGCGCCGAGGAGAACGAGCTGCTCGGCGAGTTCGTGCTCACCGGTCTGCGCCGTGCGCCGCGTGGCGAGGTCGAGATCGAGGTCATGTTCCACATCTCCGCCGACGGCATCGTGTCGGTGAAGGCGCGCGATCTGGAGACCGGTCTCGAGCAGTCGATCACCGTGACCGCGACCTCGGGTCTGACCGAGGACGAGATCAAGAAGATGGTCGACGCGAACAAGGACTACATGGTCGAGGTTCGCTCCGGCCAGGAGTTCGAGAAGGCTCGCCACGCCGCCGAGAAGGCACTCGAGGAGATCGAGTCGCTGTTCCCGCAGGTCACCGACATCATCGCGGGCTCTGACTTCGGTCAGGACGCGGTGAAGAAGGCGCGCGCCGTCGTCGATCGCACGCGCCAGGCGATCGTCGCGAAGGATCTCACGACGCTGACCGAGGCAACCGAAGCCCTGAATCGGACGCTGAACATGTTCCGCGGTGTCGTTTCTAAAACGCGCGGATGAACATGGCGCCGGCTCCGACGGATCTGGACCGTCTGATCGAGGAAGGCCTGACCCTGTACGGTCAAGGCGACCTCGACGGTGCGCTCCTCATCTGGGAGCAGGTCCTGTCCGTGGATCCGGAGAACGCGCAGGCGAACAGCTACGTCGACTACGTGCGGATGAACTACGAGCTCCTCACGAGCGACCTCGGCGACGAGGATGCGGCGCCGTACGGGATCGCGGCCGATGGCGAGCCCGACTACCAGATCGAGATTCTGCCGGGCGACGTGACCGCACCCGGTCCGCCACCGCTGCACATGGATCCTCTCGACGAGGGCTGGTTCATCGGCGATGAGCAGAGCAAGCCGAACCCCGCCAAGAAGGAGCTCGCGGCGGGCTCCGACGGCGCGATGACGCTCGAGCTCGAGGCCGACGAACCCGAGATCAGCATCACGGGCGAGCAGGGCGACGCGAGCAACGGCGCCGTCAACTTCGAGGACGCGACGCGCGAGTACGAGACCGCCAAGCGGCGGGAGCGTGCAGCGAGCGTCAGCGAGTTCTCCCCCGAGGCGACACCTGGCTTTGGCGCCAGTCAGGCGACCGACGTCCGGCGCCGCGATCTCGGCTTCGTGAAGCCGACCGCGTCGCTCGCGCCGTCGACGATCGACATCGAGCTAGCTCCGTCGCGCAGGCGGGCGCCGACCGCGCAGCCGCCCGAGCTCCAGATGACCCTCCGCACGCCGCAGCATGGCGACGACGTCGAGACCGCGGATCTGTCGCCGTCGCACGCAAGTGCCGCGTTGTCGCCATCACCGTTCGACCAATCGTACGCGGCTCACGAGATCGAACTTCCGACCGGCAAGGCGGCCGAGCGGTCCCGCGGCGAGGAGGATGATCTGATCTCGTCGCTGCCGCGCCCGACGCATGTGACGCGCGACCTGCCGACCGATATCGTGCCGCCGCACCAGAAGGCAGCCTTCGATGCGATCGAGCTCGACATGCCGATCGAGCCACCGTTGCCGCTGAGTGGAGCACCGACCCGCGAGCTGGGGGCTGGGTTCTCGCTGTCTGCGAGCCTGACTCAGGATTTTGCCGACAAGCCGACGCAGCAGGTCGATCGTCCGCCGACGTTCAAGGCGCACGATCCGCTGGTCTCGGCGCCGACGCGCGAGCTCGGGCTGCGGACGACGTCGAACGGTATCCCGGTCGGCAGCGGGCGTACGCCAACCGAGGATCAGCCGACGTTGACCGGCGCCAGGATCGTCCCGCCGGCCACGGCGTTCGACCGCGACTTCGAGGGCACGCGCGGTGACATCGTGCTCCCGTTCGACCCGATCGACGCGCGCACCGCGAAGATCCTCGAGGAAGTCGACGCGACCGCGCCCGCGGGCGAGTCACGCGAGGAGAAGACGCGGCGCAGGATCAGCTCCTTGATCGATCAAGCGCAGATCTGGGCCGCGACCAACGAGCTCGACCGTGCCGTCGCCGCGATCGACCTCGCGCTGTCCGAGGATCCGAACAGCGCTCTCGCGCAGAAGCTGATCCATCGCAACCGCGACACGATCATGAGCGTGTTCCAGGGCTTCCTCGGTGACCTCGATCGCCAGCCGGCGCTCGCGCGACCACTCCACGAGCTCGGCAACGCGCCGATCAGCCCGCGTGCGGCGTTCCTTCTGTCGCGCGTCGACGGGGCGCTGTCGATCGACGAGATCCTCGATGTGTCGGGCATGCCCCGCCTCGAGGCGTATCGCTACCTCTGCCAGCTGTTCCTGCGCGGCATCCTGGGGTAAGACGGCCCCGTGCTGGTCACGCGGGTCACCAACGCCGTCGCTGCGCGACCTGCCATGCGCGCGGCGCAGCTCCGCGTCGTCGACGGACCGGACCGCGGTCTCGAGATCGATCTCCCGCCGATCGGCGTGGTGATCGGCACCGAGCGCTCGTGCGACGTCGTTCTGACCGACTCCTTCATCTCGCGCCGCCACTGCTCGATCGCGCCGTCCGCAGGCGGGTTCGCGATCACGGATCTCGGCTCGAAGAATGGCACCGTGATCGACGGGGTCGCGATCGGCAAGGTCGTCGCACCGCCGGGCGCCGCGCTGCGCATCGGCAAGACCCTCGTCCAGCTCATGCCCGCCGACGAGGCGATGGATATCCCGCCCTCGGAGAACGACCGCTTCGGTGGCCTGTACGGGGCAAGCCAGCCAATGCGCTCGGTGTTCGCGGTGCTCGAGCGTGCGAGCAAGTCGGCAGCGCCGGTGCTGTTCCTCGGCGAGAGCGGGACCGGCAAGGAGCTGATGGCGCGCGGCGTTCACGATGCGTCGCCGCGCAAGGACAAGCCTTTCGTCGTGTTCGACTGCGGTGCGTCGAGCGAGACGTTGATCGAGAGTGATCTGTTCGGTCACACCAAGGGCGCGTTCACGGGCGCGGTCAGCGATCGCCAGGGCGCGTTCGCTGCGGCGCACGGCGGCACGCTGTTTCTCGACGAGATCGGCGATCTGCCGGTCGCGCTCCAGCCCAAGCTCCTCCGGATGCTCGAAGCCGGCGAGGTGATCGCACTCGGTGGTCGCAAGAGCGAGCACTACGACGTCAGGATCGTCGCCGCCACCCATCGCGACGTGTTCGGCGAGGTCGCCCGCGGCGGCTTCCGCGGTGACCTCTACTACCGGCTGGCGGTCGTCGAGGTGCACGTACCTCCGCTGCGCCAGCGCCCGGGTGATCTCGCGACGTTGATCGCGATGTTCCTCGAGCGAGCGGGCAGAGCCGATCTCGCGGCCCAGGTCGGCGGCGCGGCTCTCGAGCGCCTCGTGCGCTACCACTGGCCGGGCAACGTCCGCGAGCTGCGCAACGTGATCACGCGCGCTGTCGCGCTCGCCGGTCCCGACGACGACTTCCAGTCGTTGCCGTTCGTGCTGCGCCCGACCGTGGCCGCGCCCGAGGCGCCGACGGCGCGCGCCGATCGTCCGTTCCACGAAGCGAAGGACGAGGTGATCGCCAAGTTCGAGCGCGAGTACCTCGCCGACCTCCTCCAGCGTGGCGGCGGCAACCTCTCGCAGGCAGCGCGAATCGCTGGCCTCGAGCGAAAGTTTCTCTACAAGCTTCTCGAGCGCGCGGGGCTACGCACCAAGGCACCTGAAGAGCCGGAAGAGCCGGAAGAGCCTAAAGAGGGACAGTAGGAAGTCATGAGTCGGATCTATCGATCGCTACCGCCCAAGGGAACTCGCCTCTCGATCGCCTATTCGGGTGGTCTCGATACTCGCTGCGCCGTTGCCTGGCTCTCCGAGCAGGGCATGGAGGTCTACGCGTACACCGCGGATCTCGCGCAGCCCGATGAGGCGAACCCCGCCGACATCCCGCCGAGCGCCCTCGAGCACGGCGCCACACTCGCACGCTTGATCGACTGCAAGCACGGCCTCGTGCGCGAGGGCCTGATCGCGATCCAGTGCGGCGCGTTCCACCTCGCCGTCGGCGGCAAGAAGTACTTCAACACCACGCCGCTCGGCCGCGCCGTCACCACCACCGCGATCGTTCGCGCGATGGTCGACGACGATGTTCACGTGTTCGGCGATGGCTCGACGCACAAGGGAAACGACATCCAGCGGTTCTATCGCTACGGAATCCTCGTCGACCCGACGCTGCGGATCTACAAGCCGTGGCTCGACAGCGCGTTCGTGAAGGCGTTCGGTGGTCGCAAGGAGATGTCGGAGTACCTCGCGCGGATCGGCAAGCCGTACCGCATGGGCACCGAGAAGGCGTACTCGACCGACGCGAACCTCCTCGGCGCCACTCACGAGGCCAAGGATCTCGAGCGCCTCGATCGCGGGATGCGAATCGTCGAGCCGATCATGGGCGTCGCGCACTGGAAGCCCGAGGTCGCGGTCGCCACCGAGGAGATCACGATCGGCTTCGAGCAGGGGCAGCCGACCACGCTCAACGGAAAGCCCTTCGAGTCGCTGTACGAGCTGTTCGTCGAGGCGAACCGGATCGGTGGCCGTCACGGCCTCGGGATGAGCGATCAGATCGAGAACCGTGTGATCGACGCGAAGAGCCGCGGGATCTACGAAGCCCCAGGTATGGCGCTGCTCCACATCGCGTACGAGCGCCTGCTCAGCGCGATCCACAACGAGAACACGCTCGACCTCTACGCCACCCTCGGTCGGCGGCTCGGCCGCCTCCTCTACGAGGGCAAGTGGTTCGATCCCGAGTCGTGCCTCCTCAAGGACGGGCTCACGCGCTGGGTCGCCCCGAGCGTCACTGGCGAGGTCACGCTCGAGCTGCGGCGAGGTGACGACTACACGATCGTCGCGACCAAGGCGCAGTACATGGCATACGGCCCCGACAAGCTCTCGATGGAGCGCGTCGAGGCACCCGCGTTCACGCCCGAGGATCGAATCGGAGCCCTCGAGCTGCAGAACCTGTCGGTCGGCGACAATCGCGATCTCCTGCTGCACCACCTCTCGAGCCTGCGCCTGCTGGCGCCCGGCGGCGGTGATCCGCTGCCGCGGCTGCTCGGCTCCGACGACGACGCGGAGTGAGTAATGTCTCTCGTCTGCGACCTCGTCGAGCTGGTACGCTCGCTGGTGTTGCGCCATGTAGTCCTGCTGGTGTCGTTCGCGGGCTGCGGCTTCCAGCTCGGCAACGGTGCTGCACCGGATGACGCGACGCCTGTCGATGCCGCCCCCGATGCGCGGTTCGATGCATCGCTCGACGCCGCGCTCGACGCGCCCATCGATGCGCCGGTTGGCGCAACCTGCTTCGCTGCATGGTTGAACAACACGATCCGGTTCGCCGCGCCTTCCGCTCTGACTCCCGTCAACTCGGCGTCGTTCGAGCGCGATCCGTTTCTCACATCCGATGAGCTCACGCTGTACCTCAGCTCGGCGCGGTCTCCGAGCACCACCGGCGATACGTGGATCGCGACGCGGGCGAATCGCACGCTGCCGTTCGGTGTGCCGTTCTGTACGCCCCGTTCAGCACGGGCGGTAACGAGACCAAGACCACGATCATCGGCAGCGGGTTGTTCGCGGTCGTCGGCAGCGATCAAGCGGGCGGTGCTGGGGGTGTCGACGTCTGGGAGACCAGCCGCGCGACGATTGGCACACCGTGGGGCAGCCTGACCCGGACGCACGTGTTGATGGTCAACGGGACCGGGAGCGATCACGATCCGATGATCAGCTCCGATGGCCTGCGGCTCTACACCGCGCCCGACTCGCCCGCGCCGCAACACATCTCGGTCGCGACCCGCGCCAGCCTCACCGCGAACTTCGGTGCGTCGACGCGCGTCACCGAGCTCGATGGAGGCATGGGCGACGGAGATCCGTCGACCGCGTTCGATGATCGGATCATCGTCTTCTACTCGGGCCGCACGTCGGCGTTCACGGGCGGCAACATCTGGTACGCGACGCGAAGCGCCTCGAACACGGACTTCAGCGCGCCGCGGATCGTTCCAGACGTCAACACCAACTTCAACGACGGTGATCCACACCTGTCGTCGGACGGGTGCCGCCTCTACTTCGGCCGCGACAGCAGCGTCACCGACTGGGACCTCTACATGGCGACCGCGCAGTGATCAGTCGAGCGGATCGCTGACGTCGTCGGGGATCTCGACCGGGGACCGCGAGACATCGAGGACGTGGCGCACGAGCACGGGCAGGTAGTCGGCGAGCGCGGGGCAACGCAGCGTCGTGCCGGCGAGCGCGCTCAGCGTGTTGGTCTGGTCATAGACCACCGGGTGATCGAGCACGTCGACGAACGCGAGCGGACCGCGGCCGAGCCGGGACAGGCCGGGCGTGCGAAGGACGGCGCGTGCGATCGGTCCGGGGATGTGGCCGCGCGGCTTCTCCGTGTGTGCGTGCTCGGCGACGCCCTCGAACACGGCGCGCGCCGACATTGGTTGCGGATCGACGAGGTGGAACGTCTTTCCAGCTGCACCGTCGGTACGGGCCACGTGCCACGCGGCATCGATCACGTAGTCGATCGGTACGAGGTGCAGTGGTGCGTCACCGCGCCCGAGCAGCGGGAGGCGCAATCCCGAGGCATTGGTCGCGATCAGGACCATCAGGTAGTAGGGACCGTCGAGCTTGTCGATCTCTCCCGTACGGCTGTCCCCGACGATGATCCCCGGGCGCATGACGGTGATCGGCAGCTGGCGCATCGCACCGCGCACGAGCTTCTCGGCGTCGAACTTGGTGCGCTCGTAGTCGTTGTGGAACTTCTGGCCGGCGTCGAGGTCCTCCTCGTAGAACGTGCCCCGGCGATCGCCTGAGACCATCGCCGTCGACCAGTGCACGACGCGCTCGAGACGGCCGGCATCGCGCGCGAGATCGAGGACGGACTTGGTGCCGACGACGTTGACCTGCCGCGCGGTCTCCGGATCCACCCCCATGAAGTAGATGCCCGCGAGGTGATGGATCCACGTGACCTCGCGCGACAGCGCGCGGTACTCGATGCTCGAGAGGCCGAGATCCATGTCGCAGACGTCACCGACGAGGACCTCCGCACGGTGGTTCCCGGGCCCTTGGCCAAGGGTCGAAACGAAGTGCACCGCCTCGTCAGCGAACTTGCCGCGGGCGAGAATGAACAGCCGGGTCTCGGGCTCCGCCGTGAGGATCTTGGCGATCATCCGCTTCGCGGTGAACGCTGGATAGCCGGTGATCAATGCGACGTGGTTGGTCGCGAGTGCGATCCGGCCGGTCGTCGAGTGCGCCCGCGTCGCGCGCGGGACACGGATCGGTCCGAATCGAGACTCGATTGCGGTGACAACTCGATCGACCTCGAGTTCGAGTGCGTCGCGATCTCCGAGATTCTCGATCACCCAGGTCGCGGCAGCGAGCTTCGTGGACAGGGGAGCCTGCGCGGAGATGCGCGCGGTGGCTTCCTCGGGCGACAGCCCGTCGCGGGTGACAAGGCGCGCGTGCTGCACCTCGGGCGTCACGGACACCACGACGAGGCCGGCGAGGCCGAGGTGCGCGCGATTCTCGACCAGGAGGGCCGCCTCGTAGAACACGACGGTCGCACCGGCGTCTGCGTACGTCGCGATCGCGGCGGCGCTCGCAGCGGCGATTCGCGGGTGCGTGATGCGTCCGAGGTCGGCGCGCGCGACCGGATCCGAGAAGGCAATCGCGCCGAGTCGCTTGCGATCGAGCTCGCCCTCCGGCGTCAGGATCGCTGGTCCGAACCGTGCGACGAGCTCTGCGAGAGCAGGCTGTCCTGGTTCGACGACCTGGCGCGCGAGCTGGTCGGCGTCGACGATCGCCGCGCCGCGCTCGGCGAGCATCCGAGCAACCGTACTCTTGCCCGACGCGATCCCGCCGGTAAGCCCGATCACCTGCACCACGAGGCTTGCCTAACACGGACCTCGCGCCGGGCAATCGTGGGAACGGCGGATTAGTATTCACGCGTGAAAGGCCCCCCTCTCTCCGCGTTCCTGATCGTCGTCGCCGCGTGCTCGGCGTCTGCCAGGCAGGACTCCACCGACCCGACGCCGACGCCCACGCCCGGCGAGCCGGGGACGCCGACTCCCGCCGGCGATCCACTCGGCAGCCCGCCGCCGCCGCCGGCCAGCCAGCCGCCCCCGACTCCGAGCAAGCCGCCGCCGGTGTGTCCGAGCCTGCAGA
>JANOPP010000679.1:0-9514 GCA_031421915.1 Myxococcales bacterium | reverse complement strand
TGCACTCGGCGGGGTCAACGAGCGTGCGGCGTCACTCGCGACGGCGCTCCGCGATCTGGCAACGTCGTTGTCGGGACCGAGCGCTGGTGTGCTCGAGGCGATCAAGATCTCCAACATCGCGCACGGCAAGCTCAACGAGACCGCCGCCGCGTTGCTCACGACCGGGGCCACGCTCGCCGCCCACGCCGACGAGCAGAACGGCCGGCGATTCGCCGAAGCGACCCGCCTGTGGACGCGGCTCGCCGTCTCGGCAGCGCGCCTCGCCGATCCTTGGCCCGAGGGCGTACCGACCGCGTACGCAAAGGCGTTCGTGATCGCAGGGCCGCGCCAGCAGCTCGTGATCTGCTCCGCGCCGAGATCGTTTGCAGCGTCGCCCGCGATGGTCGCTGCCCTGGCGTCGGTCAAGCTCGTACGTGACGGTCTGGGCCGATCGCTCGGTCTGCCGGCGGGACCGGGCCAGGCGCCGTCGCTCCAAGCGCTGGGAATCGCGCTCGATACCGCGCTGACACCTCGTCCTTGACCCGGCCCGCGCATCGGTCGGACAGTTCGAAAAAGACCGACCTTACTCGGGGTTCTTTGACATCGACCACACCCTCGGTGATACCCACCTTGACGCGTCTATGGATCCCGCAGCCGTCGCCACCGGCGACCTAGTCCAGACCATCACGTGGCTCGGCAAAGACGCCGGGGTGAAGGTGAACCTGGACTCCTTCGTGCACGAGCTGGCAGGAGGCTCTCTGCGGCTCGACACCGCTGAAGGCGCACGCACGCTGCAGCGCTACATCACGGTCTGCCGGTTACCGATCGTGTGGACCGAGCTTCGCCTTCGTGACCTCGGCCGCCATCGCTCCGCGGTTGTCGCCGACCCGCGTACGGGTGCCGTGCTCTACATCCAGGCGCTCCGGTGGGCCCGGCACAAGGTGCGCATCGTTCTCGATGGTCACGTCTCGACCCATCTGCTCTCGACACCCCGTCTGGCCAAGCTGCTCGGGTGCGCGCCGTCATCGAGCGTGACCGCGCTCGCAGCATCACCGCGCCTGCCACTCGAGCCCCTGCGCAAAGCCGGTGCCAGTCCGTGGGCCCGTGCAAGGCTTCTGCTCGGGCTCGACCGTGCCGACATCCGGCTCGCCTTCGTCTACGGCGGCGCGATTGGCGTCCTGTCCTTGGCCACGCCGATCGCCGTGCAGGCGCTCGTCAACACGATCGCTCTGGGCGCGCTGCTGCAACCGCTCCTCGTCTTGACCGTGCTCGTAGCGGTCGTGCTGACGTTCGCCGGCGTCGTGCGCGTTCTTCAGGCACATGTCGTCGAAGCAATTCAGGTCCGGATGTTCGTACGGACGACGGCGGACGTCTCGCGGCGGTTGTTCGACTGCCCGCCAGTCGCCCATGGGCGCGCCAGTCCCGCTCAACTGACGGCCCGCTTCCTCGAAGTGCCCGTGCTCCAGAAGGCGGTCGCGATCCTGCTCGTGGACGGTATCGATCTCCTGCTCAAGCTCGTCGTTGGCATCGCCCTGCTCACGGTCTATCACCCGATCCTTCTCCTGTTCGCACTCTCGCTCGTCGGCTCGCTGCTCCTGGTCACCTTCATCGGCGGTCGCGGCGCGATCGCGACGGCGCTCGACGAGTCGTACGCGAAGTACGCGATCGTCGGCTGGTTCGAGCGTGCGGTACACTATGCGGGTGGCCCCCGGTCGATCGGGGGCCGTCAGCGCGCGGTCGAGCGCGTGGACCACCTGACGCGCCGGTATCGCGATGCGCGACGCGCGCACTTCCGCAAGCTGCTCCGACACCTCGCCGGCGGCATCGCGATCAAGGTGGTCGGCGGTGCCGCGCTGCTCGGCATCGGCGGCGCGCTCGTGGTCGCTGGTCAACTCACACTCGGGCAGCTGGTCGCGGCGGAGCTCATCTTCGCGTCGATCGCGATCGCGCTCGTCAAGCTCCACAAGCAGCTCGAGGCGGTCTACGACCTCGTCGCGTCGTCCGTGAAGCTCGCGGAGCTGGTGGAAGTGCCCACCGAGCGGCGCGGTGGCGAGCACCTGACCGGAAACGGCGCGATGTCCGTGAAGCTCGTGGGCGCCAGCATCGGTCACGACGCTGCGAGCCCTTTGGTGCGCGATCTCGACCTGACGATCGCTGCAGGAGAGCGGGTCGCGATCATGGGCGCGGGCGCATGCGGAAAGAGCACGCTCGTGGACGCGCTCGCCACCTTGCACCCCCTCGCGAAGGGCGTGATCGCGTTCGATGAGCTGGACCTCCGCCAGCTTGCGCTCGCGGAGCTTCGCGGTCAGCTGGTGTGCATGCGCGAGGGGGAGACAGAGCTTGCCCCTGATTCGATCGAGGAGAATCTGCGCATGGTCAGGCCCTACGTCACCCTCGGGCAGATCGAGGAGGCGCTTGGCACCGTCTACCTCAGCGCTACCGTCGGTGCGTTGCCCGATGGCCTGAGCACCCACCTGACGCGTAGCGGGCGACCACTATCGGCGAGCGCGACCCGGCGCCTCGCAATCGCCCGCGCACTGCTCGCCGTACCCCGCCTGTGGCTCGTCGACGGCGGCTTCGACGATCTCGGCCTCGGCAACGACCACAAGCAGCTCCTCCTCGACAAGCTGTTCGCGGGGCGAAACCGCACGACGATCGTCGTCGTCACCGACGATCCCGACGTGCTGGGGCGCTGCGATCGCATCATTCGTATCGAGCACGGTGGGATCGAGGCGTTGCGTTGAGGGACCTAGACGATGGCAGCGAGTTCCCCGAGGATCTCGGGCTCGCGCTTGTTCCTCGCAGCCGGGCGTTGCGCGCCTTCGCAACACTCGTCGCTACCTTGTTCGTGCTGACCGCAGCTTCGCTGTGGTTCGTGCCCTGGCAACAGTCCGTCGCCGGCAGCGGGCAGGTGATCGCGTACGCCCCTCTCGAGCGTCAGCAATCGATCCAGGCGCCGATCGCTGGACAGCTCGTGCGGTGGCACGTGCAGGAAGGCGAGCTAGTCCAGATGGGTCAGATCCTGGCGACGATCGCTGACAATGATCCAGGGCTCACCGAGCGGCTGGAGCGAACGAGAGAGGCAGCCGAGCGGCGCATCGAGGCTGCCCGTCAGTCGGTACTGGTGTTCGGCGAACAAGTCATCGCGCTCGAGTCGGCTCGGGTCTCCGCGATCCTGGGGGCCGCGAAGCGTGTCGAGATGGCGGTCGAGCGCCGGAATGCCGCGGACCAGAGCAGCGACGCTGCGGCAGCGTCGCTACGTACCGCAACACTGAACCTCAAGCGCGTGCGCTTGCTCGCTGACGACGGTCTGAGCTCGACGCGCGATCTCGAGCTCGCACAGCTCGCGGCCGATACGGCGGCCGCGGACCTCGAGCGAGCGACGGCGAACGCCCGTGCGGCACGCGGAGAGATCGCGGCCCTCGAAGCCGAGCGCAAGCGAACCGATGCGACGACCCGCGCCGACGTCGAGCGTGCGCGCGCGAGCCTCGAGGCCGCGCGAGGTGATGCAGCGCGCGCCGACTCCGAGATCCAGGATCGCGAGACCGCAGTCGCGCGCAACCAGGCGATGCAAGTCGTCGCTCCGCGCTCCGGGACGATCCTGCGCCAGCTCGCGGCGCAGGGCGCCGAATGGGTCAGCGCCGGCGACGCGATCGCCACGTTCGTACCGGAGACGAGCTCGCGGGCCGTCGAGCTCTGGCTCAGCGGCCGTGACGCGCCACTCGTCGCCCGGGGGCGCAAGGTGCGGTTGCAGTTCGAGGGCTGGCCTGCGGTGCAGTTCGTCGGGTGGCCGTCGGTCGCGGTCGGGACGTTTCCCGCCACCGTCGCGTTCGTCGATGCGGCGGCGGCTCCACTCGGTCGGCTCCGTGTCGTCATCGTGCCCGACCCGGACGCTGAACCGTGGCCGGAGAGTCGGCTGCTGCGGCAGGGTGCGCGCGTGAACGGCTGGGTGCTGCTCGATCAGGTACGCCTGGGCTTCGAGCTGTGGCGGCAGTGGAATGGCTTCCCGCCCGCCACGAACGCCCCGATGTCGGACAAGGGCGCTGGCTCGAAGGGCGAGACGGCGAACGTCACACGATGATGCGAGTCGCTGTTCTGCTCGTGATGGTTCTGCCCGTGAAGGCGTACGCCGACCCCGGTGCCCTCGAGCTCGACGACGTGCTCGAGTCGGTGCGAGCTCGCCACCCGCTGCTCGAAGCGGCGCGGACCGCTGTCGAACGCGCGGACGGCCAGGTCCTCGCCGCCGCTGGAGCGTTCGATCCGCGGCTGCGGCTCCGCGGCAGCGACGTTGTTTCCGGCTACTACGACCAGCGTACCCTCGACGGCGAGCTCAGCGTACTGACAACCCTGTGGGGAGCGATTCCGTTTGTTGGCTGGCGTCTGGGCCAGGGCGCTTTCCCGGTGTACGACGGCAAGGCCGAGACGCTCGAGCTCGGGGAAGTGCGTGCCGGGATCAGCGTTCCTCTCCTGCAGGGCGGTCGGATCGATCGCGCACGCGGCGAGCGCCGCAAGGCAGAGCTCGGACGCGGGGTCGCCAGAGCCGAAGTGAACCAGCGCGAGCTCGTGGTCCAGCGTGTGGCCGCTCTCGCCTACTTCGATTGGGTCGCAGCCGCGCACCGCCTCGGTGTCCGACAAGCCCAGTTCGAGCTCGCGCGAACCCGGGCAGCACAGCTCGAGCTCGCGGTTACGCGCGGCAGCAGACCAGCGATCGATGTCGTGGACAACGCGCGGCTCGTCGCATCACGCGAGGCGCTCGTCGTAGCTGCACGACGCGATGTTCGCCGTACCAGCCTCGAAGTGTCCCTCCATCTCCGCGCCCCCGATGGCAGCCCGATCATCCCGAGCGCCGAGCCGTTGCCATCGCTCGAGCCGCTGGCGCCGGCCGGACCGCTCGACACCGACCTTGAAGCCGCGCGCAGCCGCGCGCTCGAGCAGGCTCCTCGGATCGCCGAGCTAGCGCGTCGCGAACAGATCATCGCGACGGATCAGGACGTCGCCCGGAACGCGATTCTTCCGCGCCTCGATCTTTCGATCCTGGCGGTCCGTGGGCTCGGAGCCAACGACTCGGCCCTGCCCGATCGTAGCGAGACGTCGATCGCCGTGGGCGCCACGTTCGAGGTGCCGATCGGCATGCGCGCAGCGCGTGGGGCGCTCCAGATCGCGAATGCCGATCAGCGGCGCCTTCGCGCCGAGCGCAGGTTCTTGATCGACCAGATCACAGCGGACGTCGCGGCGAGCCAGGCCGAGCTAGCGGCCGCGCGCGAACGCGCGGAGCTCGTGATCCGGGGCGCGGAGCTAGCCGAGCAGGTCGCCGCCGCCGAGCGCACCCGGTTCGACCGCGGTGATTCGAACCTCCTCTCCGTCAACTTGCGCGAGGAGGTCGCCGCGGAGGCCGCCTCGCTCGCCATCGACGCCCGGGCCGACGTCCTCCGCGCGCGCGTGCAGCTCGCCGTCGCGCTCGGTGAATCGCCGTGATCGCAAGGCGTCGGAACGCGCGTGCGCATAGCGCAGCTCATCTCCGGCCGATGTAGATCCCCGTGGTCCCTCCAGACGGCAGCCCGACCCGTGCTCCTGGACACCCGGCGGTCGAGACCAGGACATCGGCGTGCGGGACGGCGTTCGCGCCGGCGCCGGCGATGATCCTTGACCGGATGTAGCAAATTGCTACAACTGGGCATGGCGAACGGTGTCCCGGTGCGACTGAGTGCACAGCTAGCCGCCCGCGTCCGGGCGAGCGCGACAACGCTGGATCGATCGTTGACCGAGCAGGTCGAGCACTGGGCTCGCCTTGGACAGATCGTGGAGTCCGTGATCTCGGCGGGTGCGGTGGAGCGCTTGAAGGCGCGCAGCATCGACGCCGAGCTTCCAGCACGGCTCGCAGCTCCCGAGACTTCGACGGGCCGCACTCGTGCGCGGGAGCTCATCCGCGCCCGCAATCCGGTTCGACACGGCGTTGATGCTTCCGGTGCAATTGTCCGGGTCGACCGCAGCGGCAAGACGACGAAGCTGTCGAAGTCGCGATGAAGTCGCAGCTGGTCGTTCTCGCTGGCCCCAATGGTGCGGGCAAGTCGACGTTCTACGATGCGTTCCTGAGCGAATCACCGCTGCCATTTCTGAACGCCGATCGGTTTGCGGCTGAGACGGGTGTCGACTCGCTCGAGGCTGCACGTATTCTCGATACTGCTCGCGACCGAATGATCGACGATGGCATCGGGTTCATCACCGAGACCGTGTTCTCGGACCCGCACGGCGCGAAGCTGGGCATGATGCGCAAGGCCGTCGACGCAGGCTACGCCGTCACGCTGGTGTTCATCTGCGTGGCCGCGCCCCAAGTCTCTGTCCTGCGAGTGGGTCAACGCGTCGCAGGTGGGGGACACGACGTCCCTCGCGATCGGATCATCGCTCGCTATGCGCGCTCCCTTGCGAATCTGAAGAAGGCCCTCGATGTGGTGCCATCGATCAAGCTCTACGACAACAGCTCGCTCGACGAGGAATACCAGCTCGTTGCGACGTTCCAGGATGGCACCGTCACCTATCGAGCACCTGGACGCCTGCCGGCATGGACCCGCGGCATCGTGCCTGCGAAGGCGAGGAAGCCCTCGCAGCCGAAGAAGAAGAGAACCTAACCGTTCGTCAGGCTTCTTGCGGCTGCGATTCCAGCGACGGTGGTGCACGCAGGGCGCTTCATGACTCGCCGAGGTCTACACTAGCCGACGTGGCTCCAGCCGACGACAGCGCGACGGAGATCCTTCCCGCGGTGCCGGCGGCCGCGCGGGACACGAGTGCCGCTGCGGCGAGCGGAGCGCTGATCGGCAGGACGCTCGGCAGGTTCACGATCGTCGAGCGCCTCGGGCGCGGCGGATCCGGCGAGGTGTTCCGCGCGGAGCAAGTCCAGCTCGGTCGCTCGGCGGTGATCAAGGTGCTGCGCCGGGAGGTGGCGACCGTCCCGAATCGCGTCGAGCGGTTCCTGCGCGAGGCCAAGCTCGCATCGCGGCTCGATCACCCGTACGCCGCGCACGTCTATGCGTTCGGTGCCGAGCCCGACGGCGTGCTGTGGATCGCGATGGAGCACGTCAAGGGCGTCACGCTCGACGAGCTGATCGCGCAGCGAGGCTCGATCCCGCCCGCGGTTTTCGCGCCGCTGTTCGGCCGGCTGTGCGAGGTCGTTCACTCCGCGCACGAGCTCGGAATCGTTCACCGCGACATCAAGGGCGCGAACGTGATGGCGATCGAGCGCTCGGGGCAGCTCCTGCCCAAGCTCCTCGACTTCGGGATCGCGAAGGGCCTCGACGACGACAGCACACCGGGCGTCGCGGACGAGGGAGACGCGCTCACCGGTCATGGCTCGACGCTGGGCTCGCCGCACTACATGTCGCCCGAGCAGTGGAGATCTCCCGGTGAGGTCGATGCGCGCGCGGACATCTATGCGCTCGGCGTGCTCGCGTATCGCTGCATCGCGGGCCGGCTGCCGTTCCAGAACGTCACTCGCGTGGATCTTCCGAGCGCGCACCTCGAGACTGCGCCGCCGGATCTGCCTGGTACGGTGCCGCGGCCGCTCGCCGAGGTGATCCTCCGCGCACTCGCGAAGTCGCCCGACCAGCGGTGGCCGACGGCACTCGCGTTCGGCGAGGCAGTTCGCAGCGCGGTCGGTGGCGCCGCGCCCGAAGCAGTGCCGATCCTCGACCCGGCGGTGCGCGACGTCTGGGTGCGCAACGGCCCGCAGCCGATCGCGGATGCGGTCGCACATCTCGCGAGCGCATCGACGACCGTCGAGGCCGATGCCGCGCTGCGCGAGCTGATCGCGATCACCTGCCGCTGGCTCGCGGTGATCGCGCTCGCGCAGCTCCCCGACGAGCTGTCGACGCCCGATGTCCGCGACAAGGCGCGCGCCACGGTCGGTCGCGATAACGGAGCGCCGTGGTTGTGGCTCGCGCGGTCCGTGGTCCAGGCGATCACCGACGCGTCGACGCCCGTCGCCCACGTCGCGACCCGTGTCGAGAGCATCGCGACGGACGCCGCCGGCGTCACCACGGCCGTCGCCGGCACCCCAGACGACGATGACATCGATGTCGCCGCGGCAGCGGATGCCGCGGCACGATCAACGGTGCTGCCGGAGCTGCGACAGGCGCTCGCAAACACGCAGGCACTGGAGGCGCTCGCGGATCGCCTCGACGATCGCGACCGCTCCCGAACGCTCGCCGCGCTGGTGGCCGATGTCACCGCTGCCGCCGAGGCGCTTCGTCCGCTCGAACCGCTACTCCGGTACCTGCTCGTCGTCGGTCGCGCGGGCGGCGCGGAGAGCTGGCAGGGCACGCGACGGCGAGATCGCGAGCGCGTCGTCGTGTGGGGCGAGCCCCTGGCCGATGGCCAGGTCGCGCTGCTCGACAGTGCTGGTGCGATTGCCGTGAAGCTGTCGCCGCTCGTCCAGGTGATGTCGCCGCTGCCCTCGGCCGAGCCGGAGTTGTTCCTGCTATGGCGCAGCGGGCGCGGCCAGGCGCGGCTCGTCGCCGCACCGTGGGGCTTCGAGTACGACGATGACGCTGCAGCGCAACGCCTCGCGATCCTGACCACCGAGGATGGCTCGACCGTCGAGGATGCGAAGGACGATCGCTCGCCGTATCCAGGCCTCGCGGCCTACGGCATGGAGGACGCCGAGCGGTTCGTCGGCCGCGAGCGCGAGATCGAGGCGCTCGCGAATCGCCTCGTGCGGGCGCCCCTGATCGCGGTGCTCGGTCCGTCGGGTGCAGGCAAGAGCTCGTTCATGCATGCCGGCGTGATGGCGCGGCTCGCGGAGAACTACGAGCTGATCTCGATGCGCCCGGGGCGGCATCCGCTGCACGCGCTCGCCGCGCTGCCGCCGATCGCCACGGACACAGAAGATAGCGCGGGGATCGTCGAGCGGCTTCGTGCGCTCGGCGAGCGCGCACCCCGTGGCCTCGTCGTCGTGATCGATCAGCTCGAGGAGCTGGTCACGCTGTGCACGGATCCCGACGAGCGGCGCAGGTTCGCCGAGACGCTCGCTGCCGCCGCCGACGGACCGAACGCTCCCGTGCGCGTCGTGGTCACGCTGCGCGATGACTTCGCGAGCGTGATCGAGAGCGAGGAGGCATTCCGCGGCCGGTTCGAGGTGTTCGTGCTCGCGACGCCGCTGCCCGAAGCGCTGCGCCGGATCGTCACCGAGCCCGCGCGACGTGCGCAGGTCTCCGTCGATCCGCGCGTCGTCGAGGACATGGTCGCGGAGGTCGCGGGGCGGCCGGCGTCGCTGCCGCTGCTGTCGTTCACGGCGTCCCAGCTGTGGGCGACGCGCGATCGCGCCGCGCGCAAGATCACGCACGAGGCGTACGTCTCGCTCGGAGGTGTCGCCGGTGCACTCTCGACCTACGCGGATCAGCTGTACGGCAGCCTCGCGCGCAAGGATCAGGGCATCGTTCGCGATCTGTTCTCCCGGCTCGTCGCGACCGACGGCACGCGGATCCCCGCACCGCGCAAGGAGCTCGATCAACTGCCCGGCGCGCGCGGCGTGCTCGCCCACCTG
>JANOPP010000678.1:0-10389 GCA_031421915.1 Myxococcales bacterium | reverse complement strand
GCCGAATTCGGGGGTACGAGCACGTGGCCGGATATAAACGGATGTTAGAGTAGGCGGTTTGCTCAGCACTTCGTAGCTGCCGTTACGAGTGCAGTGAAAACGCAACTGCCCATGTTCCTCGAGCACGAAAATATGAGATTGGGCATCCCACGGATCGTTCATCGGGGTAAGGATGTCGCGATGTTGGTAAGGACTAATGTCATTGGCCATTTGTTTGTATTACCTCATTCCTCACGGCTGCGACGATATAGCTCCGCGACCCAGGGCGAGTGGTTACCCTCCTGGTAGACAATTGCCAGCTCCTTACGTGGGCGCGTTACACCCACATAGAAGAGCCGCCGTGCCTCGCGCAGTGCGGCTGGCGAGCGCTTGTCGCGATTGCTCGGGATGTCGTTTGCATTCATACCATAGAGAATGACAGCGTCGAACTCCCTGCCCTTGGCGCTGTGCAGCGTGCTGAGACTAAGGCGGCCGGTGCCTTCGATCCGTCCCGCGAAGATATTGAGCGGCGTGTCCTTGCCTTGCGCGGGGTCGGTGCGCACGACCATTTCCGAGCATACTTCCCATTCCGGCTGCGGATTGCGCGATACAGCCTGCCAAGGGGCTATCAGTTCGCGGCACAAGCGCTGCAGCCAGAAGTGGGTCGTCTCTCCAGAATCAATGCTGCTGCGAAGGAACGCAATAAGCTGGCGCGAAACGAGTTGTTCCTCGGCGTCGCTGGCGCGGCCGGCGAAAACCAGCGCGATCGCCTGAGCAAGCAGTCGTCTATATGGCGGGTCCGCCTCGCGCCAGCCGCCGGTTGCCCAGCTGGCACAGGACTCAACGAAACGCGCAAGCCTTGAACTACGCTTGATCAGCGCATTGCCGTCTGTGCGTACGAATGCAATGCCCTTAGCCTCGAGTTCGGCAGCGACCTTGTTGCCGAGCCAGGCAGCCCGATAGAGAATCGCGACCTCTTCTGAAGGATGTCGTTCGAGCAGGTCTGGGAGCACCGTTCCGACTATCGCAGACGCTTGTGCGTCAATTCCACCTTGCACCTTCCACAGCTTAAGTTCGCCTTCGGGGGCGTTGTCGACACCGAGATAGTCACGCTCTTCGCCGAGCGCGCCAAGCGAGGCACGAATGATTCTGGCGCCGGAGCGATAATTGAAACGCAGCTTGATCTCGCGCACATCCCGGCGCGCCGTGAGGCTTTGTAAAAGGTCGGGATTAGCACCGGTAAAGCCATAGATCGACTGGTCGGCATCCCCTACTGCGAACAAACGGATGCCGCCTGCGAAGCACAGAAGCAGGACCAACTCATGCAGCGCATGGCCGAGGTCCTGGTATTCATCGACAAACAAGATTGGAAAGCGCGCTTTGAGCGCGGAACGAATCCAACTGTGATCCTTGATCATACGGAACGCTACCAACGGCATGTCGTCGAAATCGATCAGGTCGTGTCGGCGCAACTCTGCCTCATAAGCTTCAATATAGTCGGCCAGCTCGGGATTGGTGCCGCGCCAATCGGGGAGGGTGCGATCGACATCGCGGCGTCTCTTCTGCTCGGCGAAGCCCCAGCGATCATGTGGATCATTATGATCGCCATTGAACACGGCCGCATAGGCAGCCTCGACGGCAACTCGGCGTTCTGCGAGCGACGCGACACGGAGCTTCTGCGGCAGCAGCCCGGGAATACACCGCGCATAAGGCATGATTATTTGGGTCAACGCAAAACTGTGGACCGTGCCAATGAAGTTGCGCTCACTGCTGGCGACGCCTAGCGCCGCAAGCCGTGCATCGAGCTCGATCGCGCATTCATTGTTGTAGGTGATACAGGCGACGCCGCGCGGGTCGATGACGTCCTCAATCAGCGCGCGCGCCATCGCAGTAGTTAGCGTTTTAGTCTTACCGCTGCCTGGGCCGGCCAGCACCACACAGTGCCGACTTTCTCGCACTGCGGCATGCTGCTCGGGATTCTTCGCAAGATCCGACAGAGCCTTCGCCAGCGCGAGATAATTAGACAAGATCAGCGACGTAGTTGATTGCAGCGGTAATATAAGGCGGTGGACATACACCGAGCGGCATCTTTCGCGCGAGTTTTGCGCTAAGGCGTCCCTTGCCGATGTCCGCGACCATTGCCAGTAATTGCGTCGAGTCAACCGGCGTTCCTGCGCGCCATGCTGCGATGCGCGTAGAACGGATTTTGCCGAAGCCCTGTTCGTCGAGGATGTCGAGCAAGGCCGCCTGAAGGCCCGGCGTATTGGCGACAGCAATCTCGAAGGTCTGGTCGTTGAGGAAGATGCCAGACGGAGACCAAGCGGCGCTGAACGCGGCAAAGTCGCTGGCATCCCACGAAGCGCGTTGCGCAACTGTCAATTTTGCCAGCCCTTTAACCTCGGCGTAGGCATCCCAGATGTCCATTGTGCGGGTCTTGCCTAGCGGCGGCTTGGTACCATCAAGCGGATCCCAGTCAGTGATGACCGCAAATGGAAGGTCGAGTGCACCGGCAAGCTTCACATATGCTGAAAAATGAACGCCTGCGACATTGCAGACCGTAATTCCGTTGCGATCGAGCTTCTTACCCAACGCATCGGCGAAAACCGGAACGAGAGTTTCCTCTGCGTCGCCTTCGACAAAAATTACGCCACGCGAGAAAAGTAGCTCGGACCGTGTGGCGGTCAGATAGCGCTCGATGTCTTCAAGTTCCTCTGGTGTGACCGGCAGGCTAGCGAGCGAATAAGCAGCGGTCGCGCCGTTCTTTGTTTTCAGGTGGACGATCGAGCGCAGCGGCGCAACCGCCGCTAGCGTCGGCGAATGGCTGGTAACAATGAGGGCCTGGGCGGGATCGTCGGCATTAAAGAGTTTGTCGAACATCGCGCGCTGCAACTGGGGATGGAGATGGGCTTCAGGCTCCTCTATGCAAAGCAGTGAATAGTTCCGCTCGTTCTTGGCGCGACGCCACGCAAATTCGGCGAGTTTCAGCGCGACTAATGCAACATTGGCCGATCCGAGGCTGGCCTCGGCTATTCCTCGCTTGCCATTGTCGATAAACATAGAGATCGAACGGAACAGCCGCAGAGGATCGGCGGGCGCGAAGCGCAGTCGCGCATCGATGTCATGAACTGTGCCGGCGAGGTCCAAGATACCGGAGCGCAGTGAGTCCTCGAGCGCCTTTACTGACGGAAAACTCTCCAACTTTTTGGTCGCCGCTTCAAGATCAGCTGCGACGCCGTCGAGATCGGCGCGTGCGACGACGGAAACGGCATCCTCAAGTAAGGGGCGCAGCGGCGAGTTGCGCCAAGAGCCAAGCTGGCCCTCTGCGTCGCGCAAGGCATCGAGCATATCCAGCGCGATGCGCCTACGCACGCGGCTGGGAACGGCGCGCGATTCCTCGCCTCCGCCATAGACGATGAACTCGCAATCGTCGCTTGATTGCGGCAGACCCGCCACTTCAGGCCTCTTGCGGTAAACATAACTCAGCCGCGCAATGCCGGGGTCGGTCGCAGTGCGAAAATCGGTTAACAGCGCGACAAGCGCATCATCGCTATCAAAGTCGGCGAACTCAACATGCACTTCTATTTGCGGTGAGGCGGCGAGGTCGCATCCATCCCAAAAGTCAGAGAGCTTAAGCTGGCGCGCTGAATCCGGCAGCGTCGGATCGAGGACGAGGCGAACCGCAAAGAGCAGATTGCTTTTGCCGACACGGTTTTCGCCGAGCAGGACCACGTTACCGCACAACGGAATGTCAGCGCTCGAAAAATTCCGAAAATTTTTAATGATCAATTTGGAAAGACGCACAAAGCCACCATATTCTTACAAGGGGTCGATGAGTCATCCTGAAGCATATTTTCCCAACATCATAGTCGCGATAAAAGATACTGTTTTCAGATAGCTGTCATATCCGGCTCCGAACGAGCCCGGGTCCATTCCGCCTATCACTGCGAAAAGACTAAGTTAGCCTAGCTTGTCAGAACAGCTTGTTCAGGAGCCCTGGCTCGCTCGCCTTTAGCCGTTCCAGCATCGTGTTAACATAAAACATGTCTGGTGCCGCTACGGTCGGTAGGACCATAACGACGTAATCAGGCTGTTCGACGTCCAAGGTGAAAGTGACGAGTCCGACTCCGTGAATGCTACATAGTGACTTCAAACGGTTCATATCGTCGCTGCTCGTTGAATTTGGCACGACTATGTAGCTTTTGTGGCTAAACAGGCGATAAGCCACCGCTTGACCGAAGGCGACAACGGGTTGACCTGGTACTGCCTTGATCTCCGCGCTGACAATTTGCGGCTCGAACTTAAAAATATCTTGCGCGCGAGGCTTAAGGACGCCGATTACATCGGGCGTCCCCCATTTGCCACCAAAGCTGCTGCCGCCAAGGGCCGCTGCGAATGTGGCTTCGTCATTTTCTTCGAGCCAAGCCGCGAAGCTTGCGTAAAAGTCTTGCTCGGTAACCGAATTTGGGCCGCCGATTTTAATTGGTAAGGCTGCCGTCGCCGCGTCGTCCGCTTGAGCTTCCAACGCGTCGGCGTCAGCATATTTGGCAAGCTGGTATGTCCCGCGAGCCACTTTGATAATTTCGTCATTAGATTGGAACAGTATTTGGATGGCACCGTGGATGCTGTTCGGCGGTGTATCTGGCGCTTCTGAGTGGATACGTTTCAGCAACTCGCCCCAGCGGATGCCCCCAACCTCGGTTTCCAAAATGGAAAGAGCGCGGGCGTGGATTTCCTTGCGATTGAGTTTCATAAGCCCCCTCCAATTATCTTGTTTAGCCGGGTCCGAAAATCCGGCTTCTTAGCTCCCTCTGCCATCCAAAAGACAACCTTGCCGTCGCTGATTTCTTGGAGCCGCGCGCCGATGTTGGCTTTCTCCTTGGTATCGTCGTTGGTAGCCCGATCTTCGCCCTTATATTCAACGATAAGAAATCTTCCATCGGTCAGTTCCGCGACAAAATCTGGGTAAAAACGGTCGGTTGATGTGGGGAGCCAATAAGCATGTTCGCCGCGCACAATGTTGCGGACCCAATGCTTCACAGCATCGCAATCGTCGATCGCGACTGCGCACGCAAATTCTTCGCCGCCATCACGAATGTCGTCTGGGCGAGGGTAGAAATGCTTTTGCCAGACCTGACCGCCCGAATAGGGTCGACGCGGGAGATACCGTCCAGCGGCAAATGTGAAACCGTTGTCGCCTAATGCCAGCTTCGGCGCGACCTCGGTCATCAATAGCTGGAGCCCGCGTGCGCCGGATGCGGCGCGCAATTGCTTCACCTGTTCGGCAATCGCCCGCTTGAGCACGTCCTTGGCCCGAACCAGCGATGCCAGGGAAAAGCCGCGCTTTTCATTAAGGTCGGTCACCACCCGGCGGCAATATTCCAGAAACACAGGCTGCGATACGTCCAGTTGACGTGTAGTGCGATCAAGCCATCGCGACAGGTCGGATGCCGTCCAGCGCGTCTGATCATCGAGTTTTAGCGTGAACTGGTCGGCGTCGCGCGCAACCTTAACCTGACCGCCGACGACATCGACCACCACGCTGTCCGCTGTCTCAGTTAGCACAAAACCGGTTAGATCTGGTTCCACGCCATCAAGCGTCCAGCCCCCAAGATCGAGTAGGGTCTCAGGATAAACGAGATCGAGCTCGCCATATTGCTCGAGCGCGAGACCCGGCACTGTGAACGAAAGCCCACGCTGAGACGGGCTTGCCGCTGCCTGCCGTCGATCAATGTGTGCGGCAATTGCAGCACTAGGATCATTTTCCCCAGCGAGTGGGGCAAGCGCGTGTGCAATGGCGGTTAGCACATTGTCGCTGGCTTCTGCGTCGATCACCACCGACACGCCGCCGCCTTCACCCACCATTGTTACTGCTGCACGAACTGCGGGCGCCATGCTGCTTAAGTCCGGGCGTGCGGTCAGAACCACCGGCGGGATGGGCGTGCGCTCAACAAGCGGCAGTGTAGCTGCTGCAAAATCACTTGCCTGCTGCGCAATGATTTCGTCGCGCGCGGTTCGTTCGTCGAAACCCATGGCGACGAGCGTGTCCTTCAGCTTGTTCGCCGCTGCGTGGAAGCCGATGCCGGTGACATGGGCATAAGCGCGGTTCAGCTCTTCGGTCGCGCGTCGCGTCGCAAAGGGCATCCGCAATACCCGGCCTAACAACTGTTCGACCGCCGTGGCCGACTGGATGTTTGCGACGGAACAGAACACATAGGCAAACGAACAATCCCACCCTTCGCGCAATGCCTCGACCGTGATGATATGCTCGATGGGGCAGGCGGAGTCGAACAGGTCGATGCCGTCCAGCTCGCGTTGATTGCCCGTCGCAATTGCAATCGCCGTATCGGCTACGCCATGCTCGATCAGGGTGGCTTTCACGACCTCGACCGTTGCCTCTGCACCAGCCGTTGCTGCCTGAGCTTGGTATAAAGCAATAGGCCGGATAGGCTCCTTCGCATCACGCGCAATCCGCGCCAAGCCCTCGCGCTGCTGCATGGCGTGGACGATCGAAGCCTCCCACCCGACATGTTGGGTCAGATGGATCGGCAGCTTGATCATCTGCTCCGCCTTCAGCTCCTCGGCTGTTGCTGACACGATGACATTGCTATTCACTGGGGTCGCGGTGAATTCGATGATCGCGCTTGGATTCAGTCGCGCACCGGTGGTTTCGGACAGGCCCGTAACGAAATTGTGCGCCTCATCAACGATCATAATGGGACGAAGCATCGCCATGATATTGGCAAACGACCAACTCACCTCGCCGGGACGAACTTTGGCATCTGCATCGTTTGTCATCAGGCCAGCGGGCAGCATGCGACCCTTGAAGAAGCCCTCATATTCCTCATCATCGCGGTAGACGTTGCGTTGGTCCGCCTGCTTCACACGGAATGCCTGAACCGTGGCAACAAACACATGCGGGACGGTCGCCAGATCCTGCGGCTTAACCTGCCTCCGTTCATCGATGCCAAGCACCCGGACGCTGCCGCCAAGGCCATCCTCGAGCGCCTTGCGATAGGGGTGGCCGGGGGTCTTGAGCGCATCGAGCGTCTGGTCGCCGATGGTGGTAGATGGCACCAGCCAAAGCGCCACAGGAAATTGCGGCCCATCGATGCGGTGTTCGTGTGAGATACCAATCGCGTGCGCGCCAAGCAGCGTTTTGCCCCCACCGGTTGGCAGGCGAAGGCAGCAATATGGTACGTCGCGAAGCTTTGGCAGCGGCGCGTAGCTGGTGGCGTAAAAACCCGGCTCGCCAATCAGGCAGGCGATTTTGTAGGCGACCTCGTGCGGCTTCATCGCAGTTTCAGATAAGAAAGCCTCAAGCGCATCGAGCGCGCGCAGCTGATATTTCTTGAGCTGCATCAGCGCGCCCTCACATCATAGGGGGTCTGTTTGAAGGTCACCCCGGCGGCCGACAGACGCGCAGAGGCCATTCGGCACGCCTCGCCATAAATGACCCAGGGCCCGGAATGATCGGGCAGCGCTGCCTTAAGGCTCGCTAACAACGGCGCGGTCAACACATTGCCGCCCGTAACGCTGCGGTCGCCCAATATGCCGTTGAAGAGTAGGACAAAGGCGTCGCCATCGTGCACGCCGAGGATCGGCGAGCGCTCGCCGTCGCCGCGAGAAGCTGGATGACCGGTTTCTGCAAACCAGATATGCGCCGCGAGTGCGTCGAAGCCGATATCGGATTCGATCCGCCCTGTGGCGTCGAATGCAGGCGGGCCAAGCCGGTAATAGCGATAGCCGCCGCCGCCCTTCCAGCTGACCGCCGTGCTGATGCCACCCTGTTCGCCAGCTATCACTTTGTCGAGCCGCGGCTTGCAATGGGTCTCAGCATGTTCCCCCATTTCGATTCCGATCCACTGTCGCCCCATCTTGTGGGCGACCGCAGCGGTCGTGCCTGAACCGAGGAAGCTGTCGAGCACAAGGTCGCCGGGGCCAGTGCAAGCTTCAATGATTAACGAGATGAAACCCTCTGGCTTTGGAAAAGCAAACTTGCCCTCTTGACCAAAAAGTTCGACACTTTCGTAAGTGCCATGTTGTGTGTAGTGCCCCTCAATGATTGTAGTCGGCTTCCTCCGCCTTTCTTCGCCGCTCGGATCTCGAAGATACTGTTTGTAAGAGACGGATACCTTTCCACCACCTTCTTTTATGACTAACTCGTCGTTTTCTAAGGCTGTTAGCGCGCGTTCCTTGGACCACTGCCATTGCTTTTCCGGCCAAATATCTGAGCCATCGCGATTTGGGATCGGGTAGCGTAAATTCGGGCGTGCGTCGTTCGAGGTTGTTGCAAGTGGTTGGAGACGATACGGACCACGTTAATCGAATTTGCTGTCCTTATACTTATAGTATTTTGCAGCAGCATTTGGGTCGGCCGGCCAGAACATGTCAGGGAATTCTGCGAGGTTCTTCGCATAGCACATAGTGAATTCGTGCAGTCCCACAAACCATCGCGCCTTTGCACCACCGCCGTAGCTTTTCTTCCAGACGAAGGTTGATACAAAATTCCGCCGGCCGAATACCTCGTCCATCACGACCTTAAGATAATGCCCCTCATTGTCATCGATGCTCACCCAGATGCTGCCGTCTTCGGCGAGCAGCTCGCGCAGTAGTACCAACCGGGGATAGATCATCGCTAGCCACTGCGCATGCTCCAGATTGTCGTCATAATGGTCGAACGCGCTTCGCGTGTTATACGGCGGATCGATATAGATGCACTTTACTCGACCAGCGTAAAAGGGCAGCAGACTTTTCAGCGCCTCGAGATTGTCGCCTTGGATGAGCATGTTGGCCGGGTCGGCATCACCGCCGTCGAGTTCCGGCACCCCCCCCAGCATACGGTAAGGCACCCGCGCCGCCGCAACAACATCCTCCCCGCGCGTCATCCAGTCGAGTATCGGCACACATGCTCCCTCTTACTTATTCTGCTGCGATAGCAAATCCCGGCGGCGAAGCCACCCCGGACTTGCCGGGCGTTTAATTGCTTATGCTATGTCGATACGGGCCCAAAACGGCATGCGGGATGCCCTGCGCTCAGGCGGCTAAAGTTGAAATCGGCATTTTACGGGCGGTTGCCAAGTAACTGCCAGTTTGGCGGAGGAAATGGCTGTGGGGGTACGCCTTTGCGAAGGCCTTGGCGATCGCTTGCTCGCTTTCGACCACGTTGACGCTGGTCATACCGTGCGAGATTGCGTGCCGGGTCGCCACAATGGCCGTGGCAAATAGATCGCTGCGCACCTGTTCGGCGACAATATCAGTAAGGCCGGCGGCAGCCGCTTGGCCGACGTCTTTTGAAGGGAATGCCTTTGATGGGATGCCAGTTGCGATGCAATATTCTGGTAAATGCACGCAGCGCGCTTGAGTGCTGGTCGCATTGCACAGGTCAAGCCTTGCTGGTGCGTGAACCCTCAAGTCGCGGAGCTGCGAAGGCATTACGATACCGCACTCACCAGCGACACGACGAAGAACTGGAACATCCTTTTGCTCCCCGCCCCATGAGGTCAATATCGCGCCAGTATGCGCTTCTATCGCTTCGAAATAGGCCTCGACGATATCCTGTTCGCTTTTGTCGGCGGCGGTGAGCGTAACGACGCTTGATATTTCCGGCATGTCTGCGTCTACTCGGAAGGTCAAGCAAGTCCATGCTGCCGCAACCACATGGCAAAAGGGCCAACGCACCCAGCCTTTTGTGGCGTCATTTTCTGCGACCTGGTAGCGGCGAAACGCGTCCATGTCGTAACGGAATTCGAAATCCGAAACCAAGAGCTTCAGCGCGCCTTGCTTGTCCCGGCTAGCCTTGGCCTTGAAGCGTCGAATGTCATCGTGCAGCCCTTGCGCAACTGCTGCGTTTGATAGATCGTGAATGTCATTATGCATCGGTTATAGTCCTTAAATACGCCAGAGCCCGCCGAAATTGGCGGGCCCTGTACTTCTAAATTGGGTTCGTTGCTCAGGGCGGGGGAGAGGCGTCAAGACGGCAAAAGTTTTTCCATTTCTCTTCAGCCCCCGGCTTTCGCCTATTCAAAAAGGCTCTTCTTCATCGTCGATTGCATAAATTTCGTCCCACGACCGCACCTTGATAATGTTTCGGGGTGGCGGACGATGACGCTCCGCGGCCGTTTGCGGATGCAAGGTCGGTTGTGTGACCCCGTTTAAAGCTAACCAGTGCTGTTCGCGCTCTGCCTGATCCGGCTCGAGTGTGATCCACCAAACTTTGCTGGCGGCATCCCATCGATAACGGCGCTCGCGCAGCGCATCCTTTAGCGCATACGGGGAGCCGGTAGCCTCTATGCGGATGGAATCTCGCTCGGCTGCATTTAGCAGTCGCTGGAGATATGTTAGCCCGCTGTCCTTGTACCTCGCTTGCAGCAATGCGTGCAGACTAGTTACGTCGGCAGCGGCGCGATGAAC
>JANOPP010000677.1:0-8730 GCA_031421915.1 Myxococcales bacterium | reverse complement strand
ACCGATTTCGCCCGCGAGGGTTCCGAACCTACCCGCAGGCTCAGCTCACGTGATCACAGCGTTGGCGCCAACCGCAGGCAGCGCCTACGAAACTCGGGGAGCAACTTCCGGCGGGGCGAGCCGATAGAGCTCCCATGCAAGCACGTGGTCTCCGGATCTTCGACGAACCTCCGATGGCGTCGCGCCCCACCATTCGCCCGGCACCGATCCTCGAGAGTATCCCGCCGCTGCCGGCCTTGTCGTCGCGCCCGATCCAGCGCTCGGCCACCATTCGCGAGAGCGTTCCGCCGCCGAACCTACCTCCGCGTCCCGTAACGTTCGTCGAGAGCGAGCCCCCGGCCGCGCCCGTCGACCAGATCGATGACCGCATCCTCGGCGTTCTGACCAGCTCGACGGAGATCGGCGAGACGGTCGAGCTCGCGTTCCGCCGCAAGGAGCGCCAGCTCGGCGAGCTGTTCGCGGTGCTGTCGGTCGCCGAGGCGCAGGCCCTCCACCGGCGTCTCTCGATCGCGTCCGCGGGCGATCACGTGGCCGAGCTGTTCAACCGGATGACCGTCGAGCGACGCGGACGGCTGCTCACGTTTCTCGCGGACGCGCGCCGGCGCGAAGTCTGCCGCCGCTGATCGATTCACCGACCCTTCACCGAGAGGAGCTGCCATGAGCGACCCCGCCACGCACGAGACAACGGCCCGCGGAAACGACCACAAGCCGGCAGTCGCCGCACAGCGCAAGGCGGACCGAGATCGCCTCCCCAGCACGAGCGGCGCCGTCGACACGATGCTCGACTCGGTCGCGGGCGATGCGCTCCGAGTGCCGAGCGCGAACAAGCCCGTAACACCGGCCGCCCATGCGCAGGGGCTGATCCAGCAGTTCGCTGCAATTCAGAACGCGATCTTCGACGTGGTAGTCACAGGGAGGATTCGCGCACTTCGAGCGATCGATTCCTCCGAGGTGCCGCGGGAACGGAAGAGCGGCCTCGGCGATCTGCTAGCCCTGGCAGCCTCGCTGGCGGTTGCAGGCTCGGCCGGCTCCATCGCGGTCTGGGTTGGAAGCAAGATCGCGTCGCGGCTGGAACAGAAGTTCGTCGAGGACGCGGTGAAGGATGTGGTCAAGCGCGCGTTCGCGCCACGTGCGTCGGCGGGCCCACGGGACGTCGACGATCTCAAGGAGGTGTTTGCACAGCAGCTCGAGAACCAGCAGATAATGGCCAAGAACCGACTCGCCGAAGAGTGGTCTCGGACCCACGATCAGTTGTCTGTCCTTCCACCGGAAGAGCTCGCCGCGGTCGTCGAGCGTGTTGCGGATGTGCTCAAACGCGACGTTGCCGATGTCGTCGACCACGTCACCGACCAGATCGTGATCGCCTGGACCAATTTTCTCGCGCGCGCCACGCACGGCTCGATGAAGGGATGGGACTTCTGGGAGCGGAATGGAGGCAAGGGTGACTTTCCTCTCGAGGGTGCAGCGAAGGCGCCGGATCGTGTGAGCGAGGACCCGACGCAGGGTAACGTCGACCCGAACGCGATGGGCTTTGCTCTCGACAAGCGCCAACGCCCCATGCAGGACGAGCACTTCGGGATCCTCGAGGTGTTCGTCGATACGACCGGCCGCCTGGTGGCACATCCCGACTACGGGATGCGACTCGACAACGTCGGGCCGGACGTCCGCGCGCGGCTCGCCCAGCTCGGTCGCGTCAGGGACCTCAAGGTCAACAAGGTGATCCGCGTGTGCTCGCTGCACATCAACCCGCCTGTGCCACTGGCGAGCATCCTGATCACCGCGGATGGCTATGTGCGCAGCGACGACTGGTCGAGCTACCAGACGATGTCGATCCGCAACCAGGAGCCGCCCGGTATCGGCCGCGTGCTGGAAACCCAGCACTGCATGACGGACCTGATTCACGGCCGAGAGACAGCGAGCTGCCGCCTCACCCCGGAGGTCGACGCCAAGGCGATCGCGGTGGTCGCCGAGCGCGCGCAGAGCCTTTCTCTCACCCTGCTGGAGGCGTGATGTTTCTCTTGATCATTGGTGTGGTCCTCGCAGGACTCGGGCTCGTCGCAACTGCCATGACGTCGCGCGGTCGGAGCTCACGGATCGCTGCAGCAAGCGTCGGAGCCCTGGGGATCCTGCTTCTGATCGTTTCGTGGTCGGGTCGGAATCTGCCGACCAACCGGGCGAAGTGGATCCGTTCCAAGTGTGCGAACGCCACGATGAAGCTCGAATCCTTCGAGATCCTGCGGACAGCGGATCCGCCGCTCTGGACCTCCAAAGAAGCGCAGGCCCAGTGGGAGATCATGAACGTCCTCTTGGGTCCGATCGCTGAGATTTGCATCAAGAAGCCGGCGAGCTGTGATCGTCCACTAGCAACGAATCCGTCGATCCCGACGTTCTCGATGGACGTGCACGACCTCAGCCACGCCATCTTCACCGGCGAGCCGTGCCAGCCATGAGCCCGACGCCTGATTGCGTCGCAGTCCCACGTCTACTTCGCTCCGTCCCGGGGTCGCGATGTTCTACATGATCATAGGTATTGCACTCGCTGGACTCGGACTCGTCGGCGCCGCATTCACATCTCGTGACCGAAAGGTCCGGATCGCCGCCGCGTGCGTTGGCGCCCTTGGGGTCCTGCTCCTGCTCCTGTCGTGGGCAGCGAAGACTCCGCCAACAAAACAGGAAGAGGTCGTCCGTTCGGGGTGTCGGTCGGCAGCGATGAGACTCGAGACGTTCGAGAGCCGCCGGCTGGCAAGCTTGCAAAGCTGGACCATCGATGAAAGATCTCGCTTCTGGGACCGCATGGATAGCCTTCTGCACCCGATCGTCAGCATCTGCGTCGAGGATCCGTCGAGCTGCGATCGACCCATGAGTAGCCTTCGGTTCAGAGCGACGTTCTCGCCCGAGCTCGTCGAGCTGATCGACGCCATCCGCTCCGGCAAGTCATGCGGGCCGTGAGATTCGACGTTGCAACACGCGTCGCGAAGACCATCGAGCGCGCACGCAGCACTGCCATCCACACGGCCCCAACCTACGAAGCGCCAACCGCAGGCAACGCCTACGAAACTCGGCGAGCAACTTTGGGCGGGGCGAGCCGATACAGCCGCATGACGGAACTGATTCACGGCCGAGAGACGGCGAGCTGCCGCCTCACTCCGGAGATCGACGCCAAGGCAATCGCAACGGTCGCCGAGCGCGCGCAGAACCTCTCTCTCACCCTGCTGGAGGCGTGATGTATCTCATGATCATCGGAACGGCACTCGCTGGACTCGGGGTCATCGCCGCAGCCACTAGTTCGCGCGATCGGATGGTGAGGTTCGCCGCCGCCGGCGTCGGAGGCTTCGGCGTCGTGCTCGTACTCGTGTCGTGGATGGCTCGGAATCCGCCCACCAATGCGGTGCACAGGATCCGTTCGGAGTGTCAGTCCGCCGCGAACAAGCTCGAGTCGTTCGAGACGCGCCGAACGGCGAACCCGCCGTATTGGACCAACCAAGGAGCGGAGACCTACTGGGACAGCATGGACGATCTGCTGAATCCGATCGTGAAGATCTGCATTGAGAATCCGACGACCTGTGATCGACCACGTCTGCTTGATCCGAGATCGGAGACATTCTCGGCCGACCTTGCCGAGCTGATCGACGCTCTCCGCACGGGCAAGCCGTGTCGGCGATGATCGCGAGCCCCGGACGCTTCGACGTCGCCGTGAGCGTTGCGAGAGCGATCGTGCGCGGGCGCACCGAAGGCTGGCTCGCTGGCGATTCGCAGTCGCTGCCGAACACCACAGCGGCGGTTACGGACCAACCCTCGAACGATCCACTGGACCTCCTGCGCGATCGCCTCGCGCTCACGCCGACCGAGATCGCCGTCCTCGCGACCCTCGTCGCGTTCGAGATCGATCCGCGCCTGGGCCGGCTGCTGGCACACCTCGCCGACGGACCGACCGTGACCATCGGCGCCCTCCTGGCCGTCGTCTATCCCGACGCGCCGGCGATCGGCATCGCGGAGCTCTCGGACCACGGTCGGTTGCGCCGACTCGGGTTGCTGCTCGTCGATCCGTCCGATGTCCACGCGGCGCTCAGCCAGCGGAGAGCGCGGGTGGCCGAGCGTGTCGTCGAGCTCGCGCTCGGAACAGTCGCGCTCGATCGCACGCTCGCAGACCTCGCGCGGATCGATGACACCTCGCCCACGGCACTCGCCGAGCTGGTCGTGGCGCCCGAAGCCGCCGATCGCCTCAAGGCCGCGCTGGGTGATCCGACGACCCGCATGATCGTCCTGCAGGGACGGTGCGGCGCCGGGCGGCGGTCTCTGCTGGCGGCAGCGGTCGCGGCGCATGGCACGCACGCATTGACGATCGACACCCGCGCGATCTCGCCGAAGCGCGACGAGGCGCGTAAGCAGCTCCGGACGATCGGCCGCGAGTGCCGCCTCCTCGACCTGGTTCCGCTGTTTCGCGCTGGGGGCATCTGGCGACGCCGACGATCGTCTCGGGCTCATCGAGTCAGAGATCTCGGACCGCGTGCTCGCGACCACGACACGTCGCATCGCACGACGCTGGGAGCAGCCGCCGACGTGGATCGAGATTCCCGATCTAGGCGGCGTCCAGCGCGCACAGCTCTGGCAGCGCGCGATCCCCGTCGCCAGCAGCGCCGATGCCGATGTGCTGTCGAACATGTACCCGCTGGCGCCGGCGCTGATGGCCACCGTAGGTCGCAGTGCGATGCGTGCGTGCGCGGGCTCGGAGATGCGTCCCCACCACATCGAAGGCGCGATCCGAACCGTGCTGGATGATCGACTCGCGGGCCTCGCCACGCGCATCACGACGACGCAGACCTGGGACGATCTGGTCCTCCCCGAGGATCAGACGACCGCCATCATCGAGCTCCTCGCGCGTATTCGCGAGCGGCAGCGCGTGTACGAGCAATGGGGATTCGCCGACAAGGTCGGTCGAGGCCTTGGGATCTCGGCGCTGTTCGCTGGACCACCGGGTACCGGAAAGACCATGGCCGCGGGACTTATCTGCCGCGCGCTCCACGTCGAGATGTTTCAGGTCGACCTCAGCAAGATCACGTCGAAGTGGATCGGCGAGACCGAAAAGAACCTCGCCGCGTTGTTCGACGCAGCCGAGGCCGGCCACGCCGTGCTCCTGTTCGACGAGGCGGACGCACTGTTTGGCAAGCGCACCGACGTACGGTCGAGCAACGATCGACATGCCAACCAGGAAGTGAACTATCTGCTCCAGCGAATGGAGAGCTTCGCTGGGATCTGCATCCTGACGACCAACCACGAGTCGGCGATCGACGAAGCGTTTCGCCGGCGACTGACTGTCCAGGTGCGCTTCCCGGTTCCCGACGCAACCGAGCGGCGACGGCTGTGGCAGGCGCTGCTTCCCAGCAAGGCACCAGTGGCGGAGGATCTGGAGCTCCCGCGTCTCGCAGAGAAGTACGTGCTCAGCGGTGGCTACATCAGGAACGCCGTCCTCCGCGCCGCGTTCCTCGCCGCGGACGAGGAAGGTGCGATCACGGCAGCGCACCTCGCGAAGGCCGCGCAGCTCGAGTACGAGGCGATGGGAAAGCTCGCGTCGCGATAGTCAGCCGCCGCCGCTGTGCTGACTTGAACATTATCCCCGGTTGAATTATTCTTTAAAGAATAATGTTGTTCCTGAACCGCGAGAAGGAACTCTCCGCGCTCGCCGAGCTGAGCCGCGGCGGCCTCGCGGTGGTGTGGGGACGACGGCGAATCGGGAAGACGCGCCTTCTGCTCGAGTGGTGCGAACGCCTCCGCGGTGTCTACACGGTTGCTGATCAGTCCGCACCCGAAACGCAGCGCGCGTACTTCGCGCGTGGGATCGCACGAGCTCTACCTGGGTTTGCAGACGTGACGTATCCGGACTGGGAGCACCTGCTGACTCGACTGGCCGCTGATGCAAGCGCGCAGCGATTCACCGGCCCGATCGTGATCGACGAGCTGCCGTACCTCGTCATGTCTTCCCCCGAGCTGCCGAGCGTGCTCCAGCGGTGGATCGACCATGATGCGAAGGCCGCCCGGCTGAGCGTAGCCTTGGCCGGTTCGAGCCAGCGAATGATGCAGGGCCTGGTGCTCTCGCACGATGCACCTCTGTTCGGTCGTGCGCGCGTGATGCTGGATCTCGCGCCCCTCGAACCGAAGCACCTGATGCGCGCGTTCGGTCGGCTGTCGCCTGTCGCGCTCGTGGAGCATTGGGCCGCATGGGGTGGGGTGCCGCGGTACTGGGAGCTAGCGTCCGACAAACACGGCAGTGCGCGTGACCGGTTGCGGGATCTAGCGCTCGACCCCTTGGGAGCCCTGTTCGCTGAGCCCGAGCGCCTGTTGCTCGAGGAGGTGCCTGCCGCGTCCGAGGTCCGTCCGCTGCTCGATGCGATCGGCGCCGGTGCGCATCGACTTTCCGAGATTGCGGGCAGGATCGGGCGGCAGGCAACGTCGTTGGGCCGCGCACTCGACCGGCTTGCTGGGATGGGTTTCATCGACCGCGAGACGCCCTACGGTGAGCCGCCGCGAGGAGGAAAACGCAGTCTCTACAAGATCGACGACCCGTTCCTCCGGATGTGGTTCCGCGTGGTCGCTCCCAATCGTGCGGCCCTCACCGCTGGTAGCGCTGCATCGCGGAGCGCCTTGCTCGAGGAACACTGGGACGGTTTGGTAGCGCAGGCATGGGAGGACATGTGCCGTCGAGCGATCGCAGCGCTCCATCGCGGCCCGATCAGCAAGCTGGGACCATGGCGACCTCCCGCACGCTACTGGCGCGGTTCGGAACCCGAGTGGGACCTCGTTGCCGACGCAGTGACCGGCCCACGCACGCTGGTCGGGGAGGCGTGGTTCTCGAAGAAGCCGGTGACCGCTACCGTGCTTGCGCGCGAAGCCGCTCGGCTCCAGGTTCGTCAGCTTCCTCCCCCGACGACCGGTCGCGAGATCGTACGGGTGTTGTTCGTACCCGCGTTGGCGCCGCGAACCCCGCAGCTCGTCGGGGGCGTCCATGTCGTCACGCTGGCCGACCTGATCGGGTGACTGTCAGAACGGCGTCTCGCAGCGAGCGCGGATGTACGCGCCGGCCGCGGGCGTGTTGGTACGATTCACGACGAGCCGCAGGTGATTGGTGGTCTCGGGACAGGCGACTGGATCCGGGGCGATCGTGAAATCGAGCAGTGGCGTCTCGGTGGCCCCGATGATCTCGGTCAGCTCGCACGCGGGCTGGATGCCGCGCTCCGTCGAGCTGTCGGTGAGGCGCGACGAGCCGCAGGCAGACGACGCCGAGTGGTTGCTTGAGGAGGCGCGCGAGCCCGGTGCCCCCACCGGCGCATACAGCCCGCACAGCGATCGCGCTTCGCCCTGCCCACCGAACGACGCGTGCGGCGACGACCCTCATCGAGTCAGGCTACTCCGCGCGCTTGCAGCGCACGCTGGTCCACGTGTCATCCGTGACGGCCGCCGTGCGCGTGATCGTGACGCGCAGGTGGTCCGTCGACGCCGGGCAGGCGACCTGATCCGCGATGAGGTCGTAGCAATCGCTGCTGCCCGGAGTACACGGCGCGATCGAGGTCGGCGCATCCGGCGCCGCATCGCGGATATCGACGACCTCGCAGGACGGCTGGACGCCCGGCTCGGAAGAGATGTCGGCGAGGACGGTCGTGTCGAGACACGGGTCACCGACGAGCTGCTTGGCCGACTGCCCGATCACGCCGAGCGGATTGGTCAGGTCGCCGCTGCACACGCTGGTCAGCGTCGAGCGGCCGGGGAAGGCGCCGAGGAACGACGCGAGGCGGACCGCGGGATCGGCGGCCGACGGACCGTCGAGGCTGGTGAACATGCACGAGTGCGAGAGCGCCTGCTGTGCGCCGCCACCGCCGGGCGGGGCGCGAAGCTCGACCGCGACGGGATCCTTGTCGCCGACGATCGCGGCGACCATGATCATGCGCGGATCGCCTTTGACCGCGAGCAGCGCATCGACGAACGGCTCGACATCGTCGAGCAAGCTCGACGTCGCGTTCGGGCGGCAGTTCGTTTTCGGGCCGACGTCGGTCGAGGGCTGGTCGCAGGTCACCCCGTGCGCGAAGCAGCGGAACGACTGCAACGGTCCCAGCGCACCGCTGTCGGGACCGAACAGCGACGACGACTGCGCGGAGCAGTCGTCCTCGTCGGCGAGGAACACGACGGCGAGGTTCGCCGACGGACGGATGAAGCCGTTGTTGCTGGGCGCGGTCAGGGCGGCGCGCATCGACGACAGGTGTTGCTCGAAGCCGCAGCCGCCGGCACCGACGCGCGCGAGCTGACCAAACACGTCGCGCAGCTCGCCGGTGTAGTTGCGAACGCGCGCACCGTTCTCCCGGACGTCGGAGAGGTATGCGGCGGTCATGCCGGCCGTGGACTGCAGGCGACCATCGTCGCCGCGGCCCGAACAGCCACCGGTGCCGAGCTGGCCGATCGCGGGTCCGGGCGCAGACGAACCCGAGGCACTCGTACCCATGTCGGACGTGACGACGCCGATGTGGAGGTTTGGCAGTCCACCGTCGATCTGCGACAGCACGTCGATCATTCGCGGGAAGGCCGCGGCGAGTGCGGCCTGCTTGTCCGCCATCGATGGCGAGTCGTCGATCACGAACAGGAGATCGAGATCGGGATTCGGGATCGCCTTCATCTGGGCGACCTCCTGGAGGCCTCCGACGACGACAGCGCGGTCATCGCACGCGGTGAGTGCGAGCGGCAGGA
>JANOPP010000676.1:0-7332 GCA_031421915.1 Myxococcales bacterium | reverse complement strand
GTGGGACGCGTTCTGTGCGCTCCTCGAGTGCGGCCAAGTCTACGAGTGACCTGGCGTCGCAGGCGTCGCACCTCCAACGACGATCGGGCTCACTGCGGCAGGTGTACGATGCGCCGATGAAGCGCGCGCTGCTCGCGGTCGTGATCGTGGCCGGGGGGTGTCCGCAGAAGCAGGTCGTCGCGCCGCCGCCGATCGCCGAAACATCGAAGCCTCCCGTCGCAACCTCGCCCGTCGACGGCGTGGCGCCGTCGGTGCCAAAGCTCCGGCTGCCACGCAACTTCCTTCCGATCCGCTACGCCGCGCGTCTCGAGATCGATCCGACGCGCACCGAGTTCAGCGGCTCCATCGCGATCACCGGCGTGATCGATCAGAAGTCATCTGTGTTGTGGCTGCACGGTCACGGCCTGACGGTGCACAAGGCGTCGGCTACCAAGGAGTCTTCGGAGATCGCGTTGACGGTCACGCCGCACGGCGCCGAATTGCTCGAGCTGCGCCCGGCGCAGTCGCTCGAGGCGGGCGAGTGGACACTGATGATCGACTACGCGGGTACGTTCGATCAGGTCAGCACGACCGGCGCGTTCAAGCAGACCGTCGGCGATGGCTCGTACGTGTACACGCAGCTCGAAGCGCTGTACGCGCGGCGCGTGTTCCCGTGCCTCGACGAGCCCGACAACAAGGTGCCGTGGAAGCTGACGCTCGACATTCCCGCAAACCTCGTCGCGGTCGCGAATACGCCGATGGTCAGCGAGGCAGCCCTTGCCGACGGCAAGAAGCGCGTCGAGTTTGCCGTCAGCAAGCCATTGCCGACGTATCTCGTCGCGTTCGGTGTCGGCCCGTTCGAGATCGTCGACGGCGGCAAGACCAAGGGCGGCACGCCGGTGCGGATCGTGACACTCGCGAAGCGCGGCGCGGACGCGGCGTATGCCGCGAAGACGACCGCGAAGGTCCTCGAGATCACCGAGGAGTGGTTCGGTACGCCGTACCCGTACGAGAAGCTCGACATCCTCACGATCCCGGTGACCACCGGGTTCGGAGCGATGGAGAACGCGGGCCTCATCACGTTCACCGAGACGCTCATGCTGTTCGACAACAAGACGTCGCGCGCGCGCATGTACTACTGGATCCTCGTCGCGGCGCACGAGATCGCGCACCAGTGGTTCGGCGATCTGGTGACGATGGTCTACTGGGACGACATCTGGCTCAACGAGGGTTTCGCGAACTGGCTCGAGCACAAGACTACGACGAAGTTCGACCCGAGCTGGCACGACGAGCAATCCGCCTTCGGTGTCCGCATCGGTGCGCTCGACGCCGACAGTCTCGTCACCGCCCGGCAGATTCGCCAGCCGATCGTGACCGAGGACGACATTCTCGGCGTGTTCGACGGAATCACGTACAACAAGGGCGCGAGCGTGCTCGCGATGTTCGAAGCGTTCGTCGGACCCGACGTGTTCCAGAAAGGCGTGCGCGACTACCTTGCCGCGCGTGCGTGGGGCAACGCGACGTCGACAGACTTTGTCACCGCGGTAGCGAAGGCGGCGGGCAAGGAAGTGCTGGTCCCCGCGTTCGCGACGTTCCTCGATCAGGCCGGCACACCAGAGATCACGGCGACGATGAGCTGCCAGGGCACGCCGAACCTCTCGCTTGCCCAGGAGCGGTACCTCCCGCCAGGGGCACCACCGCCGAAGGCGACGAAGCCGTGGATCGTTCCGATGTGCGTCGCCTACGACCGCGACGGCAAGCGCGCCGAGGCCTGCGGCATCCTCGATCAAGCGACTGGATCGATCGCGCTCGACGCGAAAGCATGCCCGCGCTGGGTGATGCCGAACGTCAATGGGCGTGGCTACTACCGCAGTACGTTCACGCCGGCTCAGCTGATCGCGCTGCGCGACGAGGCCTGGAAGTACCTCACGTGGACCGAGCGGCGCGCCGTGTTCTTCGACGCAAGGACCGCTGCGGTCAACGGGCGCCTGCCGCTGACGCTCGCGCTGTCGTTCGTCCCGAAGCTGCTCGCCGGTGCGGATCGGTTCACGGTGCCGCCCGCCCTCGGGTTCGCGACGACGCTCGACCAGCTTGTCCCGACCTCACTCCGCTCCAAGTACGAGGCGTACCTGCGGCAGACGTTCGGACCGGGAGCACTCAAGGCCGGTCTCACACCCAAGGCTGGCGAGAGCTTCGATATCGAGTGGACGCGCGAGGAGCTGATCTACGCGATGGCGTGGACCGCGCGCGAGCCAACCCTGGTAGCAGAGGCGATCAAGCTCTCCGACAAGTGGCGCGATCTTCCGCAGTCGATCCGGTCGATGGTGCTGACGATCGCCGTCGATGCGAACCCCGAGGTATTCGATCGGATCCTGCGCGACGTGAAGACCGAGACCGATCGAGCGCGCCGAAGTGAGATGTTCGGCGCCCTCGGCGCGGTCCGCGATGTGACGCGCCAGACCCGTGCGCTCGAGCTCGTGATCGATCCCAAGATCGACATCCGCGAGACCATGGGTCTGCTCTATGCGGGCGCGGAGAACGCGACGCGCGCGAACGTCCAGAAGTTCTACGACACGCACCGGGTCGGGATCCTCGCGCGGTTCCCCAAGGACTCGACCACGATCTCGGTCGCCGACCTGAGCCGGATCTTCACGTCGACGTGCAAGGCAGACACCCGCGACGCGGTCGTGGCCCGGGTGACGAAGGAGTTCGCGCCGTTGCCAGGCGGCGCGCAGGTGGTCGCCCAGGGCATCGAGGCGATGGACCAGTGCATCGCCCAGAACAAGGTCCTCGAGCCCGAGATCAAGGCCTGGCTCGGTGGACTGCGGCTCTCGAAGCCGAAGACCTGACCTCGGATAACGCGAGCAATGTTAAACGTTTGCGCGTTGGTCCTCAACGAATTCGGAGATTGGGCGACTCGTAGTTCTGAAATGCCCAGTCATCCTGCCCTCAAGACCGTCCCCCTGGCGGTCATCCGTGCCGCGGAGCTGACCGCGGAGGAGGATCGGATCGAGGAGATCCGGGCGCAGCTCGCTGCTGGGACGTACCGCGTGGACTGCGACAAGCTCGCCGCGGCCATCGTCGCCAGTGGTGACCACCTGACGAAATCTCGCGGCCAGATGTAACCGCTCCACGGTGCCTGGTCACTGAGTCCTCAGAAGTCGAATCCGGCCCGCCGCTTGTGGCGGTGGCCGAGATCGCGAGAGGACCGTCATGTCACGCCTGGCATCTGCCATCCGTCTGTCCGCAGCGTTCGTGCTCGTTGCCACCGCGCCCGTCGCGGCACAGCAAGCCGGCAATCTCCCGATCGATACGTTCCGTCCCGCGATGGATTCGCGCGGGTACCTGACGGTCAACGCATCGCAGATGCTCGGGCACAACGAGCTCTCGTTCGGCCTCGGCTCGCTGTCGTGGGGGCACAAGCTCCTCGGCTTCGAGAACGGCACCGCGACGTACTCCGTCGATGATGTGATCACCGCGACCCTGATCGCGGCCTACGGCCTGAAGCTCGGGCCGCTCGAGCTCGAGCTCGGCGCGTCGGTCCCGCTGTCGATCCTCAGCGGTGATCGCGGTCCCGATGATCTCGGCGCCGCCGACAACCCGAACGATGACCAGCGCTACCAGCTCGACGGGCAGGGCCTCGGCAACGTCGGCCTTCACCTCAAGACGCGGTTCCTCAAGACCAGCAAGGGACCGCGCATCGGGCTCGGCGTGATCGCGAGCCTCTACCTGCCGACCGCAAGCCCCGCGGACCGGTTCCTCGGCGAGAACAAGCTGACGCCGCAGGTCATCGGCATCCTCGACAAGGAGCTTGGCCGCCGCGGCCGGCTGCGCCTGTCGCTCAACGCCGGGATCCGGGTCCGCTCGACGACGTCGTTCACGGACATGGGTGACGGCGGGGCGATGCCGACGAACGAGACGATCACCGCATCGGCCGAGGTGCCGTTCGGCTTCGGCGTGGCATATGCGATCGCTCCGCAGAAGTTCGACATCGTCGCCGAGGTGATCGGCGCGGTGCCGCTCGGGGAGAAGCAGAACTATCAGCCGCTCGAGGCGATCGGCGGCGTGAAGCTCTACCTCGCGCGCAACTCGTTCCTCTCGCTCGGCGCGGGCCGCGGTCTGATGCCGGCGAAGGGCGCCAACCCCGACTTCCGCGCGTTCATCGGTATCGTGTTCGAGCCGAACATCGGCGACCGCGATGGAGATGGCCTCAAGGACGACGTCGACAAGTGTCCGGACGATCCGGAGGACTTCGATCAGTTCGAGGACGAGGACGGCTGCCCGGAGCCCGACAACGATCGCGACGAGATCCTCGACGAGGATGACAAGTGCCCCAACATCCCCGAGGACCGCGACGGCTTCCAGGACGAGGACGGTTGCCCCGACGGCGACAAGGGCGACCGCGACGGTGACAAGATCCTCGACGAGGTCGACACGTGCCCCGACGATCCCGAGGACTACGATCAGTTCGAGGACGAGGACGGCTGCCCGGACCTCGACAACGATCAGGACAAGATCCTCGACGTCGACGATCTGTGCCCGAACGATCCCGAGGACTACGACGGCTTCGAGGATGAGGACGGCTGCCCCGATCTCGACAACGACAAGGATCGGATTCTCGATAAGGATGACAAGTGCATCAACGAGCCCGAGAACCATAACGGCACCGAGGACGAGGACGGATGCCCCGATCGCGGCATCACGGAGCTGACGGGCAGCGGCATCATCACGCTCAAGCCGATCGAGTTTCAGTACAACAAGGACGTCATCCTCGAGTCGTCGTTCTACATTCTCGATGCCGTCGTCGCGACGATGAACGGCAACCCGGACATCACGCTGATCGAGGTCCAGGGGCACACCGACGAGCGCGGCAACGACGCCTACAACCTCGATCTCTCCGAGCGCCGCGCGGCGGCGGTGATGAAGTACCTGACCTCGCACGGCGTCGACATCAAGCGCCTCCAGGCCGAGGGCTACGGCGAGACGCAGCCCAAGGATCGCCGTCACACCGAGCAGGCGTGGGCACTCAATCGCCGCGTCGAGTTCATCATTTTGAAGAACGCCGACTAGGTCCCGTGCTACGACGCCGCGGATGCGGCGCGCGATCATGCTCGTGACGGGAGTGTTCGCGGCCGCGTGCGCGGTCGCGGTCGCGGACACCCGCAAGGAGACGCCCGCCGCGACGTTCGAGGATCCATGCGTCGACGGCACCGACGCTGCGTGCAAGCGCCACGCGCTCGATGGCTTTGCGGCCGCACTCGCAGCCCAGCGCGCCGGCACCGCAGATCACCCGCTGCGGATCTCCTACGTCGGCGACTCGCTGACCGCCGACGATCAGATCACGCACGCGCTGCGCACCAAGCTACAAACGCTCCTCGGCGACGGCGGACCGGGCTTCGCATGGGCCGCCGTCCCGCATCCGTACTGCCAGCATCGCGAGCTGACCCGGGTGGTGAGCGGAGAGTGGCGCGTTCATGGCGTCTCGCGCGTGGCGCCGCCGGATCACCTGCTCGGCCTCGGCGGCAGCGCGGAGACCGACGGTGGCGGTACGATCAAGTTGACGTCGAAGAACCCGGTGACGCTCGTCGATGTTCACTACCTCGCGCAGCCACGCGGCGGCTCGTTCGCAGTCCTCGCCGCCGGCGTGCAGATCGGCACGATCGAGACCACTGCGGTGAAGAAGACCGCAGCCTTCGCGCAGCTCGCCGTGCCCGACGGTGCGACGAAGATCGAGCTGCAAGCGCGCGGTCGGGTTCGCCTGTTCGGTGCGTCGCTCGAGGCAGCGAAGGGCGCGGTCGTCGACAACCTCGGCGTCGTCAACGCGACCGCGAAGCAGCTCACGAAGCACAATCTTCCCGAGCACTGGCGCAACCAGCTCGCGCATCGCGACTCGGATCTCGTGATCGTGATGCTCGGCACCAACGAGGCCGAGTGGATCGCGGCGAAGAGCACCGGAATGACCGAGCACGAGAAGCTGTTCGGCGATCTGCTCGCGACGGTGCGCGCCGCAAATCCAGCGAGCTCGTGCCTCGTCGTGTCACCACTCGATCAGACGGAGTGGCGCACCGAGGCGATGCCGCCACGCGAATCGATCCCGGCGATGGTTGCCGCCCAGCGGGCCGCGGCGCACGCGAAGGGCTGCGCGTTCTGGGACACGTACGCGTGGATGGGCGGTAAGGGAGCGTCGAAGCTGTGGCACAAGCGCGGCCTCATGATGAAGGACTTCCAGCATCCGACGACCGCCGGTGCGACGCGGATCGCCGACGCGCTGTACCGCGGGCTCGTTCGCTAGCCTACGAGTTGACGGCTTCCATCGCGGCGTTGGACTCCGCGGTCGCAAGCTGGATCCGCACGCGCACGGGGCGATCTTCGGCGTCGAGGTCGAGAAAGATCGGGAACACGCCGTCGCCCCAGCTCGTGAAGAACAGCAGCATCTTGCTGCCGCCGACCTCGAGGCCACCGGCGCCCGCGGAGTTCGCGCGTGCTGCAGCGAGCGCATGGAAGTGGTGCGAGTGCGGGCGGAAGTCGACGTTGAGCAGCCACGAGTTCTCGGCCTTGAGGATCTCGGCCTCCATGACCTTGGACTCGGCGTCCATCAAATCGAGGTCCTTCCAGCCGTAGCCTTCTTTGGTCTTCGGTGCCCGTAGCGCCTTCGCGAGCTGCGCCTCGTCGCGGCCCCAGAACATGACGTCGGCGAGCCCGTCGAGGCTGTCCTCGTGCTGCCACTTGTCCAGCGCGCGGAAATCGATGCAGGCGATCCGCGCGAAGTCGACACCAGCGTCACCGAGCTTGCGCGACCGGTGGACATCGCCATCGGCGAGGTTGATCGAGACATGGTCCCAGCAGTCCGCGAACCGACCGCGGCCGACGCGCGTGCCGGTGATGGTCAGTGGGCGATCGGTCGGGACATCGGCCTTGACGATCGCCGGGTCGAGAGCACCGCGCGGCATGTAGCCGACGAGCCCGATGTCGAAGATCGCGAGCTTGCCCGACGGGCACGTGACGGTCCCGAGAGTCTCGATCACCGGGCGCTTGCCGGTGACCTCGGCATCGGAGCCTTCGGGCTTCGCTGCCTTCGCGGCGACCGGCTTCGCTGCCTTCGCGACCGGCTTCGCTGCCTTCGCGACCGGCTTCGCTGCCTTCGCGACCGGCTTCGCGGACTTCTTGGCCGCCGGCTTCGGCTTCGGCTTCGCGGCCGCAGCCTTCTTCGGTGCGGGCTTCGCTTTCGCTACGACCTTCTTCGTCGGTTTCTTGGACGTCTTCGCCGCGGGCTTCTTCGCCATGCCCCGGAGCTTACGCTCACTCGATGTCGCCGCGGACCATCACGTAGCCGTCATCGGAGCCGATCGACAT
>JANOPP010000675.1:0-24995 GCA_031421915.1 Myxococcales bacterium | reverse complement strand
CGCCTTGGGGTGCAGCTCGAGCACGTGCTTGACGTCGCGCAGATCGATGAACGAATCGATCTTGCCGTCGGAGTCACACGTGATGTCCGCGAGCGTCGCGCGGTGGGTGGGCTCCTCGTTGAGCCGGTGGATCGGACAGATCGGGAACAGCTGATCGACCGCCCACGCGTCGGGGACCGACTGGAACATCGAGAAGTTGCAGAAGTAGGTGTCGGACAGCGCCTTCTCGAGACCCTCGAGCTCCTCGGGGACGTGCGCCATGCTGCGCGAGAGGTAGAGGACCTTCTCGCACGTCGACCAGAACAAGTTCTCGCACAGCACGCGGTTCTCGAGCGACAGGTGCCCGAGGTTGAACAGCTGCAGGACCTGATCCTTGTACTCGACCGCGTCGTGATAGCTCTCGAGCAGGTTCTTCGCGGAGACGCCCTGATAGGTCTCCCACATGTTGTTGACGAGCGGCGGCACGGGCTTCGCGAGCGTCGCCGGGACGGCCGGCTTGAACTCGGTGACGCCGAGGACGTTGACCACGAGCACGGAGTGGTGCGCGGCGATCGCGCGACCCGACTCGCTGACGATGTTCGGGTGCGGGACCTGATCTGCGTCGCAGATCTCCTTGATCGCGAACACGACGTCGTTCGCGTACTCCTGCACGGTGTAGTTCATCGACGAGCTGAAGTTCGTCTGCGAACCGTCGTAGTCGACGCCGAGGCCACCACCGACGTCGAGGTACGACAGGCCCTTCGCGCCCATCTTGTACATCTCGACGAACAGCCGGCCGGCCTCGCGCAGCGCGTTCTTGACGCTCTTGATCGCGGAGATCTGCGAGCCGAGGTGGAAGTGGAGGAGCTTGATGCACTCCACGTCGCCCCACACCTTGAGCTTGTTGATCGCCTCGACCATCTCGGCCGCGGACAGGCCGAACTTCGAGAAGTCACCGCCCGACTGCTCCCAGCGACCAGCGCCACGCGACGACAGGCGAGCGCGGATGCCGAGCGACGGCTTGATCTTCACGCGCTCGCTGACCTTGTGGATCTGATCGAGCTCGGTCGGCTTCTCGACGACGAGGATGATCGTCTTGCCCATCTTGGACGCGAGCAGCGCGGTCTCGATGTACTCCTCGTCCTTGTAGCCGTTGCAGATGATGATCGACTCGTCGTCCTGGTGGATCGCCATGATCGCGAGGAGCTCGGGCTTGCTGCCCGCCTCGAGACCGTAGTGGAACGGACGACCGAACTCGATGATCTCTTCGACGACGGTGCGGTTCTGGTTGACCTTGATCGGGTACACGCCGCGGTACATCCCGCCGTAGCCGTACTCCTTGATCGCGCCGTTAAACGCGCCGCACAGCAGCTCGATGCGCGCGCGGAGGATGTCGCTGAAGCGCAGCAGGATCGGGAGCTGGATGCCGCGTGCGGCGAGCTCGTCGATCAGCTCCTTCATGTCCATCGCGCCGTTGCCCTCACCGCGCGGTTGCACGATCAGGTTGCCGGCATCGTTGACCGCAAAGTACCCACAGCCCCAGCGAGGGATGTTGTACGTGTCGTTCGCGTCGGCGGCGGTCCACCGGCGGAGCGGATCAGACGAGATGAGTGCCTTCGCGCGAGCCATGTTGGATCAAGGGATTACGGCTCTTTGTCCCCCAGCGCAATGGGGATCTGACCCCTACTCGGGCGGCGAAGAATTCTTGCAGCCTTCCGCGTCGCCGCCCTCGCACGCCTGCCTGAAAGCCCTCTTCGATCCAGCGGGATCCTTCGGGCCGCCAACGCCCTCGTCCTTGAAGATACCGAGCACGTTGCACGCGGCCGCGTGGCCTGCGCCGCACGCCTTGTCGTAGAGCTGGCGCGCGCGCGACAGGTCCATCGCGACGCCGTGACCTTGCTCGTACGCCCAGGCGAGGTTGCGGCAGTGCTTCGCGGCGAGCGAGCACGCCTTGGTGAAGATCTCGAACGCACGCGCGAGGTCCTTCGGCGCGCCGTTGCCATTGTAGTATGCGAGGCCGAGGTCGTTGCAGCCGCCCGCGTAGTCGTAGTCACACGCCTTCTGGAAGGTCGTCACGGCGAGCGGGCGATTGGCTTCAGCGCCAGCCTTGCCGTCGCGCACGACGACGGCGAGGTTGTAGCAACCGAGGCCGCTCTTCGCGGTGCACGCCTTCACGAGCAGCTCGTACGCCTTCGTCGGATCGTTCGTGGTGCCGTAGCCCTTGAGGAAGTTGACGCCGGCATCGGCGCAGCCGTCGGCGAACCCGAGCTCGCACGCCAGAAGATAGCTGCGGTGAGCGTCTTGCAGATCCGGGTCGATCCCGCGGTCGCCGGTGAGCATCAGCGCACGCTGGTAGCAGGCCTCGCCGGAGCGGTAGAGCTCGCAACCGCGGCGTAGGCGGCTCGCTGCCCGGCGGAAGTCCTTGGTCTCCTCGAGCTCGTGCGCTGCGTGGAGGCACGATGGCCCGCTCGTGCACGAGTCCTCCGCGACCTTGGTCGGCGCAGGGATCGCCGGTGGCGGGAGCGTCGAGGGTGGTGGCTCGGTCGGCGCCTTGTCCTTACATCCCGCCACTGCGAGGACGATCAACAGCACTCTGAGCACGGGTGGAGATTACCTTGTCATTGGACCGCCCGTGGGTCGCGGGTTCGTTCACAATACGAAGGTGCTCGGCCGGTGGATCTCGTACGCGCTCGCGCTCGCTGTCATGTCTGGATGTGGCCGCCTCGGGTTCGATCGCGACGCGGGGGCACGTTCCGATGATGCGAGCCGCGACGACGCGCCCGTAGATGGGCTACTCGTCGTCGATCCGCTCAGCGCCCTCGATGATGGGTTCGAAGGCAATGGCCTCGAACCCGACTGGTCCAAGCTGAACCCGAATGACATCGCCGTGGGGGTCGAAGGTGGCGTCCTGACGATCACGCCGGCGACGACTGGCTACTGGTTCAACGGAGACCAGGGAGGGCTGATCTACAAGCAGCTGACCTCCGACTTCATGGTGACCGCGGATATCTCGGTGGAGAATTTCGCGTCGCCGGGAACCCCGACGGCGTCGAACTGTCTCGGGCTGATCCTGGCGCGCAATCCAATCTCGGCGCTCCAGAACAATGTGTGGATCGGAGTCGGTTCGGTTTCCGACCAGTGGTCGGTCGAACCGAAGAACACGCTGAACGGCGTCAGCGAGTACGCGCGGTCGGACTGGTCGCAGCGCGCGATCCTCCGGATCTGCCGCATCGGCGCGAGCTTCCGGATGCTCGCCCGTGAACCCGCGAGCTCCACGTGGATCAAGAACACCGAGTACGTGCGTCCCGACCTGCCTGGCGAGCTGCAGGTTGGTCTCTCCGCTGCCTGCACCAACGCTCCGCTCGACCTGGTGGCGCGCGTCGAGGCGGTCGCGTTCGCGACACCGACCGTTGCGGCCGACTGCCTCGTCCCCTGACCGTCAGGCGGCGAGGAACGGGCTCGACGAGCGGCGCATCGCGCGACGGCCACGCGTCAGCGCGTCGTCGTCCTCGTCGTCCCAGTGCTTCGGATCGAACATGTCGACGAGCGTGCCGCGCGCGAACCGGCGCGGGCGCGTGATCTTCGCGGTCGGGGGCGCGGTGAGCGGGAGGATCACCGCCATCTCGATCGTGCGCGGTGCTTCCTCGGTAGGAACCCACGGCGCCAACACGTCGCCGAACAGCTCGTGCATCGCGCGCTCGATCGCTCGAGAGCCGCCGAGCCAGTTGCGACCGGCCATCACGCGCTCGAGTGCATCGATCATCAGGGCGCACGACGCGTAGCGCTGGTCGGGATGCGCGGCGAGCGCGGTGCGCACCACCTGCTCGAGCTCGGGCGGATACTCGGCGACGAGATCGCTTGGCGCGATGAAGTCGCCCTGGACGACCGCGAGCATCCGCTCGAAGTCGCTCTTGCCCGCGAAGCAGCGTGCGCCGGTGGTCAGCTCGTAGAGCACGATGCCGAGCGCGAACACGTCGGTGCGGTGATCGACCTTGTCGCCCATGCACTGCTCGGGAGACATGTAGCTCGCCTTGCCGCGAACCACGCCCGGCGAGGTGTGGACCGACGACAGCGTGGAGCGCGCGATGCCGAAGTCGACGACCTTCACGCTGCCGTCGTGACCGACCATGATGTTGGTCAGCGAGACATCGCGATGGACGAGGTGGAGCGGCTTGCCATCGAGATCGCAGCGGCGGTGCGCGTGATCGAGACCCGCAGCCGCCTGCGCGACGATCGAGAGCGAGACCTCGTAGCTCGGCAGTGCGCTCTTGTCCGCCGACGCGATCAGGACGTCGCGGAGATCGGCGCCATGGACGTACTCCATCGCGAGGTAGTGGGTGCCGGACGACACATCGACCTCGAGCACGGAGGCGATGTTCTTGTGATCGAGCAGCAGGACGAGGCGCGCCTCGTCGAGAAACAGGGCGCAGGACTCGGCATCGAGCGCGCGCTGGGCGCTCAGGACCTTGATCGCCACGTGCCGGTCATCGGAGCCGCTCGCCAGGTAGACGTCCGCCATCCCACCCTGACCCAGGGTCTTGAGCAGCGTGTAGGCGCCTAGCCGTTCACTCATCACACATCCTACGAGCGCCGGCCCAGATCGGATTCCTTCGGCAGTTCCCTCGTGGATCCAGCTAGTTGGTGACATGGGCTCCGGATGGCTCGTCGGCTCGGCCTGCTAAGTCGCGCGAAGGGTTGCGGCCCTCCGCAGTTTGGATAGATTCGCCCGTTCCCCATGGGTAACGAGGTCGAAAAAGGCAGTCCCGCCGCGAACATCATCGCGGACGAGGAGCGCTTGTTTGGCCAGGTTCAGGCCCGGGTGGCCATGGGGGACGAGGACGAGCGTCCCAAGATCGGGGCCGGCGACCTCGATGCGGACCTCCTGTCGCTCCGCGATCAGATCGCCGAAGCGCGGCCCGAGGATCTCCCGCCCTTGATCGAGCAGATGACGCGGCTCGCGGCGCTCGCCTCGCGGCTCGGTGGCGGTGTGTCGCTGCCGATCGACATCAGCTCCCCGTACTTCGCGCACATGCGCCTCAAGGAGCACGGTCACAGCAAGGACGTGATGATCGGGAAGCGCGGCTTCATCGATCGCAAGTCCAACGTGCAGATCGTCGACTGGCGCAACGCGCCGGTGTCGCGGATCTACTACCGCTACGAAGAGGGCGACGACTACGAGGAAGAGATCGCCGGCCGTCGCGTCGAGGGCATGGTCGAGGCGCGTCGCAATGTCTCCATCCACAAGGGCAACCTCCGCCGGATCGGTGCGCCGCAGGGCACGTACCTGCGGGACGCGCGCGGCTCGTGGGTGCAGGCAGTCGGTCAGATCGCGCCCGTGCTCCACGGTGGCATGGGCAAGGCAGCACGCCCGGTCGCTCCGCCGCGCGACAAGGGCAAGCTCGGCATTCATCACGGGACGCAGCGCGCGGACAAGGCGCTGCCGGAGATCGCCGCGCTGATCGACAAGGAGCAGTTCGAGCTGATCACGCAGCCGGGGAGCGGCATCGTCGTGATCCAGGGCGGCGCCGGCTCGGGCAAGACCACCGTCGCGCTGCACCGTATCGCCTACCTGAACTTCCAGGACTCGCGCCGGTTTCGCTCGCAGAACACGCTGTTCGTCGTGCCGTCGCAGGCGCTCGTTCGCTACGTATCAGGTGTGCTGCCGTCGCTCGGCGTTGCCGGCGTGCCGGTCGTGACCTACACGGGCTGGGCGCGCTCGACGCGCATGCGCTGCCTCCCCGACGCGCCGACCAAGTACAACGCGGATCCGCCCGAGCACGTCTCGCGCGTGAAGAAGCACCCGAAGCTGCTCGAGATGCTCGTCGCGTGCGTCGAGCGCCAGGCCGCCGAGATCGGCAGCGAGCTCGCCGAGCAGCACAGGCCCGCGCTCGAGGAGTGGAATCGTCTCAACCGGCGCGCGATCGTCCCGCGTCTCTCGGGCCTCAACTCGTGGGTCAAGAAGTCCGAGCTCGAGCCCACGGTCCGCGTCGGGCTCGAGAGCTTCGTCAAGCGCTGGAAGAAGCGCGCCGATGACGTGGTGCTCGACTGGGCCGAGATGTTCACGGATCCCGTCGTGCTCAACGAAGGGTTCGCCGGCACGGACGTCAGCGCGAAGGACGTCACGCGCGTCGTCGACTGGATGAAGCGCCAGCTCGCGAGGCCGCAGCAGGCGCCGACCGACGAGGAGGGCAATCCGATCCTCGACTCCGAGGGCGAGGCGCTCGGTCCCGACGAGGACGATCCGGCGGGACGGTTCGACGACGAGGACGATCCGATCCTGTTGCGGCTGCTCCAGCTCAAGCGCGGTGGCCTCGTGTTGCCGAACGGCGACGCGATCAGCTATCAGCACGTCGCCGTCGACGAGGCGCAAGACCGCTCCGCGCTCGAGATCAAGGTCCTCATCGAAGCGGTCGAGGCGCCGGACAACGACACGTCCAAGCGCTCGGTCACGATCGCGGGCGACACCGCGCAGCGCCTCGTGTTCGACAACAACTTCTCCGGCTGGGCCGAGCTCCTGCAGCAGACCGGCCAGCCCGCGATCGTGCGCCCGCTCAAGCTGTCGTATCGCTCGACCGCCGAGGTGATGATGCTCGCGCGCGAGATCCTCGGTCCCGAGCTCGCTCCCGAGGAGCCGCTCGCCGCACGCCCGGGTGAGCCCGTCGAGCTCCACGAGTTCGGCGATCTCGGCGAGGCCGTCGCGTTCCTCAGCGATGCGCTGCGCAACCTCATGGCGCGCGAGACCACCGCATCGTGCGCCGTGATCGCGCGCCACCCGGAGCAAGCCGACGCCTACTACGAGGGCCTCAAGCGCGCGGAGGTCCCCGCGCTGCGCCGCGTGCGCCGTGACGAGTTCAACTTCCAGCCCGGCATCGACGTCAACGACGTCACGTCGGTCAAGGGCCTCGAGTTCGACTACGTCGTCATGGTCGACGTCAACGCGGCGAGCTACCCCGATCAGCACTGGGCGCGCCACCTGCTCCACATCGGCGTGACCCGCGCGGCGCATCAGCTCTGGATGGTGTCGACCGGCGAGCCGAGCATCCTGGTCCCGACCGCGCTCCGCGACGGTGGCCGGATGACTGTCGGCTAGCAGCAACCTGGCGGCAACTAGCGGCGCGGGCGCTGGATGCCGTACTGGGCGAGCCGCTTGACGAACGTACGGCGTGGCATACCGAGGCTGTCGGCAGCGCGCGTCTGGTTGCCGCCGTGGGCGGCGAGAGCGTCGACGATGCGCTGCTTCTCGAGTGCGACGAGCTCATCGGTGAGCATGGGTGTGGTCGCGTTCGGAGCAGCGGTCCTCGGGACGGAGGTCGTTGGCAAGGAGGCAGGCCCGGCGAGCGCGAGGTCCTCGACATCGATGCGTCCGTCCGCGATGAGGACTGCGCGTTCGATCGCACTCTTCAGCTCGCGGACGTTTCCGGACCAGCTGTGGGTGACGAGTGCCGTGACCGCCGCCGCGGTGAGGAGAGGAACCGGAAGGTCTTGCCGCCGCGCAGCGTCGACGAGGAAGCTGCGTGCGAGAGGTTCGATCTCTGCCGGCCGCGCACGGAGCGGTGGAATCGCGAGGACGACGCCAGCGATCCGGAAGTAGAGATCGCGGCGGAAAGTTCCGGCAGCGACATCGGCCTCGAGATCGCGATTCGTCGCAGCGACGAAGCGGACGTCGACTTCCTTCGGGCTCGTCGCTCCCACGCGCGTGACGCTGCGATCCTCGAGGACGCGCAACAGCTTCGCCTGGATCGCGAGCGGCAGCTCACCGATCTCGTCGAGCATGACGGTGCCGCCCGCCGCGGCCTCGATCAGACCTGCTCGCTCGCCCGTGGCGCCCGTGAACGCGCCCTTCTGGTGCCCGAACAGCTCGCTCTCGATCAGCGACTCCGAGAGCGCCGCGCAGTTCACGCGGACGAGCGACGCGGCCACGCGGGGCGATTGCCGGTGCACGTACTCCGCGAGCACCTCCTTGCCCGCGCCGGTCTCGCCCACGATGAGGACGCCAATCGTTCCACGCGCGACGCGCGCCGCGACCTCGTAGAGACGCTTCATCGCTGGATCGAGCAGCACTGCCGCGGGTGTTGCATCGACCGGACCCGATGGGCGCGGTGCCGGCTTCGGCACGTTGCCGCTCGCCGCGGTCTCCTGGACAACGAACGACACGTCGCCGGCCTGAAACGTCTCGTACGGCGAGATCTCGACGGGGGTACCCGCGGGAACCCGCGCACCGCGCAGCGACATGCCGTTCGCGCTCTCGCGATCGATCAGGGCGATCGTCGCGCCGAGCCGCACGACGAAGTGCGTCCGCGAGAGCGTCGGGTGATCGATCGTGATGTCGCACTTCGTTCCACGGCCGACCGTGATCTCGCCGGTCGCGGGCAACGCGAACGTCTTCACGTCGTCGGCGAGGACGAGCAGCGTGCGTCGGACCGGACCGCTCGGATCGTCGACGGTGCGGACCGTGGTCACCGCATCGGCGATCCGGTCGCGCCCCTTCGCCATGGCGCATGGTGCCATGGCCCTCCCCGTGGCACCATCGCCCAGCCGTGGACGACGCTGATCTCGTCGCGACCCGACCGGGCGCTGCACCGGCAGCGGATGGCTTCACGCCCCACGATCGCTACGTGCTGATCGAGCGGCTCGGCGAAGGCGGCATGGGCACGGTGTGGGCGGCGCACGACAAGGTGCTCGATCGCAACGTCGCGTTGAAGGTGCTGCACGACGAGTTCCTCGGCGCCGAGGATCAAGCGCGGCTCGTCGCCGAGGCGCGTGCGATGGCCCGGCTGTCGCATCGCAACGTCGTCGATGTCTACGACGTCGCCGAGAAGGACGGCCGCACGTATTTGACCATGGAGCTCGTGCGCGGCATCGACCTCGGCGCCTGGCTCGAGACGCCGCGCGACTGGACGGCGATCGTCGCGATCTTTCGCGCGGCTGCAGCGGGCCTCGCCGCCGCGCACGCTGCCGGGATCGTGCATCGCGACGTGAAGCCCGCGAACATCCTCGTCGGCGATGACGGCGAGACCCGCGTCGCGGACTTCGGCGTCGCGCACGCGAGTGCGTCCCGGCCGGACCCCGATGCGCCGCTGACGGCGGTCACCGCCGGACAGATCGGCACGCTCGCGTACATGTCTCCAGCGCAGCTGCGCGGCGAGCCTGCCGATGCGCGTTGCGATCAGTTCGCGCTGTTCTCGTCGCTGTACGAGGCGCTTCACGGTACGCGGCCGTTCAGGGGGGAGAACGTCGCCGAGCAGCTGCTCGCGATCGAGCGCGGCTGCCCGCCGCCCGTGCGCGACGTGCCGCGCTGGCTGCACGCGACCGTGGAGCGCGGGCTCGCCAACGACCCCGAGCAGCGCTTCGCGACGATGAACGATGTCGTGACTGCGCTCGCGGGGCCCCGTCGGCGTCGCGGCTGGCTGATCGCCGCGGCCCTCCTCGTCGTCGGAGGCGGTGCGATCACGGCAACCTTGCTCGCGCGCTCGTCACCCGCTGGTGCGACGTGCCCGGATCCGAAGCGCGAGCTCGCCGGTGTCTGGGATGCCTCGGTGTCGCAGCGTGGCGAGGCCGCCTTCGCCGCGACGACGCCCGCGTACGTCGGAGCGGTGTGGAGCCGCATCGCGCGCGAGCTCGATCGCCGCGCGACCGAGTGGAGCACCGCGTCCAACGAGGCGTGCCTGGCGAACGATGCGCCGCGCCGCGCCTGCCTCGCCGAGTATCGCGCGCTCCTCGGTGCGCTCGGTGCGCGGCTCGCAGTCACACCCGCAATGGCGCAGCGCGCCGATGCGTTGTTCGTCGCGCTGCCCTCCCTCACGGATTGTGCCGAGCCCGCGTACCGCCCCGCGGTGTCGCTCGCGACCTCGGCAGCGATCGACGCGGCCCGCGCCGATCACGCGCTCGCACGCGCGGGTCTCGTCATCGGCGCGACACCCGAGGATCTCGCGGCCGCGGCGCGTGCACTCGCGGCGGCACGCACAGCCGGTGATCCCGCGCTCGAGCTCGCGACCTCCCTGACGCACGCACGCCTCCAGCTCGCGCTGGCGACGCCAGAGATCGCGGGCGCCGAGTTGAGCTCCGTCGCGAAGCGTGCAGCGGAGCAGGACGCGCGGGTCGTCGAGGTCGATGCCGAGCTCGCGCTCGCACGCACGCTGATCGCTCGAGGGCGGCTCGACGAGGCGGATGCCGCCGTGAGTCATGCCCTCGTGATCACGTCGGCCGTGAACCACCCACGACGCGCCGTGACCGGGTACGAGATCGCAGCCGAGGTCGCACGGCGACGCGGCGATGAGCCGGGTGCGTTGACGTATCTCGAGGAGGGCGTGCGCATGGCGAAATTGGCACACCTCGACGACACGCCATGGGCACTGCCCCTGTTTGACGCCACTACACGTGCGTACCTGCGCGCAGGACGCGTCGATGACGGGCTCGCAGCGAGCAAGCGCGTCATCGATCTCTCTCGCCAGCTCGGCGAGCACCACCCCGTGTACGGGCGTGCGCTGCTGCTCGGCGCCTCGGCGAACCTCGCGTTCCGTCGCATCGACAAGGCGAAGGCGAAGGTCACCGGCGCGTTGCGAATCTTTCGTGACGCGTTCGGCGAGGACAACGTCGACGTCACCGCCGCGCAGACGCTGCTCGCGGAGATCGCGGCCGCCGAGGGACGGTCCGGGGAAGCTTCCGCGGGCCCCGTGCCCAACTGAGCCCGTTGCGCCGTTCGTGCGCAACTCGCGCCGTTCGTGCTCGACGCTGAGTCGCCAAGTCGTTGATCTGCATCGGGCACGAGAGCTGCTCTTTGCGGCCGGCATGGAAGAAGAAGAGCTGATGTGCTCGGACGAATCGCTCGCGCCGACGTCGGCGGCACACGCCGATGCGCATCCCACTCGCCCGCATGGCAGCGGTCACGGCAGCGGGCACGGCGACCACGACGAGCACAGCATGGGCGAGCGCTTCTCACACGGGATGCATGGCGCCCATGTCATCCACGGCGCGCATCACGCGCTCGGCCACGGCCACGGCCATGCAGCGCCGACGTCCCCGACTGCTCCTGCCGCGCCGGCGGCACCAGAGATCCCCCCCGTGTTTCACGGTAGCGGCGGTCCCACGGATCCAGCGTACTGGTCCGAGCTCCAGAGTCTTCCTGATGGACCGATCCGGAGGGCTGCGCTGGCTCGCGCGGGCGCGACGGCCGTGGCCGAGGAGTCCCGGATGCTGACGCCATCTCGTCTCCCGCCGACGTCGGAGTCCTCGTCGGTTCTCGACGACATGCGCATGAGCGGCGGTGTCGAGATTCTCGAGCCCGGTGCGATCCCGACGAGTCCGATCCGCGCCCCGCTCGAAGCGCATATGACGGGCGTCCTCGACGCGCGCCTCGCAGACCGCACAGGGCTCCACGGACCGTGGGGGAACCCGGCACATCGTCCGGGCCTGACAGGAAACATCATCTATCCACCGCACGAAGGCGCGCGAGATGGCGTGATCACGCGGACGGCCGCAGAGGTCGGCGACGTCCGTACACGGATCGGTTCGCCGGGAGGCGACTACTTCGCCGTTGGCGATCCCAGCTTCACCGAGCGTGCGCTCCCCCCGCCGCGACCGCGTGTGGCTGCCGCGGAGGGGCGGCGCCCGGAGCGCACGGTGGTCTACGAGGAGCACGACTATCGCGTCACACGTCCGTTTCCCGAGGACCGCAGCGTTGCTGCCGAGTGGTTCGGAGAACGGGGTGGAGCAGAACAGACGCACGCCCCGATGAGCGCGGCGGATCTCGAAGTCGGTGGCTATCTCGAAACGGAGCGTGCGATGGAGGTGACGGCGGCAACGCCCGCCGAGGAGGCCGAGATCCTGGCGGCAGCCGCCGAGGAGGAAGCGGCGCTCGCCGCCTCCACGCGAGCGAGCCTCCGCGAGCCCATCTCGCCGGACATGGCCACGATGTGTGACGACATCGAGGCGGTGCGCGTGCGCGATGCCGAGGCGCTCGCCGCCGCGTCGCACGCCGACGATGCCACCGAGGTGGCAAGCGTCGCGGATGCACTGGAGAGTCTCGACGATGCAGACGCACTCGACGATCTCGATGTCGCATCGCACACGCCACTGACGCCGGCGGGTCGGTTGTTCGGTGTCGCCGGTGCGGTCGGTGGCGCGTATCAGATGGGCACCGGCATCGCCGAGCTTCGCGACGGAGACATCGACATGGGCCTGACCGACCTCGCGGCCGGCGGTGTCGGCGCCGGCACGGGGCTCGCGGCCACGGGGCTGTTCGGCGAGGCGGCAGCGGTGGCGTGTGCGGCACCTCCCGTTGCGCTCGGTGCCGCTCTCGTGGGCGCGGTCGCGACCGGCCATCACTACAACGTCGAGCACGAGACGTTCGGTGAGGACTCGGAAGGCGAGGCGATGTCGTCGGTCGACTTCGCGCTGCAGAGTGGTGTCGATTCGTACGACTACGTCAACGACGCGATCGGCGGCGAGGAGGGCAGCGTGCAGGACGTGGTCGGCACCGGGCTCGGTGGCGTGGCCGGGCTCCTCGGCGGTGTCGCGGGCGGCGTCGTCGGCCTCGGCGGTGATCTGCGCTACGGCGTGCCCGAAGCGATCGGCGGTCTCTACGATCTCGTCACCGGCTACGGCGATGCGCGCTGGCAGGAGGACGAGATGTGGGGCACGCCCACGGTCGATCCGGAGACGCACGAGGTCGATCACGTCACGTCGCGCGAGTGGGTCGAGGGCAACGCGCACGGCACGTACGACTACCTGCACGATGGGATCACGAGCGTGACCGGCGGCGCCGAGGACGGTACCGTGATGGGCACCGTCGGCGAGCTCGCGGGCATGGGCGTCGGCGCACTCGGCGGCGCTGTCGTCGGTGCCGGCAGTGGTGTGCTGGGGCTCGGCGCCGCACTTGGCGGTACGTTCAATCGCGGCGCGTCGGACCTCGCGAGTGCCGCGCACAGCGCGTGGTCTTGGATCACCGACTAACGGGCTCGTGCCAGATGCCATCCCCTGCACCGCCCCCGTTCCATCCCAGCAGCAGGCAGCGATGCTGACGAGTACCAGCGCCTCTGCACAATCTCTCGTGTCTGGTCTCCCACCGAGCCGAACAACGCGCAGTTCGACTGCGTCGAGCCCGACAGGCCCCAGCCGACGCCGGAGATCGCCGCGCCACCGACGAGTGCCGGATCGATCGTGCGCTGCGTCGGCTGATCACTTCGACGTATCGACGAGCGTCGACACTGCGGGCGACTGCCCGGTCAGCGTCCTCATGAACTCGACCAGGTCGAGCTTGTCCTGCGGCGTCAGACCGAGCGCGGTCATTTTCGGATCCTTGACTGTATCGGCCGCCGCCGCATCGCCGCCGCGGTTGTAGAAGTCGACCACGTCGGCGAGCGTTGCGAGCTGGCCGGAATGCATGAACGGTCCGGACTCGGCGACGTTGCGCAGGCTTTTGGTCCGGAACAGTCCCTTCTGTGCGTTGTCCTGGACCAGGCCGGTGAGCTTTCCGGTCGTCGTGTTGTCGCTGAACACGCCGTTCGTGTTGAACGCGCTCGCCAGCAGTCCGGGGACATCGGTGTACCGCGCCAGATCCGCGGCCGGGACGTGAGGGCCGGTCTGCAGCACGCCGAGCGCGTGGAACTCGTCGTCCGCGAAGTTCGGGCCCTTGTGGCAGCTGATGCAGTCCTTCGACACGAACAGCTTGAAGCCGCGGACCGCGGACGCACTGATCGCGGTGCGATCGCCCGCGACGAACCGATCGAACGGCGCATCGACGCTGACCAGCAGCCGCATGTACGCGGCGATCGCCTTGCCGTAGTTCGCGTAGATCCGGTTGATGATGTCCTTGTCGGCCTGCGCGAGGTTGTCGAACACGGACGGCGGAGATCCGGAAGCAGCTGGCTTTCCGGTCGCGGGGAACACGGCCGTATCGATCAGCCGTGCGTCGAGCGCCACCGGGAACGCCGCGTCGTACTCGGCCCGGTACTTGTCGTACAGCATGTGCGCGACCGCCAGCCGCGAGCTGTTCATGATCTTCGCGTTCTCGGCAACAGCGAGCGGCAGCGACCACTGCGAGTCGAACCTCCCGCCCCAGTTCGTCCATTTGTAGTACGAGGAATTGACGATGCCGAGCGCGTTGCGGGTACCGAAGTCGGTACCGAGAGAGACGTTGTTCGGCTTGCTGCGCCGATCGTCGAGGTGGTCGCTACCCATCGCGTGACACGAGGCACACGAGACCTTTCCGGTCGCGCCGACGGGGCCGAGGCCACCGTTCGATCCGTCATCGGCGACCGCGAGCGCGCCCGCGTAGGTCTTGTCGAAGAACAGCATCTGACCGAGCCGGGCCGCGGCCGCGTTGCTCGCGTACGCGTTGGTCAGATCCGCCGGGACCGTAGGCAGCGGTGACAGCGTGTGGCTCGCCGCTTCTTCAGCCGGCGTCAGCAACGCGGGTGGTGCGTCGATGCTCGGCGCATCGGGAGTCGGCGCGGCATCGGGTGCTTGCGCCCGATCGTCGCCACACGCGAAGGCCAACGAACAACAGAGGAGGGCCGTGAAGCGAAGGAGCATGCGGGTCTGCTCCAGCACGGAGCGCGCCAGGGAGATCGGCACGCGCAAGTCCGTTCCCACAGGAGTCGCGCGGATCCGGCCGGCAATCATTGCCGGGGTAGGCAAGATTTGCCGGCGTCTACGGGTAGCCGCCGGGCTTGTACGGCGTGCCGTCTTTGCGCAGGTGCTCCGTGTCGATCGGGATCGAGTTGAGCTTGATCGTCTCCGCGGTCTTGGTGTCGCCGAGGCCAATCTCGATCAGGTCAGGTGACAGGACCTCGTTCGTCGCCGGCGACCACGCGCCAACCTTGTATCGACCGGGGGGAACGTTCGTGAACGTGTACGTGCCGCCTTTGACCGCGGCAAAGAAGCGAGTCTTCACGACCTTGATCGAGGCCTGCATGTCCCGGTGGATGTCGCAGTAGATCTTGAAGTTGCCGACTGCGCCGAACTTCCTCGTGCTGGTCTGGTTGGGCCCGTAGCGTTCCAGATCCCAGAAGGGCTCGGGTGAGAACACGTTGTGCTCGACCCGGTCGCGGTTCGGGAACTCGACGGAGGCACCGACCGGGATGACCAGCACCTGCGGTGTGAACTTGTAGTTTTTTTGCGTGATCGTCTTGACCACACCAACCCCGGGGAGCACGGACGATCGGCGCTGGTCCTCGAGATAGACCCAGACATCCTTCGGTTTCGCGATCGGCTTGGCCTTGGACTTGTCGAACACCTCGACGGTGCCCCCGATCGTTCCGCCGGAGGGCGCGGGCGCCTGACCGCTGACCAGCAGCAACAGCGACAGCGCGATCGGAATGCGGGCGACTCGCATATCAGTCTGTCGACACCACGACCGAGGTCGTCAGCACGTTGTTGGGGAACTGCGGAGTCCCGAGCTCGATGTTCGCAGTGTACTCGACCTTCGCGAGGATCCGGCTCGTGACCTCGAGGTGCACACCGGCGGTCGTTCGCAAGGTCCGCGTCACGTAGAGGAAGTCGATGCCACTCTGGTGCCGTGCGTCGCGCCAATCGACGCGCGCGTAGGGCGTGAGCCACGGACGAATCCGGTGGCCCGCAAGCACGTAGGCCGCCTTGTATGTCAGGCACTGCGCGATCCCGCAATGCGCGACGTTCGACGGCGTCATGAGTGCGTCCGCCGCGTGTGCGGCGCCAGCAGAGCTGCCTTGCTGCTTTCCCTGGACGAACTCCGCGTACACGTCGAGCCCGTGGAAATCGCGAAGGCGCAGATCGAAGCCGTAGTGCCACTGGTGCACGTGCGACTCCGATTGCCCGTCCTGGGGACCGGCGGCGGCCGAGACTCCGACTTCGAGTCCTTGCCCGACCGGCAGGATCCATTGGAGGTGCGCGGCGACGGTCGGGATCCGGAGGTATCCGGTCTGCGTATCGAACTCGAACCGATCGTTGAAGTTGTCACCATTCGTGATCGAGACCGCCGCGAGGACTCGGCCGCGCGTCAGGCGAGCCTGCAAGCCGTAGGGTCGGCCGCAGATGTAGCGGCACAGCAGGGAGGGCGTGACGGTGAGCCGTCGTGGGGCATCCTGAGCGCGATACTCGATGCCGAGCACCGAATCGATCTTGCCCGCCGAGAACACGAGGTCGAGCTTCTTCGACGGTCGGTACTCGATGTTTGCGAGCCCGACCTCGGTGAGATCGGGCCCGGGCCGTGGCAAGAACTCCACGAGCCCCACGATCGAGATCTGGCCGATCGTGCGGCCGATCGCGAGACCGACCGCGTTGACGAGGAAGCCAGGATTGCCGCCGCTGTTGATCGTGTCGGTCTCGATCGCGCGAGCCGCACCGATATCGGCGGGCTCGCCACGCGCGTTGATCGCCGTCGACAGCGGATCGCCGACGAGGACCCACTCCGCCGGGACGTCATCGTAGTCACGGATATGGCGGTGGCCGATATCACTGCGCACCCCCGCACCATTGCCGCCAACGTGGAACCAGCCGACGTCGAAGTAGATCGTGAGAAACCGGCGGAGGAACACGAGGCTGTTGACCGTTTGCGACAGTGTCGAGACCCGGTCTTCGACGACCTCGGCATGGTCGGCCTTGTGCTCGAGCTCGTCGATCCGCGCCGCGAGCTCCGCGGGCGTTGGTAGTGGTTGATCGGGCGTAGCCTCCTCGAGGGCCTCCTCGGGCTCGGCGCCCGGCTGAGCGTGGGCGACTCCGCAAGCAGCCACCATCGCGAGGATCCCGAGGCGCCGCATGATCACGGGAGGAGTGGTCGCGACGTGAGCGCGGCGGGGATGGGCTCTCCCGTCAGCGTCTGGAGGAATGCGTCGAGCGCGCGTGCATCGGCATCATCGATCTCGAGGGGGAGCAGACGCTGATCTTTGTGCCCCGAGTAGCCCGAAGGCGTACCGCCCCAGCGATAGAAGTCGATCACGTCGGCGAGCGTCGCGAGCTCGCCGGTGTGCATGTACGGGCCTGTCGTAGCGACCTGGCGAAGCATCGGTGTGCGGAACGCACCAGCATCGTCGAGCTCGGCTGTGATGCCCGCCCGGCCGAGGTCTGTCGACGGACTGTGGACCCCGCTCTGCGCGACCCCGGTGTTGTAGAACTGTTGGTCAGTGAAGAGCGGTCCGTTGTGGCATTCGCTGCACAGGCCGCGGCCGATGAAGACCTGGAGCCCACGCTTGGCCTCGTCGCTGATCGCGGCCGATTCACCCGCGAGGTAGCGATCGAGCGGCGCGGGACCGGTGCGCAGCTGTGCCTGGTATGCAGCCAGAGAGCGCGTAGCCCGGGTGTACAGCTCGTCGTCGCTCCCGCTGGTCGGCCCGAAGTAGGCGACAAGCCCGGCGTAGTGCGTGCGCACCACGTCGGCCACGATCGCGCGTGAGCTATGCAGCGCTGCGCCACTCGTGATCGGAAGCTCGACCGCGTCTTCCAGCGTCGCGTAGCGGCCGTCCCACGTGAACGTCGACAGGTACGCCGTGTTGACGATGCTGAGCGTGTTTCGCTTGGTCCACCCCGTCCCCAGCGAGCTCGCGTTCGGCTTCGATCGCCGGTCGACAAACCAGTAGTCCGGATCGTGGCAGCTCGAACACGCGACCTTGCCTGACTCGCCGATCGCGCCGAGCGCTCCTTCACCTTGGGCGGTAATCGCGCCCGACAGCCGGGGATCGAAGAACAGCTGATGCCCTGCCTCTGCAGACCTGCAGCCGTCGCACTGAGGTGCCGTTAGCAGCTCGAAGCGAAACGATTGGGCAAAGTCCCACTCGTCCTGAGTGAACGTGCCGTCGATCAACGGCTCCGCACAACCCACGGCATAGCAGACCCCGACAAAGAGCAGCCCACGCACCCCACGCGAAGTTATCACGCCAGTCGGCACGCTTGCCGGCTTTGCAGCGGACGTGCCATCGTGATCGCTGATCGAGCAAGGCACGGGGGATGCAATCGCCGACGCCGAAGGTGGAGGGAGCACACAGCGTAGACGCCGAGGTCGGCGACACGATCGATGGTGCCCATCGCGTGGTGGCCGACGTGCGTTCGCCGCCTCCCAGGTCGGAGGCAACCGACTATCCCGAGCTCGTCGAGGTCGACCGTGGTCACTATGTGATCTCCGGCGAGATCGCGAAGGGAGGAATGGGCCGCGTTCTCGAGGCGCGAGATCTCCGGCTCGGCCGAGAGGTTGCGATCAAGGAGCTGCTCCCGAAGAACCGCGATGCTGCACGGCGGTTCGAGCGCGAGGCGCGGATCACCGCGCGCCTCCAGCATCCGGCGATCATCCACGTGCACGAGGCAGGCGTGTGGCCGGGCGGCGAGCCGTTCTATGCGATGACCAAGGTCTCGGGGCGCTCGCTCGACAAGGTGGTCGCCGAGCGAATGACCCTGATCGACCGGCTCGGCTTGCTGCCGAACGTGATCGCGATTGCCGATGCCCTCGCGTACGCGCATAGCCAGCACGTGATCCATCGCGACCTCAAACCGTCAAATGTGCTGGTCGGAGAGTTCGGAGAGACCGTGGTGATCGACTGGGGCCTCGCGAAGGATCTGTCGACGCTCGGCGATCCGATGCAGTCGATGCGCATGCCGTGGACCGCCCCCGACGAGACGCTGAGCGGCTCCGTCGTTGGAACGCCGGCGTACATGCCGCCGGAGCAGGCGCGCGGTGAGCCGGTCGATCAGCGCGCCGACGTCTACGCGCTCGGAGCGTTGCTGTACCACGTGCTCGTCGGTGCCTCGCCTTACACCGGCTCGTCGTCGAAGCAGGTCCTCGAGCACGTCCTCGCGGGTCCTCCGGTCGCGGTCGACGTGCGCGAACCGGGCGCGCCTGCCGATCTCGTCGCGATCGTGGCCAAGGCAATGGCGCGCGATCCCGACGAGCGCTACCCCACGGCAGGCGAGCTCGCGGCGGACCTCAAGCGATTCCAGACCGGGCAGCTGGTCGCCGCACATCACTACACGCCGGGTCAGCTGTTCTGGCGCTGGCTGCGGCGCCACCGGCTCGTGATCGGGGTTGCGATCGCCGCCCTGGCTGCACTCTCGGTCGTGGGAACGATCAGCGTCCGACGCATCGTCACCGAGCGAGATCGCGCCGAGCTCGAGCAACGGAAGGACGAGCTTCGGCGCGCGGCTCTCCTCGAAGAGCGGGGGCGCTCCGAGCTGCTCGCGGGGCGCGCGGGTCCCGCGCTCGTCAACCTTGTCGGTGCCGTTCGCGGTCGACCGGGCGGTGCGCTCGGATTCCTGATCGCTGATGCGCTGCGCCCGTTCCAGGCCGAGGTCGCGACGCTGGCCGCTGGAGATGGCTACGTCGAGGTCGCCTACCGACCGGACGGATCGCTGATCGCGACGGCCTCTCGAGGCGGACGGATCGCGCTGTGGAATCCTCGCGATGGCGCGCTCGTGCGGAAGATCGAGCGCGGGGATGGCGCGTTGCTCGCGATCGCGTGGGATGCCCAGGGCACACGGTTCGTCACGGCCGGCATCGATGGCATCGCACGGATCTGGACTGCAAGCGGGACGCTCGTGCGCGAGCTCCGCAAGCACCAGCGTGCGATTGGCGATGTCGCGTTCAGTGCGGACGGTGCGTACGTGATCACCGCCAGCGCCGATGGAACAGCGATCGTGTGGACGCTCGCGAACGACGATCTCGTCGTGCTCCACGATGACGAGAGCCCGAGCCCGGTGAGCTCGGCACGGTTCAGCCCGGATGGTCTGCGTGCGGTCACCGCGAACGCTGACGGGACCGCGAAGGTCTGGGATACCCGCACCGGCGCACTGAAAGTTCCGCTGCGTGGCCACCGAGCAGAGGTCACGATCGCGCTGTGGGACGACGCGGGTACCCGGATCATGACGGCGAGCAAAGATGGATCGGCGCGGATCTGGGATCCCATCAAGGGGAAGGAGCTCGTCGGCTCGTTGCGCCACGAGCGAAATGCGAGCATCGAGGCGATCGCCTGGAGTCATGAGGGTTCGCGCGTGCTCACGGCTGGGGCGGACCGCACAGCGCGGATCTGGGAGTTGCCCGAGCCATCTCTCGCGGGCCGGACGACGGAACCAGCTCGCCAGATCGCGCTGTTGCCGCACACCGATACCGTCGTAGCTGCCGTGTTCTCGAGAGACGACACGTTGATCGCGACTGCAGGCCGCGTCGCGAAGGTCTGGGATGCGGCCGGTCAGCCCGTCGCGGCGTTCGAGCACGGGGATGCTGTGGGTGCCATCGCGTTCAGTCCAGATGCCGCGCGGCTCGTCACCGGGACGCGTGGCGGCACCGCTCGGATCTGGGACCTGAATCAGGCGCTCCCTCGCGCACCGATCGAGCTGGACTCGCCCCTCTACGCGATTGCGGTGGCGTCCGATGGAACGATCGCAGCCGGTGCGGACAACACGCGTGTCACGGTGGTCCGCGGCGGGGCGCAGATCGTGTTGCGCGCGCACTCCGGCCGCGTGTTCGCGCTCGCGTTCTCGCCCGATGGCAAGCACCTCGTGACCGCTGGCGAGGACTCCGATGCGCTGGTGTGGAAGGTCGGCGAGACCAAGCCCCAGCGCAGGTTGCCGCGTGGGGACGACAATCCGACCTACAGCCTCGCGTTCAGCGCGGACGGTGCCCGGATCGCGACCGGCGATAGCGCGGGTGTCCTCCGGCTGTGGACGCTCGATGGCACGCTGGTGCGAACTGTGCGGACCGAAGGTCGGTCTCTCGATGCGCTCGCCTTCGGTCCGCGGGGCGACATCCTCGTCGGTGGCTTCGCGAACGGGACCCTCATGGTGTGGACGAGCGCGGGCGAGAAGCTCGCACGCCGCGACGCCACGGGGCCCGTGCGATCGTTGGCATTCGACGCGAGTGGTGGCGTGCTTGCGGTGGGTTGTGTGGCGGATGCTCAGATCTGGCGGTTCGGCGCGGCGTTCGTCCCGAGCCTCTCGGTCGCGATCGAGGGGCCGACTGGCGAGGTCCGCTCGATCGTCGTGACCCGAGATGGCTCGCGCGTCTTCACCGCAGGAACCGACGGTATTGCGAAGGTGTGGGACGTCACGAAAGGGAAGCTGCTCGGGACGCGTGATCCACATGGCGGCGTGATCGACGAGATCGCGCTCTCCGCGGACGATTCCACTCTGTGGACAGCGGCCGCCAATGGAACAGCGCGGGCGTGGGATGTTCACGCCGTCGCAGACCTCGAAGGGTTGGCAGCCTTCATCGAGCGTCATGTACCGTGGCGACTCGGCGACGATGACATCGTGCGGCCGGTGCAGTGAGGAACCCCCATGGGTAGCGTCGATCAGACCAAGAGCAGGATGGGCGGACGCGCCGGCGACGAGCTCGTCGGCCAGGGCACTGCGTACCTGCTCGTTGTCGAGAATGACTCGTCCCGGATCTTTCACCTGCCGCGGTCTGGAGTTGTCGTGATCGGCCGTGGTCACGAGGTCGAGCTGCGCCTCGATCACGCATCGGTCTCCCGTCGCCACGCCACGATCCGGGTCGATGACGGCGTGGTCCGGATCGCCGATCTCGGCAGCCACAACGGGACGCGCGTGAATGGCGAACCTGTCGGTGAGACGCGCGTGCTCGCATCGGGTGATGTCGCGACCGTGGGAGATGTCGTCTGCGTCGTGCACTTCTCCGTGCCCGCGCTCCCGGCGCGTGCCTCGTACGCCGAGCCGGGCTGGCGTCGCCGCCTCGCCGAGGAGCTCGATCGCGCGATGTCGTTCCGCCGCGAGCTCGCCGTGATCGTGGTTCGGGGTTCGGAGGTCGGAGCGACCGCACTCGCTCCGGCGCTGCGCATGATCGACGTGGTCGGCGACGCCGGCGATGGCCAGCTGCTTCTGCTCCTCCCCGAGGCCGATCGCGAGCTCGCACGCTCGATCGCCTCGCAGGTCCTGGTGTGCGTTCCGTCCGCGCGACTCGGACTCGCGGTGTGCCCGGCGGATGCGTGCGACGCCGATACGATCTTGCTCGCCGCGCGCGCAGCGGCTCGCCGTACGGCACCCGGAACGATCGGGGAGCCCGCCGAGGCCGCGACACGGATCGAGCTCGGATCACGCCAGATCTGGATCGCCGATCCAGCGATGACGCGGATGTTCGCGCACCTGGAGCGGCTGGCCAGCTCCGAGCTCAACGTGCTGATCACCGGTGAGACCGGCGTCGGCAAGGAGAATGCCGCGTTCGCGGTGCATCACTGGTCGAAACGCTCGGGCCCATTTGTCCCGGTGAACTGCGCGGCGCTCGGACCGGAGAGCCTCGTCGACAGTGAGCTGTTCGGTCACGACAAAGGCGCGTTCACCGGTGCGACCTCGGCGAAGGCGGGTCTGTTCGAGAGTGCGGCAGGCGGCACGGTGTTCCTCGACGAGGTCGGCGAGCTGCCGCCGACGATCCAGGCCAAGCTGCTGCGCACGCTCGAGACCCGCAAGATCACGCGGCTTGGCGAGACGCGAGAGCGGCCGATCGACGTGCGGCTCGTCGCAGCGACGAATCGCTCGCTCGAGGTCGAGGTCGCCGAGGGCCGGTTCCGCCAGGATCTCTACTTCCGGCTCGGCGGTGCGACCGTGATCCTGCCGCCGCTGCGCGATCGGCTGTGCGAGGTACCGATGCTCGCGCGCAAGTTCCTCGATGACGCATGTACGCGCGGCGGGCGCGGTGCAATGACGATCACGCCGGCGACGATGCAGGTGCTCTTGACCCACGCGTGGCCGGGCAACGTGCGCGAGCTCAAGAACACGATCGACTACGTTGCCGCAGCGGCTCCCGACGAGCTCGTCGAGCCGACGGATCTCCCGGAGCGTCTCGGGGGATCCGGAGCCGGGCTCGCAGCGCCGATCGGGGTGATCGAACAACCGAGCGAGCCAACGACGTCGTTTCGCCCGATCTCCGATGAGCTTCGCGACCTCGAGCGCCGGCGCATGGCGGAAGCCCTCGCGGCTGCCGGTGGCGTCAAGACCCGCGCGGCGAGCCTGATCGAGATGCCGATCCGGACGTTCACGCTGAAGCTCAAGCAGTACCGGCTGTAGTTGCCCGGCAAGATCTGCCGGGCAGCACGTCTTGCGCTGCGTAGGGCTCGAGGATCGCAGGGTTGCGCTGGCCCGCCACGTGCTCGAGTGGAGCGCATGCGCAACATCAGTCTTCTCGTTCTGATCGGCCTCGGAGTGACGGCGTGCGCGTCGCGAGCGCCGAAGAGCACCATGTCCCTCACCGGCACGTACGCGTGCGGCGATCTCGAGATCGTGCGCGAGGGCGAGCGCCTGACGTCGAGCTCGACGATCGCGAGCGGGCCACTCTCGCCGTCCACGCTGAGCTGGCGTGATGATCAGGGCGATCACTTCGTGACCTTCCCGACCGCCGTGACCGATGTCGAAGCCGTCGAGTACGTGCTCCCCCACGACCCCCGCGCAGATGCGATCGAGAAGCTCTACGACACGTCGAAGGGCCGGTCGACCGCGGACTGGCGGCTGACGCGACGGCGCGTGTGCCGGGCCGATGCCGGCTACAGCAACGCATTCTCCCTGTGGATGGACGGGACCTCGATCGAGGACATCACAGTCCAGCTCTCGCTGTCGGACCGCAGCACGGCGCGCGCGCTCGTTCGTCACGCGCTGACGAACTACAACCGCCGCTACTATGGCCACTAGTCGCGCTGCGGAAGGAGCGCCCGCGTCGCGAACAGCCCCGCCGCCATCGCCGCGACGAACACGAGCACGGGCGTCGCGCCCGTGCCGAGGCTGACGAGGGCCGGGCCGGGGCAATAGCCCGACAGGCCCCAGCCGACGCCGAAGATCGCCGCGCCACCGACGAGTGCCGGATCGATGGTGTGCTTCGTCGGCCAGTGGAAGGCCGTGTCGAACAGCGGTGCGCGACGGCCGCGCACGAGGCGAACGAGCGGGGCGTGCACGCCGATCGCCGCGGCCATCACGAACGCGAGCGACGGATCCCACGCGCCTCCGATATCGAGGAACGCGCTGATCTTCGCGGGCGTGGTCATGCCCGAGATCACGAGGCCCAGCGCGAACAGCACACCGGCAACGACGGAGACGACGAACCTCACGTGCGCGCTCCGACGATCGCGACCGTGAGCGCCGCGGTCCCCATGAACGTCATCACCGCGACGAGCGAGCGCCCCGAGCCGCGCGACAGACCGCATACCCCGTGACCGCTCGTGCAGCCATTGCCGAGCGCCGTGCCGACGCCGACGAGCACGCCGGCGATCGCGAGCAACCAGGTCGGTCGGATTGCGGCACCGAACGCTGCCGGCGCAGCGCTCGCGGCGATCACGCCCGTGGCGACGAGGCCGATCAAGAATGCGATCCGGAACCCGCGGCCGCTGTCCGCGGCGAACACTCGGCCAAGCGTCCCGCTGATCCCCGCGACCCGCCCGTTCCCGATCAGTGCGATCGAGGCAGCGAGCCCGATCAGCGCACCGCCGACAAGTGCTCGAAAGATCGACGAGGAATCCATCCGTCCAATATAACGGATGGATCGCCGACTGTCGAGGCCTCAGGGCGTGAGGACCTGGTGTCCCAGGTGCAGGTGAACGGCCCCGAGCCGCCCTGATCGATCTGCACGACCACCGAGCCCGATGCCGGGCACGTCACGATCCGGTTCGGACAGCCCGGTGGATTCTGCACGACCAGGAGGTCCGGAGCCGGCGTGTTCGGACCGCACTCGTCGAGCGAGATCCGCCCGTCGCACAGCGCCATCCGGGGCCGGCCCATACACTCTCGACCGACCACACCGTCGCAGCCGATCCGGATCATGTCACCGGGTGTGCAGTCGACCTCGCCCCCGAGCTCGCTACCGCCGCCGCACGCGACGAGACTCACGACACACGCCACCATCACCGACAGCATCCAGGAATCGTCGCACGCGTACGCGCCGGTGTCAGTTGCGAGGTAGCTGCCAGGCCTGCGCGAGCGCGTCGTACTCGCCGCGCGGCAACAGCACCAGCGTCGGAGCTCTCGCCGGCGACAGCTTCGACATCATGGCGGTGAGCCTGTGCTCGTCCATCGCCGTGCAGCCCACCGTCGACGAGCCGGGACCGCCCCACACGTGAAAGAAG